>CAZLHX010000092.1:0-10079 GCA_964559475.1 uncultured Candidatus Bathyarchaeia archaeon | reverse complement strand
AACCAGCACTACGAAGGCTAAGGCATACTGAGAACTCCTTCTCGTACCTCTAGACGCGGTTATCTCGATCTGCTCCAGACTAAAACCCGCTAAATCCAGCAAAGTAGCATAAAAACTGACTCCAAAGGCAGCCGTATAAAACAAGAACCCCTGATTCAACTTGAAAAGCACAGCATAGGAAAGAAAAGTATAAGCAAAATAAGCCTGTACCCCCAGAAGGATTATCCTGGCTTTTATCGAGCCTTTTCGAGAAAAATATAAGGACAGAACCAAGACGGGTCCCCCTAAAAAAAGATTAACAAGATCCTGTCCAACCACCTGCGCCTTAGATGACAAAGTCTCTTTGAAGAAAATCGGGGGATAGAACAAGTCAATCAGGGAAACAGCTAAAGTCAACAAGATCAAGACTGATGATAACTTATATGATAGTTCAGTTTTCCACTCACCCTCTTCTATCATACCCTCTCAATATGAGAGACGGTATATAAACTAAAATTTACCAGGTACCCCTTAACCACCTTTAAAAGAGTTCTTGGACCCTTTCTACTTTTTTACACGGTCGCAGGAGAACCTCCCATCACCTTAGGAACCATTACAATAGCAGGCGTGCTCGACGGAAGAGTAGCCAGAAAAACAGGCATAGAATCAAGGGAAGGCGCTTTCCTCGATGCAAGCATAGACTTCCTATTCTACTCAGCGGCTAAACAGGATACACAATAACAAATCTATACAGAACATGGATCATCCCCAACCTACTGATAAGCTTCATACAGTTCCTATCAGGATTCATTAAAGGGGAACCCATCTATGATCCAATCGGTAAACACATGGGAACCCTACTGATGAGTCTACTCATAGCCCCACTATTCCTGAGTACCTCAACACTAAGGTCCCTAGAATAGTTCATATATTATACTCAATTACCTCAATATTCTAGCGAATCCATTCCAAACGCCTATAGAAAAACACGAGCAAACAAAGTTAAATTAAGAGTCATTCCGAAGTATATTATTAAAGCGGAGAGATAGATGAAAACTCCTCAAAAAAAAATTTCGTCAAAAAATAGAAAATAAGAAGAAATGATTAAAGAACCCCTAAAACCAAGCCCTATAAGTTCAAACTTGTACACGAAAGCCGTAAATCATATACAAAAACGCAGGAATTAAGCACGTCTAAAACTGAAAGTGGCACCAAGAATAGTCCTTGATGGCATTTTTTATTATCATGAATCCCAGGTATTCTATCATGAGTTTAATTAGAGACGTTTCACAGCCTGAACTAATCCTCACCAACGGCAAGATCATAACAGTAGACAAAGACGACTCAATAGTCGAAGCATGTGCCATAAAAGACGGAAAAATCATGGCCACAGGAACCACCCAAGAAATCCAACAGCTAGCAGGAACACAGACCAGAGTAATCGACCTGGAGGGAAAGACGGCTATGCCCGGTATCATCGACAGCCACACCCACCCCACCAGCATCGCCTCGAGATACCTAGAAGTCGACTGCAGGGCTCCCCCAGTTAAAAACATATCCCAGATACTCAACAAGATAAGAGGAAAAGCAGAAGAACTGGAACCAGGACAGTGGATCATAGGAGCCAACTTTAATGACTCAAAACTTGAAGAAAACAGACACATAACCAGAGGGGAACTGGATGAGGCAGCCCCCAACAACCCCGTCTTCATAATCGCAGATACAGGACACCAGGCCCTCGTCAATACCAAAGCCTTCGAGGTAGCCGGAGTAGACGAGAACACCCCCGATCCACCGGGAGGCGAGATAGAACGCGGCCCAGAAGGAATACCAACAGGACTACTCTACGAGAACGCCCTGAACCTGGTAAGAGACCACATCCCAGAGTACACCATAGAAAAACTCAAAGAAAGCTACAAAGACGTAGTAAACCAGTTCAGCAAATGGGGAATCACCACAACCCACAACGCCAGCAGTAAGAAAAACGGCATAAGAGCCTACAAACAGCTACTAGAAGAAGGCACAAGACAGCTAAGAATGAGACTTATGATGAGCGTAAACCAGGAAGAGCCAGGAGACGTTCTAGACGCTTTAGAGCTGGCAGGGATAGAGAGCGGGGTAGGAGACGACTGGCTCCAAATAATGTCCGTAAAGATAATGGGAGACGGCTCCGGGGCAGGGGGAACCTGCTGCGTATTCGAGCCCCAGCACAGGGGAACCAAGGGACTAGGAATATGGATGACGGAGCCAGAGGAGGTTGAAAGGCTGGTCAAGAAGTCCCAGAATGCAGGACTCAGGGTGAGCATCCACAGCATTGGAGACAGGGGAATAGATATGACTCTAGACTGCATAGAAAAAGCCCAAAAAACGTATCCAAGCAAAGACATGAGGCACAGGATAGAACATAACAGCCTATGCACACCGAAACAGCTCAAGCGAATAAAGGAACTAGGAGTAACCCCCAGCAGCAGCATAGGCTACATGTACGGCTTAGGAGACCAGTACGCAGAGAACTTTGGACCGGAACGAAGCAGGTGGCTCCACCCTCACAAAACCATGAAAGAGATGGGCATAATCGCCGGGGGAAACAGCGACTGCCCCGTGACCTACTACAGCCCCTTCGTCCAGATCTACGAGGTTGTGACCAGAAAAACCAGCAGCGGTAAAGTGGTTAGCCCAGAGGAGTGCATATCAGTGATGGACGCCATCAGAGTATATACCTGGAACGGAGCATACCTAGGAAAAGATGAGGAAAAGCTGGGCAGCATAGAACCAGGTAAACTCGCAGACATGATAATCTTAAACAAAGACATTCTGACGATCCCTGAAGAGGAAATCAAAGAAATCCAAGTCCTGACTACCATAGTAGATGGTAAGATAGTTTATGCCAGGAACTAGAACTCGGGCTGAGGCTTACCCACCTTTTTATCATAAGCTGCCTTAACAAACCCATAATAGGGGGGACTGGGTGCCCATGGTCTACTCTTAAACTCTGGGTGGAACTGAGTACATAGGAAGAAATAATGATCCTTGATCTCCAGCACCTCTTTCCTTATGCCATTGTCACTCCACCCCGTGAATATGGCACCAGCCTCTTTGAGGTCTTCCCAGTAGTTGGGGTTCACTTCCCAGCGATGCCTATGTCTCTCATGAATAATCTCTGAACCATAGAGCCTGTGAATCAATGTCCCATCCATTACATCTATCTTATGAGACCCCAGCCTCATGCTACCTCCCAGCTCCTTTACCTCATGCTGCTCAGGCAAAAGATCTATAACAGGGTGGGGAGTATCTGGATCACATTCGGTACTATGAGCATACTCAAGCCCAACAACATTACGAGCATACTCAACAGTAGCAAGCTGGAAACCATAACAGATACCAAGAAAAGGCTTATCATTTAACCTGCAGTAATTTATTGCCCTTATCTTACCCTCAGCACCCCGTTTACCAAACCCTCCAGGCACCAAGACGCCATCATAATCCTCCAATATGCAGAGATTAGAAGGATCCTCCTCAAACTCCTCAGTCTCAATCCACTCGATCCTTACCTTACACCCCGCTTTAGCAGCGCTGTGGCGGAGAGCCTCATTGACGCTGACGTAGCAGTCAGCCAGTTCCGCATATTTACCACACATTGCAATTTTTACAGGATCTGTTGGATCCGTGAAGGTGCTGACCATGTTACTCCACTCCGACCAATCCGGCTCAGCTTTATCTAATTCAAGGTACTCACAGACGACGTCTCCCATACCTTGGCTCTCGAGCACCAAGGGCAGCTCATACAATGTAGAAACATTGACGCTACTAAAAACCGCCCTCTCCTCGACGCTACAGTAAAGTGCAATTTTTCGTCGCTGAGGCACATCCAGTTGACCTGACTCGATCCTAGCAGTGATAACATCTGGCTGAAGACCAATAGCCCTCAACTCCTTGACACTGTGCTGAGTAGGCTTCGTCTTAGGTTCGCCAACAGCCTCCAATACAGGGACCAGTGTAACATGAGTTAGCAGGGTGTCTCCTCTTTTCTCCTCGTTTCGCATCTGCCTGAATGCTTCCATAAAGGGAAGACCTTCGATATCTCCCACCGTTCCACCACTCTCCACGAGGACGATATCTGCCTTACTCCGACTGGCAACCAGCCTTATTCTTCTCTTAATCTCGTCTGTAACGTGAGGTATAATCTGGACGCATCTACCCAAGTACCCCCCCTCTCTCTCACGCCGGATCACCTCCTGATAAACCTGCCCGCTGGTAACGTTGTTTAACTGATTGAAATCCCCGTCTAGAAATCTCTCATAGGTACCTAGATCCATATCAGCTTCATAACCATCATCCAGAACAAAGACTTCTCCATGGATGTATGGATTCATTGTTCCCGCGTCAACGTTCAGATATGGGTCACATTTTATTGCAGTAACCTTGAGCCCTCTTACTTCGAGCATCTTACCTATGCTGCAGGTGACTAATCCCTTACCCAGCCCACTCAAGACTCCGCCTGTGATAAAAATGTACTTCTTCAACTCGGTAACCTTGTCACAATAAACAGGATTCTCTACGTTGATATCTATAAATGATTCGACAGATTGATCTAGGGTAAGTTACCTAAAATTTTGGGTTCTATAGTTGTATTGGTAGTCTAGGGTCCATTGTAAGATTTACCCCGAGGCTTTTTAGAGGGTTCTCACAACCCGGTTTCATAATATGTGTGGAGTGCATCTCGCATCCTTTCAGTTTAGGTAATACCTCTAAGCACTCCGCAGCATTGGGATTAAAAACACTGCTTATAGCTAATGTATCAAGGACCTCCTTCACATCTAAACAGACGTCGCTATTTCCCATGTTTTCCTTCAAACTCATCAACGACTTTATGTTGATAGATGAAAGAACATCTATTTCATCAGGGATTCCAGCGAGAAACTTAACCGCATTTAATAGAGCAGCGGATTCCGAGTATAGAAGCGGAGAGTTTTTACCTGTGATAATAAATTCTTCTTCTTTATAGACTTCTATTGCAGAACCTGTGTAATTTCCCTGGAAGCCTTTAAGGGGATCATTTTTTGCATCCTGCATCGCCTGATTTGCTCCAACTGCGACAGCGCGATCAGTTGGATCTAATCTAACCTTCGTCATAATTTCGGACATTCGGGTTAATGTATCGTAATTAGTTGCTCCCTCGATAAAGTCCCTCTGGTATCTATAATATCTACGAATAACCTCGTCGTAACTGGCTTTTTGAATTACCTTATCATCGATTATTCCCACGCTTGCCATGTTAACTCCCATATCGGTAGGACTCTTAATCGAAGAAAGAGGGTCACCCGGATCTGCCAGTAGATCGATGATCTTTCTCATTATCCCAAAATTTTCAACATCACGATTATAATTGGTGGCTTTACACCCATAAGCATCCATATGCCAAGGATCAACACAGTTAAAGTCCCCCAGATCTGCCGTAGCTGCCTCATACGCGACATTTACAGGATGATCAACAGGAAGATCCCAGATAGGAAAAGTCTCAAACTTTGCAAACCCACTTTTCACTCCCTTTTTCCTCTCCTGAAACATCTGGCTCATGGCAAACCCCATCTTTCCACTACCCGGCCCTGGGGCAGTAATTATAATTATAGGATTCTTAGTCTCTACAAGTTCAGGCTTTCCGTAACCTTCATCACTAGTGACGAGCTCCAAATCATTTGGATAATTCTCAATCTCATAATTTATCCAGACTTTTATTGACCTGTTCTCAAGTTTTTGTTTAAAGTTTAGAGCAGAGCTTTCGTTATTAAAACGACTTATAACTACCGCAGTTATATCGAGCCCTATTTTATTGAGGTCATAAATATCTTTCAGGATCTGATCCTCATAAGTCAAACCAAAGTCTCGTCTAACTTTCCTTCCCTCGATATCCTTGGCGCTTATACAATGGATTATCTCAATATCATTACCAAGCTGCTTTAACATCTGGACTTTTGTATCTACCTCATAGCCAGGAAGAACCCTAGAGGCATGATGATCAAACCTAAGTTTACCACCAAACTCAAGATACAACTTATCAAACTGGTTTACACGCTCGAGGATTTTCTTCACCTGTGCATCCAAATATAGATCCGTATCAAACCCTTTCTCCCTGATCATTGATAATCCTCATTTACATTGAGTTGAGGCAGCGAACCCCCAACAATCCTTCAAAAAGTAATCCTTCGAGGTATAAAATCTTCTACTAAAGAATCAACGAATCTGAGGTCATCTCCTCAGGTTTACACAACCCCATAATATCCAGTACCGTCGGTGATATAGAGCTCAAACCTTCCCCACTCTTCAAATCACAGTCAAGGAGTCGTTCTTTTCTACTTATCACTATAAAGGGAACAGGATTCATTCCATGACTTGGGTTAGGCTCCCCATCAGGATAAAACATAGACTCAATATTCCCATGATCCCCAGTAACAAGTATCGAATAACCAGCTTCCAAGCCAGAGGAAACAACCAACCCAAGGCAATCATCAACCACCTCACATGCCATTATCCCAGCCTCCAAGTTCGCTGAGTGACCTACAAGATCACCATTAGCAAAGTTAACTAGTATAAAATCATAAAATTTCTTCTCAATCTCAGGCAGCAACTTCTCAGTTATCTCATAAGCACTCATCTCAGGTTTATCCTCATAACTCGGTACCTTAGGACTAGGAACCAGGATTCTATCCTCTCCAGGATATGGGTCTTCGATCTGACTGTTGAAGAAATACGTAACATGAGCATACTTCTCAGTTTCTGCGATCCTCAGCTGATTTAAACCGTACTCACTCAAGACTAAACCCAGATTCTTCTGAACTTGATCCTGAGGAAACGCAACTGGAAGCTCAAGATCCCAGTCATATACACTCATACAAACATAATGTATTTCTTGAAATTTTTCCCTATTAAATTGTTCAAAATCATCCTGTGTTAATGCATAAGTTATCTGACGGGCTCTATCACTCCTAAAATTCCATAGGATAAAGCTATCACCTTCTTCAACCAGTGCAACCGGGCTCCCTGATTTGTCAATAACTACAATAGGTTCTATGTAATAATCTGTAAGCTCTTCATCTCTCTCATATACATGATTTAAAGCTTCTATGGGATCTCTAACCTCTATTCCTTTACCCAAGGTCAAAAGATCATAAGCTTTCCTTGTCCGATCCCAGTTATTATCCCTGTCCATAGCATAATACCTACCCACAACAGAAGCATAGGAACCCAAACCTTTCCTCTTTATCACTTCATATGTTTCTCTGAAAAATTTTATTGCACTCCTCTCTGGGACGTCCCTTCCATCAAGAAAACAGTGAAGAAATACTCTGCTAAACTCTTCTCTCCTGCATAATTCTAGCAAAGCATAAAGGTGTTCTATTGTCCCATGTATACCCTGGTCACTGAAAAGCCCCGCTAAGTGAAGCTTACTTCCCCTCTCTCGGCAACTTTCTATTGACTTTAAGAATTCTTTCTTCTCGTAAAAACTCCTATCTCGAATACTCTGATTTATTTTCTCAAATGGCTGCCATACAATTCGACCTGCGCCCATGGTCAAGTGCCCAGGCTCACTCCCTCCCTGAGTCCCCTCGGGCAGTCCAACAGAGTTCCCAGTACATTTTAGGAGAGCCCAAGGATATTTTTTTAGATAGCAATCATTGTTGGGTGTATTTGCTAGATAAACAGCGTTTCCCTTTTTTTCATCACTATATCCCCACCCATCTCTTACAACAAGTACGACTCTGTCCTTGACCATAGTTCCTAAGATCAGCGTCTTTTGTTTAAAGGTAGTGGGCTACCTACGTAACAAATGCCAGAGAAAAGAGAGTATCGAAAGAAAGATCAATAAGGGGCTTGTAGCAAATGTGAAACCATTACTCCTATAAATCCATAGAATATACCAAGGTATCCTATCAGGGTTAGGGATTACACGGACTAGATAAGGAAAGGCAACAAAGAGTATTCCTAATACTATTAACATCCACCCCATAATACTAAACGGTCTATAAGGATCCATCTCAAGATATGATAAACATACTATAGTAAATGTCTATACTTTTTGGCTGGAAGCAACTGTAGACTGGATACGGGTTACAAAACTACAATAGGTTCAGACGAGTCCAGGACTTTTGCTTTCTGGGGTGCGTCTCCCTCAGGAGCATCAGGAATAGTTCTAGGCTTCGGTAAGACCGTGGTCGACTGAAACCGAATACAACTTAACTGGTCTAGTGACAAACTCAGGCTCTACGTGAAAGAGGATTCAGGTAACATTCTCCAGTATACAACCTCAAAGATGATTGTAGATAACAGCTGGCACCACGTAGCAGCAATAGTGGACCCAGACTCAGATATTATACAGGTTTACGTTGATGGAGATATCGATGGACAATCAACAGGCACACTAGTCGCCATCACCATAGACACAATCGACCTGACCCTCGGGTGCCTCCACAACAGCAGCGGACACTCCAACTAAACAACCGCCTACATAGACGAAGCCATGGTCTTCAGCAGATCCCTGACTCCGAAGGAGATCTATGGTCTCGCCACCTATGAGCCACTGAGCGGGGCTGTGAGAGCAGGTCCCGGGAACATCGTCATGGTGTACCTGGCTTCAGCCTCTGAGAGCCCCGTCTATAAGCTCATCACCGCGAGAGTAATTGACCGCATAGTAGGAGGAGAGCCGGATGATCCCTGGGTTGAGCTGGTCTGCGAGGACCTGGGGGAGATCATACATGAGCGCTCCTTCACTAAAGAATACACTTCAGCCACCCAGATAAGCACCATAATCGATGATATCATTGATAACAGCGTCCCTGAAGTATACCAGGACAAAGACACAACAAACAGAGCAATCAAAAACAAGTTCAACAACGAAGGCGTCTGGAACCTCCTAGAGAAACTCGCAGACGCAGCAACCTTCTCAACAGGGGAAAAAGGAGCCAACTTCTATGTTGATCCAGGTGGAGCTCTCAGATTCAAGAAATACGGCTCCTTCTCCTGTGGACACGCCTTATCTGATGGCAGTGACGGAAACTCTCCAAATATACTAGATATCGAGGTAAAGGAGAGCATCAAAGCAGAGCCAAGGCTGGCCAATGATGTACGGGTTATAGTATTCGAGGCTGAGTACTTGCCTCCTGACGAGGATTCCTGGACTGAGAGCGCAGAATCATGGAGCAGTCCAGACCCAACGGACATGGGATGCCCTCAGAGCGACACAGGGGACAAGCAGGCTGGGACAGCCAGCATTCACACCAACACTACCAACCCTGGGTCACAGTACAGGATCAGGTGTAGCTTACCGGAGATTAATCTGGACGAGTATGACGAGATTCAGTTCTATTACAAATATGGAGCGGGTTTGAGCCCTGAGAACATTGATATAAGGATCCAGAAAGGAGGATGGACCTGGACCTTAGACTATTACAGCAAAACAGGGATGTCCCCTGGAGCAGCAGCTGCCTGGCACCCAGTGACCATCAATATCTCTGACCTTGTGAAGACTGGTAACCCTGGAAAAATCATCAACAATCTCCAGATCAGGTTCTACAGGTCCTCGGGAGACATTGGAGCAGGAGGATTCCTCATAGATAAGCTGAGGTTCGTTAGAATCGAGAAGGCAGGTATAGCCTCTGATTCATCAAGCCAGGATGCTTACGGGAAGAGGAGCTTGAAGATAGTTGACAAGACTATCACAGACCTCGACTTCGCGGGCTACGTGGCTTCCAACCTACTGGAGAACAGGAAACACCCACTGGTCCTGGCGAGGGTTAAGGTACCAGGACTTGGACAGCCAGGGTACCGTCCACCCATGATAGTCACTCTAACAAGTCTCAAGGATGGTATCAATGGGGAAAGCTTTCAGATATCGAGGGCACAGCACCGGTATACTCCTCACGAGGGCTACTCCTGTAGCCTTGAACTAATAGCCTCAAGGACCAGCACGGGAGTATATGAGCCCAAGGTAGCTCCACCAGTTTCTGACATGGGTATGAGCCTAGCCATGAAGATGAGGATACTCACAGAGAGCGGGTTAAACACTCTGAGGAGCAGGTGGATATGATCGACTTCTGGAACCTGGT
>CAZLHX010000091.1:0-10154 GCA_964559475.1 uncultured Candidatus Bathyarchaeia archaeon | reverse complement strand
GTGTTAAGTTTATTCTTACGTTTGTTTTTCTTCCACATATGGCTTATCTCGTAGGTTGACGTTTTTCTTCGCCATATTTTTCCACACCCAGTTTCCAAACCAAATAATAAGTGGAAACCTTTGAACTAATTTAGGCATAGGCGGGTCAGCCATTAATCTAATGGCCTTATCAGGGATCCTGCTTCCTTTCATTATCTCCGAAGACGTTAATTCAAGAGCATCCATAATATCTTTCACCATACGCTTCGGGCAATCCTCAAGAGGCCTCCCATTAACGCTCATACCCCCACCCCTCGCTAAACCACCAATCCACTCAAACCCAGCCTCAACAGCAAACTCCTTACACATCTCCAAAGCGTATTTGCTCTGGTGAGCCTCAGGAAAGCCACTATTAATTATAGCCATCATCTCTTTTTCCTTGGAACCTGTTTTACTTGGATTATCCAGAATCACCTCCATGGTTTTTATGACTGGATATGGTAAACTATCCACATAAAGAGGAAGAGACCATACTAGTAGATCCGCGGATTCAATCTCATCTAGAAGCCTTCCTGTTTCTTTGTTTGACTTGATTGCTTTCCATAAATAGAAGGTTTCGGAGTCATAATTTTCAGATAGTTGGGCGATTAAGTATTTTCCAAGGGACTCAGATGTACTTTCTTTAGGTTTAGGGCTTCCGATAAAAAGAAGGATCTTTTTCTTTTTACTCATCGCTCAGTTTCTACCTCCTGTAAACATTTCTGGATTATATTACGGGCTTTTATGATGTCTTGGTTAATGTAGATGATACCAGTTGAGTGTTCAGGGTTATGAAAGTTAAGTGAATTTCTTCGGATTAGTTTTTTGAATAATTTTTCTTTGTTCTCGTTTGGTTGGGGGAGTATTCCTATTCCAATTAAAACTGGGTATTTATCGTATCTTGGTTGATGGTGGAACTCTTCTTGGATTTTGGTGAAGAAAGGTAAGATTATGGGGATGAATCTATCTATGGCTTTTTTTAGTATTGAGGAATAGCCTCCGAAGGTTACTGGTGATAAGAGTATTAGTAAGTCTGATTGAACTACTTCTCTTGTGATGTCTCTGCCATAATCTTTGTGTACGCATATGCCCGGTGTTTCTAGCCAGCATTTGAAGCAACCGATACAGTGGTGAAAATTCTTCTCTGAGAGCTTAATGTCTTTGGTTTTGTTTTTCTTTTTTGTAGCTCTGAATGGAGGATATTTTTTATCATATTTACTGTTGTTTCATTTTTTTCTGTACCATCTAGTAGTAGGGCTTTCAAAATTGATCTCATCTTCTATGACTATTTTGGATGCATTTCTATAAAAGGGATATTTAGCTTTTCGCCCCTCTTCCCTTCGTTAATTACAGCATAAATTCTGCGGAGTAAACTTCATGCATAAAAAAAGTAGATTCGCGCGTTTGCGACGGGTTTAATTAAGGCCTCTTATTCTTCAATACACTGTAACCGTCAACAGTCTCCAACAGCACTCATCAATGCTTTCTACCTCTCCACTCCGAACCCCTATGATACGATCGGTTCACCGAGATATTATATCTAAGATGAACCATAGTAGCCACCAAGCGAATATTCCTTTATTTACTAATAACCTAATAAATACTACATGAAGATACCTAACTCTAAAAGAATCTACGCCGGAATACTATCAGGAGCTATACTTGGAGTATTTTGCATAATAGGTGTAGGAACAAGAATAGGATTCAAAGGAAACATATTCTATCTAATAGGAATGTGGTATAACCGAATAATTATGGGATTAATTCTTGGTTTATCCGCAGAATTAATATTGATTGAAAACCCAAAATATAACAGCATACTTAGGGGAGCCATCATAGGACTAATCGTAACTACGGGAATATTACTGTCCACTAGTTTCAAAGACATACCCTCCTTTTTTGCTGGGATAGTTTATGGAGTAATAATTGACCTGATTTTAAGCCGTCAATCATAGTCCATACCACACATGTATGGAATTTTAGGGCAACTTTGATCTTTTAGGTTAAATCAAATTTGATAATACCCACAGCTATAATTTTAATAAAAATTTGCTCAAGTTTATTAACCACCTTTTCTAAAACAGATTCAGTGATTTAAGTTGAATAAAAATCGTAATATCTTAATTATATTTATATTTGCAATCGTTTTAGTAGGTGCATTTTTAATGTATCCGAGACCTCAGTCTTCAATAGAAGAGTCAAAAACTAAAATAACCACGTCTTTTTACCCTCTTACCTTTTTCGCGGAGAAGATAGGAGAAGATTATGTGGAGGTTTCTACCTTAATACCCTATAACAGTGAGGTACATAGCTGGCAACCTTCGATAAGTGATATTGCCAATACAGAGGACTCTGAAGTGATCATATATCTCGGAGCTGGATTAGACCACTGGGTTGAGGATGACATTCTAAAATCAATAGAAACTAGTGGAAAAGTTATCATTGAAGCAAGCACTGGAATCGAATTGGAGTCATTGGAAGAACACGAGGAAGAAGGAGAGGGACACGAACATGAACATGAGGAAGGTGACCCACATTTATGGGTAAGTCCATATACATCCCTTCAGATAGCGGAAAACGTCTATGATGCATTAAAACAAGCAGACCCAGAAAATGCTGAGATCTACACAGATAACTGGGAGAACCTTGAATCGGAACTAATAAAACTAGACAATCAATACAGATCTGAATTAGCCCCTGCAGCAGGTAAAACATTCTTCACAACCCATTCTGCATACGGGTATGTAGCTCATAATTATAATCTTGAGCAGCATGGTTTAATTGGTTTAAGCGCCGATGAGCAGCCTAGCACCACTAAAATGGCTCAGATCATTGAAGCCATGATCGAGGAAAATAGTTACGTCATATATATTGATCCAGTGTACAGCGATGAATATGCACAGACTTTACGAAGTGAACTGACAACTAGGACAGGTGAGGATGTTTATATCCTTAAACTATATCTTATGTTAGGTCCATTAGATGATTTGGATTATCTTGAACAGTTAGACGTTAATTTAGATAATCTGAAGGAAGGCCTTGTTGATTAGTTTGGTTGAGTCAATTATTGAGGTTGAAAATCTTTCAATCGAGCGAAATGGTAAAACAGTAATTGATGATGCTTCATTCTCTGTGGAAAAGGGAGCATATATGGGTATAGTTGGGCCCAACGGAGGAGGTAAGACCACTCTTATGTTGGCCTTATTAGGAATACTTCCAGCTAGATCGGGGAAAATAATGATAATGGGGGAGCGATTGGAAGATTTTGATAAATGGAATCAACTAGCCTTTGTATCCCAGCATAGCATAAATTTCGACGAAAAGTTCCCTCTAACTGTTAAAGAATTGGTTGGTTTGGGAAGAATCAACAAAGGAAATCTGGGAAGGCCCCTTAAAGAAAATGATTGGGTAAAGGTGGATGAAGCGCTTGGTTTTATGGGAATAAAAAATCTAACTAATCGGAGGATTGGCCAGCTTTCAGGAGGACAAAAACAGAGAGTATTTGTGGCAAAGGCTATAGTTCGTGAACCAAAAATATTGATTTTGGATGAACCCGTTTCTGGAATAGACCCTGAGGCACAGGAACGTTTCTACATGATACTTAGTAATCTAAACACCGAGCAGGGGCACACAATTCTGATAGTTAGCCATGACTTGGCGGCAGTTTTCTGTCGTATGAACCATGTTATGTGCATAAACAGGAATGTCTACACTAGCCCAATAAGTCTTGATATAGATCCTAATGATGTTCTTCAGAAAGCTTATGGTCCTCATTTTAACTTCGTCTTCCATGAATATGTGTGCGAAGGTGTTTTCGATGAGTTTTGATTATCTGCTAAGCCTTCTTGAGTATAGATTTTTCCAGAATGCCCTCATCGGTGGCAGTATCAGCGCACTTGCTTGCTCATTAATCGGGCTATTCGTGATCCTAAGGCATGAATCCATGATAGGCGACGGTGTGGCGCATGTCAGCTTTGGTGGGATAGCTATCGGGTTATTTTTTGATATTAACCCACTCTATACTGCTCTCCTAGTTTCCGTCATCGCTGTACTCGTGATATCTTATATGAAGAGGGAGGGATTAGCTGAATCTGACTCCGCCACTGCCGTGATACTGGCAGTAGGTTTTAGCATAGGGTTAATAATTATTAGCCTAGCTGGAGGCTTTAACGTTGAGTTATTCAGCTACCTTTTCGGCAGTATTTTAACCATCAATAGGACTGACATGTTCTTGGTGGCCCTATTGGGAACAGTCACTTTAATTTTGGTTATGCTTTTCTATAAAGAATTACTTAGCATAACTTTTGATGCTCAAGCGAGCAGACTTATGGGCATACCTGTTGGTTTATTAAGTAATGTTTTCAATGTGCTCTTGGCGATCACGATTGTATTAAGTATTAAGGTGGTGGGTATGATTCTTGTTACTGCTCTACTTGTTCTACCAGGACTTACCGCCCTTCAGTTAAATATGGGGTTCAGGAGTACAAGTATTGCCAGTGTGATTTTTGGGGTGGGCAGCGTTATCGGAGGTATCTTCGCTTCAGCCATTCTTGATGTAGCTACAAGTGGAGTTATTGTCTTCACATTGGTTATTATATTCGTAATCGTTTCTTTGTTATCTAGAATCAAGTAAGAAGAAATAGACTAAAAATTCTGAGTACTTGTAGATTTTCTATAAAACATGCAAACATGAATTACTTTTAAATAAATTTCCTACAGGACTTTTCATGCATCGACAGATAGAATTATCTCTAGGTCCCGTATCTTCTAAATCAAAGAAATAATTATCTTACATTATCTCTTTGACAAAATCTGAGAGTTTCTAATATTAGATATTAGGTAAATTTGTTTCGAACCCATATATGCATAAAAAATTAATAATCGGTTCTAAAGAGATTATTTGACTTTTTATGAGTTACAGTGTAAATGTATCAGATGTCGAAGTGGAGGAAATCTTTCCAGGAGTAATAAAAAGAACTTTGTTAAAACCAAAAAATACTGGAAAAGGACCATCCGGAGAGTTACAAGTTGACCATTTTACTATATTCAATGGAGGCGAATTAACTCTTGAGAACAACTCCCTAGAACGTCAGGATTTCATAGTGTCTGGTGCCCTGTTCTTTGGAAGACGATATATATTCGGAAACACAACGGTTTTCTCACCAAGTGGGAAAACTGTATCGTATATTCATGATGGAGAGGTCGAGGCAAGGCTAGTATCTACAACTTATACCATACCCCATAAGAGCCATAAGTGGTGCAAAACGAGGTTATCTACACTAAGAGAAGAGTATGAAGAGCAGTTAATGACGGAGGAATTCCACGCTTTAACTGGAGCCCACAGGTTCCACGCAATCGACATTCAAACATGGGATCGTGAACCACATAGAAACCCTGAAGAAACCGCATACTTTCTCAGAGGAGAAGGCGTCATGACTGTAAACGACGAGTCTTATGAAGTTAAGTCTGGTTCTTTAGTTTATTCAGAAGAAGGAGCACTACACAGCATTAAGAACATTGGCGAACAAAACCGTTTGCAGTACTACGTAATGGAGTATACAGAACAAGATAAGATGTGGAGCATGAGATCTTATAACCCCAATGTAGAATACTAATATTTTCTATAAGTTTCTTAGATCATTGAAGAATAGAAAAAATTTATCCTAGTTTTGTATAATTCACGCATTAACATGAGAACCACCTGTAAATTTTCAAATAGTAAAAAGAAGTTAAAACATCGATCAGTCACCTAGCTTGTTATTACCCTTATGATTAACCGGCTAGCGGAACCAGTAATTATTATTCCATAATCTAGAGACTCCAATTATTTTGCTATGCTTAGGCGTAGGCTGTTGAGCTAATAACTCAAAATTACAAAGTCCTTCAGCCCTCATGCGCATCTAGTGGAGTGGATCAAACTTAAGGGAACGCATTAGGGGAATACGCCTCAGGAGTGAAAAGTGATGGTGATATAAGCGCTGAAACTTTGCATTTTTTTTATCTTACGTAATTGCGTATTATAGCATATCTTTGTATGTTATTCTGTACATTTCAAGTCTTGGAGTTAAATTGTGGTTAAATTCGAGGTACCTAGGATAATTTAACGATTAAATATTGATTCCTCTAATTGATAGTAATATTTTCTCCATAATTACTATTCTTCTGGTGTTTTGATATCCTTAAAGACCAACCAAAGGGCCACATCGTAGCCTATTTTAATGAGACCCGCTAAGAGAAAAGGTAGAGATAATCCAATGAACTGCATTATGTAGCCTGCAATTGCTGGACCAAAGGTAAGGGTCAGGCTACGGGGTAGGTTGATTAATCCTTGTACCCTACTTCTCTCCTCTGGCTTAACTATAGCCATTGTATAGCTCTGCCTAGTGGGGACGTCCATCTGGCTAAGAATACTCCTCCCCAAGTACAAAAAAAGACTGGCTTCTAGACTGGAAACATAGGGAATTGCAGCCATCATGAGGTTTGCTGGAAGATGACTAAACACCATAGTTTTAATCAACCCAATTTTCTCACTAAGGCGGGCAGCTAACATAAAGCTCAATGCTGCCAGAATGCTCGAAGCGCTAAATATGATTCCTATGGTGTCCATTCCTAAGCCGAATCTCTCAAAGAACCAGTAAGCCACTAGGCTCTGAGTTAGAAAACTACCGCCCAGAGCATCAATGCTAAATAGTGCTGATAGAAGTAAAACATATTTCCTAGTTTCAGGGCTTAAGGGGATCTGTTCGGATTCCTTTACTTTGATCTCGGCATCCTCGGTCATGAGAGAATATAATAAAATAACAATCAGGTTTATGAAAGCATATACGCCGAACATCCACTGGTAAGAAGATATCTCTGTTAAGCTTAACCGGTTCTGTAGAATAACAACCATCCCGGTAAACAAAGATCCTATAGATATTGCTACCGAGCTCAGGGTGCTTCTGATCGCATAAACTCTTGTTCTCTTCGAAGGAGGGCAGCTCTGAGCTAAGATCACTCTCTCAAGCATCTGAGGAGCACTGAACCCTCCTCGGTACCCAAGGGAGGAAATAATAGCAATGGGCGCGAGAATCATAGGTGAAGTAGATAGGAAGAATACTATCCCTGAGAGGGTAGTGAGAGCCCCAAAGTATATGAGTAGTTTTCTCCTTCCAACGTGGTCCGCTAGATAACCTGCTAATAGGTTAAAGAAGGTGGAACTAAGTAGTCCTCCAGTTAAGATCACACCCACCTGCCAGATGGGAAACCCTAGGAGCTTTAGATAAACTGCGATAAATATGCTTACAAAGCTGGTAGCAAAACCATTAATCGATCTGACTAGTAGTAGGATCTTCGCATCATAGTTAACCCAGTCAAACATAAACATGCAATACCTTAAGTAGAAATGAAAATCTTACTGAATCAGTTTAATTAGATTGCCTGATCTTCCCGTACTCAGCTGCTTCACTCCTCGAAAAGATCCTACGTACCCGTTCTCAATCCTGCACTTATCTCCGACTTGTACAAGTCTAATCTGTTCATTCCAGAGAGTTAAGACTATTCGCCCTGTCTCATCCTCAAAACCTGCATCAGCCACACTATTGCTTTGCCCAGGAATTCTGCCTCGAACCGCCCTGGCATCCGCTTTCTCAGTTATTCTTCCCTCTATGAAAACACCTCCTTGACCCTCCTCCAATCCTTCAATGTTTCTTGGGGAAAATTTTTCTTGCCTTTTTTCCATCCAGTTTACCTTATTCTTGTTTTTGTCCAGTGTGTGCCCTACATTCTTGAAAGTATTTGCTTCAAAGAACTCTTTACCCTCTTTATCACTAGGATATACTCCTACAGTCCATATTTTTGCGGGGTAAGCCTTCATTGCTTTCTTAAGAGCAGCGGTCCCCGTTCCCTGTCTTTGATACTCAATGTCGACATATATCGAGATAATCTCACAGTGTTCCTCACCCCTTGGGGCTATCATAATCCCTCCAGCTGTGTAATCATCCAAGCATATTTTGTAATAATCCCAGTACTCTATGAACTTGGTGTGCCGTTTTATACTATCGATACCTCGAGGAGTGCCCGGTTTTATCTCCTCTTCAAACCTGTAAGCATTTCTAGCAATTTCCGTGAGCCAGAATATATCCTCCTCTGTAGCCTTCTCAAGGTGAACCCTATCGTCCATGCTCATATGTATTGATTAATGGATTAATAAAAAAAGGAATGGGTATATGAATGCATACTACACCTTGTTCTCATGAAATTAAAAATTTTTATTTTTTTTAAAAAATGATTATCTTTGATTTATCTTTGCTACAACTTACTGAACTTTTCTACGATTGCGGGAAATTCGAATATGGGAATAAAGTCGAACCGAACTTCCTGGAGCGTTTCCACCATAAGATTAGTTAGTTGCTCCTTGCTCGCTTCAACTAGCCTAAATCCTTCTAAGTTTCCTCCCATGCTGTAACTTTCTGAGAGCTTCTGAGGATATTTTCCCGATTCATCTGGGACAATTTTTTTCAGCTTTTTTATGGCTGCTTCTAAGTTATCTGGTTGAATAGACCAAAACATGATATACTTCATCTTAACAGTAGCTACAAGTAAGGGGGTAAATAATAAACCTATTAAGAAAATTTAACATAATCTGTAGGTTTAGGTTTTCTATATCGCTACTATATTTCCCCTATACCCGGTTTTGGTTATTCTTTTTTCAGTTATGTAGCGTTTAAGTGCCTCTATTGCACTGATATCTAAGTCCTCTTTCTCTTCACCGAATATTTCTGGAACTCCCTGGTTTGTAAGGTAGCATACATCGTACTTATCGCTCTTATCAAGCCTTTTTCCATTTACAAAGAATTCTTGTATTCTTTTATCCCTAGGGTTTTCTACCTTGAAGTAGATATTGACTCCCCGGGAACGCTTAACATAACCGCCCATCTGATTGTATGGGTTTCTTGAGAAAGTTCTTTCAAGGTTTTCCTCCATCATATTCCAGAGATCTTCACCTGTTATCTGGCAAACTGAAACTGGAGGATTTGTGGGCACAATATTCCAAATATCATTGAATTTTACATCGCCTCTGGGGACGGGAGCCCCATATCTCCAGCCATTTGAGAAAGCTATCTCTATTCCAGCCGCACTGCTTATACTCTCAAGTAATAGGTTATCCATAGTAGATTCGAGCACTCTGCTTCTGTTTAATGATGTCTTGGTTTCTCCTAGGACAGTTTCAAGCTCTTCTCGATGTTTATCTAAATATCCCTCCACAAGGTCATTTATACAGGGGTCTGGCTTAATGGGCTCATCAACTATTACAAGTTGGTGTTTATAGTGCTTAACTCTGCTGTCCTCAACCTCCAGTTCGAGGCGCCCGATAAAAGAGCCATGGCACCCGGACTGTATTATTATGGCTCCATTGACGTCGACTGCCTCGTATATCCTGTTATGAGTATGTCCACTAAGTAACACATCTATTCCGTCAACTTCCTCTGCCAGCTGAAGTTCCTGTGGGTACCCTAGATGAGAAAGAACTATGATTAAGTCTACTCTCTCTTTGTTCCTTAGCTCATTGATGTACTTGGGGAGCTCTTTTCTGCCGAGTGTGAATCTTATGCCTTCGCTGAAATGTGGTGGCATAGTCTTGTCCACGATGTTCGCGGCTATGCCTATTACTCCTATTTGTATATCATTTTTTTCGATAATTTTGTAGGGCGGGAAAGCCAGTTCATCTGAGCCTTCTTTATAACAATTGATTGCCAGCATAGGATAATCAAGCTTGCTTACAACTCTCTCAAGCTGTTTGGGTCCATATGCGAACTCCCAGTGAGGCGTAATTGCGTCAAAACTCATCTGATTAAGTATCGGAATAAGCGCCTCTCCTCTACTGTTTATAGCAGGGAACGTCCCATGTATAGTGTCACCATTATCAAGAGTAACCACTCCTCCGGGGTTTTTCTCCCTTGCCTCGTTGAAAAGTGTGGCTATACGGGCATATCCTCCAGCATTCATATAAATCTCCTTTTCTCCAATCCAGAAAAGCTCTGGATGCAACTCTAAGTATCCATGACTGTCATTTAACTGGAGAATGGTAAGACTCTGTTTCATATAAATCAAATAAGAATTTGAACATAGATACTTATCATTCTTTATCTTAATAA
>CAZLHX010000090.1:0-10281 GCA_964559475.1 uncultured Candidatus Bathyarchaeia archaeon | reverse complement strand
TCAAATCCCCTCCAATGGTGAAAAACTTTAGGTTTGAAATAAACCATTCGGAGTTTGGATAAAAATTAAATCATCTATCAACGAAAAAAGGATTTTAAAAAATTGAAATAGGATTTATTCGTGTATTTCGGGTCTTGGTGGTCCATCCCAGAAGAAGAGGATTATGCTTTCTTTTGTTACAAGGCTGGCACCATGCTTTCCTCCCTTAGTTGCGGTTACCACCATGTTAGGATCAAGTTTCATTGGCTTATTATCTGGAGGCATGAGTATTTCTCCTGATAATGGAATTGTTATCTGGGTCGCTTCGGGGTGAGAGTGGATCTTATCCGCTATTCCCTCTGGAAACTTTACAAGGGCTAAGGTTGCGCCTGTTTTTTCGTCTTCCCATAGTACTTTTTGTTTTACATCTGACAGATAGTATCCTCTTGGTGGGTCTTCCCATTCGATGTCTTCAAATCTAAGAAACTCAAACATAGCTTTCAGTCTATTATCAATAATAATAGTGATAAAATCATCGATTATTTTGATAGGATAGCAATATACATTCCATGTTTTGAATGATACACTTTATCTAGTTTCCATCCCGTCGGTTTAATCACCATCTCCAAGGTCTCCCGGTCCATTAAAAACAGGTAAAACCATTCCCCAATCCCATCTCTGAATCCAACTCGTACCTTTACTAATCCAGCAGGCAGACTACCCTTCTCAAGGTTCCTTCTATGGTATTCAAAGTGCTCTGGCTTATCCGTTACAGAAGGGTCTCTAGTCTCACCAAGAATTATATCATCAGTCTTCGTAATTTCGTAAATCCTCTTTAGATATGACCTTACTCCTTCAACATCACCTAGTCCAAGATTCTGACCAAGCAACAAAATCGTATCAAACATTTTATCAGGAAAATCTAGATTATACAGGCTCATTAGTCTACAGTCTTTAACTCCTCGAAGCTTGGATGCTTCTATTGACAAGGGAGATGTGTCTATTCCAACAACTTTGAGCCCTTTTTCCTCTAGGTATAATGCGTGTCTTCCTGCCCCAAGTCCAACATCTAGTACTCTGCCTTTCGTTTCTTGTATTGCTTCCTGTTCGTAGGGTTCCCACTCCTCGTATGTTCTGAAATAGTAGTGTGCGCTCTCAGATTCATGTTTGTATCCATCGTCTCTTTCTGTATAGTGGCGCACGCGCGCATTTTTAGAATTTTCCGCAGTGTTTTTGAATAAGAACTTATTATGACTAAGGTCTAATGACTTTTTAGATCCTCTAGTCCCTTCTCCACTTTTCAGGGATTCTTATACGGAATCTGCATTTATCTGATCCATTGAATACGCTCTCAAGTACCTCAACCTCTGTCTCCTCGCCGAAAGCAACATCATACCTTAACTTTCCATAGCCCGCACTGCAATAGCACCAATCCATCGGAATCTTGGGGTCTTCTTCAAAAACTGCTGCTCTAGCCAAGGGGCAGTGGCACATATAGTATCGCTTTATTTTTGGTTCTGTTTCGTCAAGATATTTTTGGGGTGAGTAAGGGAACTTTGTGTTATAGATCCATTCGCCTACTCGGATACCTGAGAGTATCTCCTGGTTATTCTTTACGTAGTCAATGATATCCTGAGTTATTACTTGTTCATACCATACCTTATCCTCATTGTAATGCTCTTCAAGCTCAGCTGCTGATGCATCGTGCATTTTCTTAAGCCAGGCGTCAATATCTCCGTCGAGCTCCTGTAACCATTCTCTGTGCTTATAGAAAGCTTCAACAGGAATTTGATGATGGTTACCAGCTAAGACCCTTCTATAAACCTCAGGCGGAAGCTTTTTTTTCAGCTGCTCCATTAACTGAAAAGTTGTCTCTGGGTACTTGTCAGGTTCAGAGCCTAGAGGAGGTATATCAACTTGACTGAAGATTGTATCACAATCTTCACTTCCACTGATCTTTGAGATTCTATCACGAATACTTGGGTAAACTGATGTGCCGCCAAGAATCGCAGCATAGTATATCCAAGGCTCTTTTAGGTCAAGCATGTAGACGTAGCGTCCGACAGCCATCAACTCATCATAACTGTTCATTCCTTCTTCCATGAGGTAAGCAACATAGTCTTGAAAATCCTTTACAGACCCATCAACGAGCTTTAAACCTCTTTCCCTGAAATACTGAATAGCTCTATTTACAGACTCAACATACTTGTTTATCTTTTCAGGCTCCATCCCACGCTGTTCAAGAAACTCGCGATACTCTTTTTCTTTAAACATATCATAATAGATAAGCTAACTAAGAAGTATATCTTTCGCAAGATCAATCCTGCACATTCCTATAGACTTAAGAAAATAATATGCCATAGGAGAAATCTTTCATATTAAATCTGATTCTAGATATGCATGAAAAAACTACCTCCGATGAGCTCATTCCCTTCGCCAAGTGACCACTTATGCGGTCTAGCATACGAAAATGGGAATTTATGGTATAGTGATGGAAAGGAATCAAAAATCTATAAACTTGAACCAGAAACTGGGAGGATATTAACCGTTTATGATATACCAGAGGTAAATACTAGCTTGTCCTTTGACAGTAGATATCTCTATCAAGTTACTGGTGAGGGCTACTTAGCGGGACCTAAGAACGTGACTAAAATAGATCCACGAAATGGGGAAGTAGTTGAAGTTATCCCTTTAGATGAATATTGTAAGTACATTGCTGGTATCGAAGTAAAAGGTGATACTATTTGGGTCTCAATTGAGCAGAAAGCCAGGTTACAGGAAAGATTGCTATACTCAAATAAGATTTTATGGAACTTTGAGGTTGAGCCTAGGATAGCGGGTATGTAATAGTAGGAACCTCGATTTTCTATTGTGAGTTTAACCAGCGACTACTAGTAGAAGTTGACTTGAAATCGGGTGTGGAGATAGATCGCTATGAGTTAGAGGGTAATCCAACAGGTATTACTTGGGATGGGGAAAATATCTTGTATAATGATTATACAGGTAAGATGATCCGTAAGGTGAGACCATAAAAAGTTACATTTAATGGTATGGTGAGGAGTATTGGAGAAAAATATCCTTTATTTTGACAAGCCCGGAGAGGGCAATACAGATGAACTAATATCATTCGCTGCTAGAAGAGCGGAAGAGCTTGGGATAAATTTTGTTGTAGTTGCTACAACACAGGGAGGAACAGCCCTCAAAGCGAAAAAGGGATTTAGTAATGATACCTGTATTATCGCAGTTACAATAGCTGAAGGGTTCAGCTCTAGACCGGGATGGTGTATCGAGGATAAGAATAAAGAAAAATTACTTGAAAAAGGTATCAGAGTAATAACTGCAAGCCATACCTTGGGTGATGGTGTAGGTAGTGCTTTCAGTGAAAAATACGGGGGTAAACCCCTCGAGGAGATTGTTCGTGATACATTGTATCGTTTCGGTCAAGGCATGAAAGTCTGCGTCGAGATAATATTAATGGCAGCTGACTCCGGGCTAATACCCATGGATCAGGAGATTATGGCAATCGGAGGTACTGGGGAAGGGGCAGACACCTGCATCATAGTTAAACCTGCTTATCCCCGTACTTTTCTTGAACTAGAAATAAAAGAGATACTCTGTAAACCAAGGAGCTTATCTTAGATTCTATTCCTTTTCTATAGCTTTTTTTACTTGTTCAAATTCTGATTCAACTTCGATAGGTTTATTCGCATATATTGTTTCAAGCTCAATTTTCCCCATATGATAATTGACTGTATTTTCAGGGTCTTTCAGAAGGTTACCTGTCAAGACACATACTACTGAATCGTTCTCAGAGATGATACCTGATTCCCTTAGCTTTTTAACGCCAGCTAAGGAAGCAGCTGATGCAGGCTCGCATCCTATCCCACTTGAATCGATAATAGCTTTAGCATTCATGATCTCAGCGTCCGAGACCTGTTCAACAACTCCATTTGTGAATCTAATTGATTCTATGGCTTTACGCCAGCTCACCGGATTACCTATTTTAATTGCTGAGGCAATGGTATCTGGTTTCATTGGTTCTAGAGTCTCGTTCTTATTTTTCCAATAATTATAGAAAGGATTGGCTCCCTCAGCCTGTATGGATGCCAGACGAGGTATATTCGCTATTAATCCTTCCTCAGAAAGCTCCCTGAGGGCTTTACCGAAAGCTGAAGTATTACCCAGATTACCTGCTGGTACAGAGATCCAGTCGGGAGGATCCCAGTTTCTCTGCTGTAGGAGTTCAAATATTATGGTTTTTTGTCCTTCAATTCTCCAAGGATTTAGACTATTCAGGATATATAGTCCCAGTTCATTGCTCCACTCTTTGATCATGCGCATAGCGTCATCGAAGTTACCCTTTACCTGTATCACTCTAGCTCCATAAGCAAGAGCCTGAGATAGCTTACCATAGGTTATCATACCGGATGGGATGAAGACCACGCCTTTGAGTTCCGCTTGTGCTGCATATGCTGCCATCGAGGCACTGGTGTTCCCCGTCGATGCACATGCAACCTTCTCAGCTTTAACTCTTTTCGCCTCAGATATGGCTACCGTCATCCCTCGATCTTTGAAACTACCAGTTGGGTTTTCCCCTTCATGTTTTAGACTAATATCTTTTATCCCCGAGTATTCTGTGACCTTTTTTCTTCGATAGAGGTTAGTGTTTCCTTCAGGTCTAGTTTGGATGTGCTCAATGGCTATATCTGGGTGGATTAACTCCTTGTAGCGCCAGACTCCACTATTAAAGGGAGTAGCTCTGTTTCCAATTCTGTTATCAAATATATCGAGTGAGAGGTCATGGAATTTGTGTTTTACCTCGTAGATTCCCCCACATTCACAGGTAAAATCCTCTATATCTTCCATATTTTTTCCACATTTCACGCACCTGTACATCAGGTCAGATCACCATCGCGCCCTGATTAGTTGGCTGTGTGTGATAGACCTTACTTGGTACTTCTCTGAAAGCTCTGCTCATGGCTTCTGCTATCTCACTGACAGTTTCCCCAACTGCGAATATTGAAGGGCCACCACCGGAAATACTACATCCATAAGCACCAGCTTTAAGGGCTGCATTTTTTACTTCCCAGAAATGAGGTATCATCGCTGCTCTGTATGGCTCTATTAGGGAGTCGCATATGCTTTTTCCAAATAGAACTGGATCACGTAACGCCACTGCTGCCGTCATTCTGGTGGCATGTCCAATGTTTTTTACTGCATCTGATAAATTGACTTTCTCTGGAAGTAGTTCTCTCGCTGTACGAGTTTTGTTTGGTATATGTATCTGGGGGACCAGTACTACTATTCCGATCCCGGGGGCGTCTAGACGGATCACGTCGAAGTTCTCCCCGACCATCACGAAACCTCCCATTATGGATGCAGCTACATTATCTGCATGGGGGTGACCTGCTACAGCTGCTTCACCGAAGGAGGCTAATGTAATTAACTCCCTCATTGATAATCCCAGACTCAAAAGTTCATTGACGGCTATCGTTGTGGCTGCTGCTGAGGCTCCACTTGATCCAACTCCTGCACTTGAGGGAAGTCCTTTTCTTATTTGCACGCGAAAACCTTTCTTTAGCTCATAGTCTCTCATTACTTTGAGGAGGACTGCGCCTGAACTGTTTATCCGGGGGTTTACGGGGATGTGTTCTGCTCCAATTCCTTTAACTGATATCTTGACCTCTGGTTCCTGTATCTGTTCAAGTAGCACAAAATCTCCTAGGCGGTCTAGGGCAATACCAAATACGTCAAATCCAGGGCCAAGGTTAGCTATAGAACCGGGCGAGTAAACTTTGACTTGTTTTATATTCACCAGTCATTATTTTCACCTTAACTCTACACATACGAAGCTTCTATGCATATAAGAATTCTGTTGTATAGAGTATGTATACATCTATAGGCGCAAGTTTTATTCTTGCATCTGTAATTTTTCAAGTGGTATTAGTTTCTTTAGCGAAGAAATATAAGATGAGCATCGCCACGAACATCATGCCTCCGTGTGAAACACCTAAAGCGCTGTATCCTGATAAAAGAACTATCAAACCACCCAACCCCGTGCCAAGAACTCCACCCAGGCTAAAAGTAGCTTGACTGAGAGACATAACCGTTCCTCTGAACTCGGGAACTTGTTCCAATGTAAGAGCATTGGTAGATGTGAACACAATGGAGACGAACGTGCCACATATAAAACGGACACCCATAGATACCCAGATATTTGATACATTAAAAAAAGCAAAAATAAACAAAGCAGCTAAGGCAGCATTCCAAAATATCATCTTTTTACGACCAAACCGGATTATGAAACACCCACAGATACGGGATCCAAAGATAAAGAAGACGCAAGCCCCCATGATAAGAAATGAAGCATAAGAAGTTGGTACACTAAACCTCTCTCTAAAGTAGGAAGGAGCATAAGATACTACTGACATATAAGACGCAGAGATAAGAGTAGTGCCAATAAGGCATGAGACTGCAGAACCATTTGTTAATACTGCTTTGAAGCTTTGCATCAACCCTCCGGCGTTGATTCCCGTACTCGGGTTTTTCCCTGAGGGCAAGAACCTAATAGCCAATAATAACCCTAACAGCGAGACTGGAAGGACAAACCAGAGAAAAGAACCTCGCCAACCAGCAAACCCCGAAATATACCCAATTATCGGAGCTCCTATAAGGTAAGCACCAGACATCCCAACAATAATCCAACTAATAGCATTAGGCCGCTGTTCATAGGGAAAATGATCAGCTACAAGGGTAAACGCCATAGGTCCAACGAACGACCCTGCAACCCCACTAAAAGAATAAACTAAAAGCAAGACTGGGAAACTAGGAGAAAAAGTACAACCAATCACAGAAGCCACTAAAAGACTTAGTCCAACTAAAAGAAGAAATTTTGGGAAAAAATACATGCTCAGCAAACTTATCAAAAGAGCGGAGATAACCCCAATTACAGCAGCAGCGGTCCCCAACTGACTAACAACCCAGACTTCTTGTCCTAATGATTCGCCAATTTCAATGAGCAAGAGACTGATTATAATACCTGGAAGTACTGTAGCAAAACGTGATAGAACCAAGGAAGGTAGAACGAGACTACCAGAATTTTCCTGTTTTTTTACTTCGCCCTCGCTCATTAAATCCACCGATAGTGTTGAATGGTATAAACTTAATAGATTTCTATATAAAACACACACCATGACATTAATGTAATATGTATATATTCCAAACTGCTTGATTGCTTAATCTTTATTTTAAACATTTTCTATATGGCAATCATTGTATCTGATAAAACGTATAGTCTATTCTAAAGACGTACCAATTATGTAATATTAAAAAAGCAGTTAGTTATCTAGCCTTTTATCCCTTTTCTGATAAATACTTCTGACAGGTACACATACTTATTTTCTACTCACAAAACTATAATAAATATCCTCTCACACACCTCTTTTATCTTTATTTTCCTTTAATTTTAGAGATGTATAGGCGCATTCTTGTTTTCGCACTGCTCTTTGGCTCAATTCTATGCATGTATGGAGCCTATCGGGTTAATACATGGAATGGGGAGCTAGAAGTATCCAATATAATCATCCCCGGAAATAGCACTATTGCTGGAGTCATCTACAAGCCAAAAGAGATCCTTGACGAGGCTCCTGGTGTCGTACTGGCTCATGGGATATCAAATAGCAAGGAGTCTCAGACAGGAATTGGGTTGGAGTTGGCAAAACATGGCTATGTCACGTTATCTATTGATCTAATGGGGCACGGACGATCATCAGGTAAACTAGATGGCTATGATCCGAGTCTTGGTATGATTCAAGCAGCCCAGTACCTCTCAAAGTTACCCTATGTCTCGGATAAAGTTGGACTTGTGGGGCACAGTCTTGGTGCCGGTGTTACTTTGTATGCTGCTTCTAATGAATTATTGGAGTCGGGGGTGGTGTTGATTGCTGGAGGAATTGGCTATGACTATAACTCCGAAGGTGTCGCGGTATCTCAACCCAAGAACGTACTATTAATCATTGGGCAATATGATGTTCTCTTTGATATGGATACTCTTGGTAATTATATTGAATCAACTTTTCCAAATAATGTACCTGAGTTGAATAAGAGAAAAGGTGACCCAGAGCAAGGAACAATGACTATGCTGCTAATGCCCCCTACATCCCACCTCCTTGAGCCTTTAGACCCTGAAGTGGTAGAGGCTACTGTCGATTGGTTCAAGGTAATCAACAATGTTGCAGCTGATTATTCCCAAACTTACTTGATCAGGGAGGCGTTGATAATCTTGGCTTTCAGCACTTTCGTGGCGGCTATTGTCGGAGTACTCTCTATTAACACACAGATTGGTCCACAACTCAGATTCAACTGGCGATCTGGCTCTGTTTATGGTGTCATAGGCTTCGTAACCTTTCTCCCAGCCATGTTATTGGGTAGCTATATGACATTTCCTCCTCAGATTTTCGGATCTTCAATCGCTTGGTGGCTGCTAATCTGGGGTATAACCATTTATCTCATTGCTCGTTATTGGAGAAAAGATAATTCAGTCATTCACATCACTCGATGGGACATTGAGATAGCAATAGTTTTCTTCTTGGCTTGTTATGTTTTCTGCTATGGTTTAGAATATTTCTTTGGTTATGGGTACAGGTTAATGGTGCCTATAATGAGGTTTTTGACCTTGAGACGAAGTCAGACTTTTATGATGTATCTTCCTTTTATGCTTGGGCACTTTTACTCAGAGTCAGTCTGGTTCCGGGAAGAAGTTAGCAACTTGAAAGGGTTCGCAGTTTCAAAACTGGGCCTCTTCACAGGTATAATCTTTATTCAATATGGTGGATTTTACCTCTTTGATAAAATTCTTCTAAGGGGTTATATTGGATTTATAATTGAATTCCTGGTGGCCATAGTGCCCATGCTCCTGATATCATTATTAATAACTCATTGGAGTCAAAGAAACAACAGACTGGGGATTTCAGTTATACTGAATACTTTAATCTTAAGCTGGATCTCTGCTGGTCTACTCCCTTATTAGAAAAATGGATTAAGAATCAGTATAAAGTACTTATCTCAATTCTCCGCATAATTTAGTAGTAGGTAGACTTCACTGCCAGTTACAAGTAATCAAACTCTTTCTCGTGCTATTTCCGACTTATACATCAAATGAGCTGGAGGAAATATGCGCAACTGAAGGCTATATATGAGTTTAAAATTATACTCACACACACAAAAAAAATTATTAATAGGTTTTAACGAAGTTACGTTGGTAATTATGTTTTATGAATTATCCAAACAACAATCATTAAAACTGTCTTATTTAATGAAAAGTAAAAAAAGAATTCTAATTGCTATACTCATAATGGTAATTATTAGTAGGCTGAATCCTGTTCTTCATTGACCCAAATATGAGCTTGGCTGTAATTGAGAGTGACCAGTATCGGTGACCAAATTGGGCCCTGTGAGCCCTGATAGGTATGTGCCGCACACAAGTCAGCTCAAAAACAATGGAAGTGAAGAGGATTTTAATCATATCAAGATCTCATCGCAAGCGTCTAGTCCTAGGGCCTTTCGTTAAACTTGTTGCTCCATTACTTTTATAACTGGTTAGATATATACAACTTTTAGTTTACATACTGATTCGGTGTTATTTGTTTGACTGAAAGTTTAGAGTCGGGATCAAACTTGAAACGGATTCCCAGTCAATACTTTGAGAATATTGTGGACGTAGTTGGAAATCCCACCAGGCGCCAGATAATCAGGAAGCTAAGTGAAGGCCCAGACTATGCATTAAGAATCAGCAACGAGCTGAATGTAAGTCAACAGCTTGCATCCAAACACCTGAAGGTAATTAAGGACGCTGAACTGGTCAATATTTTCAGAGAGAAAAGTAGGAAGGGCGCCGATAAGAAAATGTTTAAACTTAACAAGTTTTACAGCCTTCAAATAGATTTCAGCCCCAACCTGTATAACGAGAGCCTTATCAGCTTCAATAACCCCCAACTATGGATAAATGCAGATAGCTATATGGATAACTTGGAGAACGAAATAGACGATCTTCAAGATGAAGAAAATGGCATTGATAAAATATCGCCTCTGGGACAGATCGTTTCAGTCATAGATGATGAACTTGATAGCTTGGAGAAAAGAAGAGCGCGGCTACTTTATCTCCGGAACTTAGCCATGAACGCAAGCCAGCAAGCGATGGAGGACCTTGATCGTCGTAAGAGGCAGATAGTGCATTTAATCCTAGATCAAGGCTCTTGCACTATTGAGCATCTTTCTAAATATTTGCAAGTGAGAGAGCATTTA
>CAZLHX010000089.1:0-10319 GCA_964559475.1 uncultured Candidatus Bathyarchaeia archaeon | reverse complement strand
TGACGCGAAATAATAAGCCACCTATTATTTCGGAAAACTCATAGATTATTTCGTACGTAATTACGTACAGTATTTTATTCGTGCTGAGGTTTTCTATCTGATCTGGTTTTTTAGTCTCCCGTATGATTGAGGGAGCTGTAGAAATCTTCCACACTTGTCGGGGTGCAGAGGGCGGGCACCCTGACTCATCTTCGCTATCACAAAATTAGCTGTGCACAGACTGGAGAAACCTTTGCTGTGACTAATGAGGCTCTTCACTCTGATGGGTGAGTCCTTGAAGCCCACCTCGGCTGGCAAATGATCCCTGATAAGGGTATCTCCGTGGTTTTTCCTTTTTGAACCTGCATCCATGGTAGCCTGACAGATTTACGGCTTCGTTCTTTTCCCTCTCTTAAGGATGGTTAACGCCTTTTATTAGATAATATTTATTATATCTGATATATTGGTTGTAGTTGTTATGAGCACTATATCGATAAAGGAAGATGTAAAGGAGGAGCTCCTTAGATATGCCTCGGAACTCCAGTTGAAGCTGGGAAGGAGGGTCGACTATAACGAGGCTATACATTACCTTTTAAAGGAGAGGAAGAAGTACCCCTCCCTGCTCAAAGAAGCATGTACCCCGATACCGGGATCTAAGGAAGCCCTGGAGGACCTCACAAAGGAGAGGAGGATAGATGAGGAGAGAGCTGAGAGGCGTCTACGCGGCTGATGCAGGTGCCCTCATCGAGCTAGTGTATGCTTCCCGTACTGGTTCCATGTTACTGGAAGCTATGCTGGACCAGGAGGTAGAGCTGGTAACTCACGAACTGGCGGTAACTGAGCTGCATTACATACTATGCAGGCAACTGGGGGAACGGGAGGCAAAGGCCCGTGTGGAGAAACTTCTCTCATCCGGCTACCTGGTAGTTGAGGACTTGTCTAGCTTGCTGGAGACTGCTGCAAACTACAAGTGTAAAAGATCCATCTCACTTCCTGATTGCTTCACTCTTTCACTGGGAAAGGAAAGATCACTGCCCGTCCTTTTTGCCAGGGAGGAGAAAGAGCTTCTAGCTGAGGAGGATAAGGAAGCATTCACCGTGGACATCCATTATTTAGAGGATTACGTTGATCTTGTACAAAATAACCTATAAAATACTATTATTTATTTGGAAATAGTATTTTTCTTGGAATTTAATGGGAATATATATTTATCTGTATATTTGTTAGGCTATTAGGTGGATAGATTGTTTTATGAGTCTCGCATAACAAGACAGGGTCAGACCACTATCCCTAAGGACCTGAGGGAGAAGTACGGGCTTGAGGAAGGGGATGAGATTACCTATATCGATCTGGGAGACAGGATAATACTGCTGCCTAAGCCGAGGGACCCCATTGAGGCACTTAAGAAAATAAGTGTCGATACGGATAAGAGCGTCAAGGCTATTAAACAGGAGGCTCTGGAAGCCGCGGTACGGGAAGCTACAGGGGGAAGAGGTGAGTAGATTCGCTTATTGAGGCTGATCTTCTATTACCTCTGTTTAAGCAGTCGGATAGAATGGCATCCCTCTCAGAGAAGATACTCCTAGATATTCAGAACGGGGTTAACAAGGGAGTATATAGCTCCACTGCGACAATTCAGGAGATAGTGTTCTGGCTCTATAACCGAGGACTTCACCGGGAATCCATAGATGCTGTAAACGCCCTGAGCATGCTGAAAAATGTTGAATGGGTCCCAGTTACACCCAGAGTCTGCATTAATGCCACCATTATCATAGAGCAATACAAGCTGAGCCCCTTCGATGCATACCATGCATCAACTGCCCTCTCTCGAGACTCAATTATACTCAGCACAGATGAAGCCTATGATAGAATAAATCAGATCACCAGGTTACACCCTGAGGAGCTCATTTCCTAATTAAAGATACGTATACGCGAATAAGATCCATCCAAGCATCCTATACAATAGATTCTTCAACAGAAACAAGTTAACAGAAACATTTGGTGGTTTTACTCTAAGATTCATCTATTTAATGGAATGAAGGGAATCTAAAGGAGGGGAAGTATTATTCTTTCAATGATAACGTCCTTTTTTTAGGCAGGCTCAACAGGGAATCTTTTTCTCAATCTTATACACTTTAATTAACAAATCTATCAGTTTTGGTGTATTAAACTGAGAAGAGTTTTTCCTGAAAAAGGAAACTCGATTATTTCTTTGTTTATCTGGTATTTTATGAAAATTTTTATCTGGTAATATGTGGTGGATAGTGAAAATGTGGTCTCAGAGACTTGTTCTTGGTTTGATCTTAGGTCTATTTGTTGGCAGTGCCCTTGGGGTAGTTTCATCTGATTTTATTACCGGTAGGGGTGCGAAGATATCTGAGCTGGAGGCTAGATTATCGAACCTTAATGAAACTTTCAGGGAGTTGAGGTCCGATTTGGAGGAGACATATGGAAACTATAGCAGGCTCTCGGATGACTTTCATGCACTATCCGAGTCTTACTTAGACCTGAGTTCTAGATATGAGGAGTTGTTAGAGGACCATTCTTCTCTGGAGGCTGAAAATGTGGCTTTACTCGATGAGATGGATGGCCTCATAGAGGCGAATCAGAGCTACACGATGCTGCTAGAGAACTTTGACATGGTAGAAATCCAGGAGTTAGAGAAGTCCATGGATTATAATATTTCAGCTGGCACCAGTGAGACTTGGGAATTCTACATAGAGAAGCTGGGGCTCACTTGGGAGGCCAGTATCTCCTTCAGCGGAGACTATGTGAGCATGAGCCATTCATGGCAGAGGGGCGAGGAGAGGGTCTTCTTGGGAAGCTCGGGAAGGTCACTGACATACAAGGGATCACCTGATATCCCTTACTATGGTTACCAGCATCATCTATGGGGAGACATCACAGTCCAGTGGTACAGAGACTCCGCTGATTCAGATATGATATGGGTAACTGGAGAAATTACAAGCAACCTACCAACGATAAGTAGGGACGACTCAGCTTACATTGATACATCCGAGTGGGGTATAAATTAAGCTTAATCTATCAGTATCGGGTTGAGATAACTTTGATCATCTTTACCCAGCTATTTGAAAATTTGTGATATGGAAGGATGTAAAAATACGTGGAGCTCAAATCTTTAGTTCCTCCAGTATTCTGCGGTATACCATTGTGCTTATTCTAAGGCCCTCTCCTATGAGTTCGTCTATAATCTGCATTGCTTCTCTCATAGAGTAAAATCCCATCCGGTGGGCCTGGATCACAGTCCCGCAGGTTCCCACGGTCCCGATATTAAGGACTCTGGCCGCTCGCCTCGCCTCACGGTCATCAGCTATGAAGAAGAATGCATTTACTTGCTTGCAGAGCTTTATGGCTTCCTTCTCCCCTCTACCGAGCCCCGGGTTGGAGTCGACGAATCCATATTCTTTCTCTATCTTGTGGTCAACCTCAAGGACCTGCATCCAGTCGTCAGCAGCCCTCTCCACTATATGGGCATCTGGTAGGCCTCGTTCTTTGCCCTCTTGGACGACCTCCTCATATACTGCTTTGGGTATGATCACTCTGCCGTAAACTTCCCTGAGGATCTCCAGGCTGCCGAGTTTTGCGAGGTAGATCAAGGGAGTCGAGTCGGATACAGCTGTTCTATCACTCATTCTCGAAGGCCTTCAGGTCCTCTTCCAGATCTTCCAAGCTGTACTGGGCCTGGATGCCCCTCTCGGCTACCTCTTCCATCATCTCCCATATGGACAGGTTGGCGATCTCAGCTGCCCTTGGTAAGGTTACCTCCCCCTCGGTGTACTTTCTGAGGGCCTTTCTGAGCTTCCATCCCTTGATGTACTCCTCCAGGGCCCTGTCCATCACGGTGGACCGGTCGATCTTCTCTTCACGGGCTATCTCCTCTAAGTCTTCTACTCTCTCAGGGGGGAGACGTGCTGAGACAACTTCCTTGGCCAATACAGACACCTTCGTATATGATATACTACAGCGTATACATTTAATGGTTTTCCGATTCCATACTTTCTCTTGACTAATCCTTGATTTGCTTACATGTGGGATCATTTAGTGAAGAGAGTGAGAGGAGTAAGGTAAACTAGGGGGTCTATTTCCCCCAATAGTTTTGGGGCTAGTTTTGAGTAATTTATCACACTTATTATGACTTATATCTGATAATAATGATTAATTCTGTGATATGTGGCTGTTGGTCTTCGTATTCTTGTTTATCTTGTTTTTAATGATACCCAAAGATTTGGAGGATGAACTTGAGGACGAGGATATGTTCCTTGAGGAGATGATCCTACTCCTCGACGAAGAGGAAGAAGAATGGGGTCATGAGGTATCTTTGAATTAGACTATTTTTTCCAGTATCTCTAGGGTATTTTCTTTCTCTGCGTCCACTCTTAACTAGATATATCTACCTGAGTGTTTCTGATTATTGATTTGATGTCTTCTTCGTCTTTGTATGTTTTCCTGGGGTCTTTGGTGGATTTTATCCTTCTTAGTTTTGCGAGTATGAGGTCTGTAGGAGGTTGGATGAATGTTGGCTCTCCCAGGATGGTGCTGGCTCTCCTTTCCATGGGATCCCTGACGAAAATAAGGTTGACGCTGTATGGGGTCATCGAGTCATCAATTGTGACTATATTGCATCCTGATTCTAGGACCTGTTCCAGTCTATGCTTGCTAACAATAAGTTTTGCTTCCCTTAGAGCCCCGGTTAAGCTTGGTATGTCCTCGGGTCTTGTGTGGATTAGTACGTCGACGTCTGTGGTTGTTCTAGGTCTTCCATAGTAGCTTACTGCTAGGGCACCGGTGAACATGTACTCCTGCCCGGAGTTGTTTAGCTCCTTGATGAGTCGTTTCACCAGTCCTTGGAAGGTGTCCAGTTTAGTCTTCTCCTTTTATTCTAATGCGTAGCTCTTGAAGGAGCTCCTCCTCCGTTATGCCTGGGTTTTCCGCCCTTATCCCATCGGCGCTCACCCTTACTACTGTATCGGAGATCTCTAGTGCTCTTCTGACTTTTTCCTCCGGGGCCAGGTCCTCAATACTCAAATTCAATATTTCTGAGATCTGATCCTTAAATAATTGTTTGCATATATTTCGTATGTAATTACGTACAGTATTGAATAATCTATCTTGAATAAGTTTTGAACCAAATAACTATTTTTCACGTACTTGGACATATTTAATAATTCATACATCATCGCATGAATGATAATGGCAAATCCATCAAGCGTCATCAACGAGATAATCCAAGACCTCGAAAGTGAAGACAGGCAGAGGATCAATAAAGGAATACAGAAAATAGAAGAATTATCTAGGGGAAAAAATGAGGGACTGGGTAAGGGATCAAGACGGTTAACAAGCACCGTTGACCTCTTGAGAAGGCTCCTAGTTTTAACTAGGGACCAAAACTGGGTGACCAGATACGCGGCTGTAAGGGGGATGAAGATGATAAGCTTTATTACATTATCTGAGAAGGCCCTAAAAAAGACAATAGGTACACTGCTAAGGATGATCACGGATAGGGACGGCCGGGTGAGGTGGGCGACGGTTAGCACCCTTGACTGGTTCAGATTATACATGTCCGATAAGTTCTACATAGAGACCTATCAGAAGCTCCTGGACAAGTATTACCAGGAAACTGGGGGTACCCAGAAATCCATCGGACAGGCGCTGGAGAGGATGGATTCGCCTCACTTCAGGTTGATGCTGAAGGCCAGAGAGTTGAGACGCTCCGGGGTAAGCGAAGAGGAGGTTAGAAAGCTGATAGCCTATGAAGGGGCCATAATAGCCCTCGGGGATTTAACAGAGGAGGTAAAGAAGAGCGCCTTAACTAAGAGAAAGAGGATGAAAAGGGCGCCCATCACCCCCAACACCACCTTGAAGGAGGCCTTAAGCCGATATAATAAAAACGCCCTCGAAGGAATGGCAAAGGCCCTGGAAAGTCCCCCACCCGTAGCAGGCTTAAAAAAAGGGGTGCTGATAGAGAAGATCATATCGCACCTACGTGACCCGGAGCATCTGGGGGAGATGGTCACGGGCTTGAACATGGAGGAGAGGTTTGCCCTGCTGGACGTTTTGCTCAAAAACGGGAGTATGCCGTGGGACGAGTTCGCCATGAAACATGGCGGCGATATGGAGGAGTCCATCTACTGGAAATGGCATCCCCCCAGAACCACTTAGGGTCGCCTCAAACTCATGGGGCTGTTGATTGAAGGAACTTACAAGGGAGAGAGCCGGGTACAGGTGCCCCATGACCTGAGATCGATACTGATGGATATTAAGGAAGAGCTCATAGAAACCTAGTTTGTCCTATTCTATTTGAAACTGAAAAGTAATCCTTCCCGAGCCTTCCCTGATGATCAAAGGATGATGTAAGAAAACAGATACCAGAAACGCAAGATGTACTCTTTCCATAGAGTAAGTTACCAGCTTAACCAGAAAGGAAGAGCAAGGTGAAGGGAATGGCAATGCATGGAAACTTGGTGAATAAATCGTTAACGATTTTAATGAAGACTGGAAGAATGTTAACAATTAGTACCCTTCCACAAGGTAATGGCGAAGCGAGTGGAGGACTATGGTGGATAAAAGGTAATATGGTTGAAAGGAATGTAAGTATCAGGAATGAGTCGGAAGAGTGGGAAACCATCGAAGGACGCCCTTAGGAGACTTTTTGAGGAGTACGATTTTCTGTTGACGTCCTCTGACGCCCTGGGAATATCCCTCGACACGGAGAGCGAGATACTTAAGGACATCATGGACCAGCACCCAGAGTATAGGAGGTTCAAGCCGGGAGAGGAGATAAGAACCAGGAACGGAGCCGTGGTGAACCCCCGACTCCACATAGCCCTGGAGGCCACAGTGGAGACGCAGATCGCGAAGAACGACCCGCCGGAGGCGAGGGAAGCCTATCTAAAGCTTCAGAGTCTGGGACTGGATGCCCATGAAGCCCGCCACGCTGTAAGCCGGGTCTTCCTGGGGGTGGTATACTTAATAATGCAGAGGAGGCTCAAACATGATCCCAATAGTGTTTACCGTAGGCGACTCTCACAGCTTACACGCGAGGGCCTAAACCATAAGGTTTTCACCGATTACAGGTAGAAAAAAGACGACTGCACATTCCCCCCCGAACATCTCTCAAGTCTTTTGGAATATGGATGGTGGAAAGCCCTACTCCTCGAACATGGTGCAGTATGCATTCTTCTCATACAGGCAACGAGTGGGGCACACCTTGCACATCTCTAAAACCTCATTCACGCCCTCTGAGACTGCCTTAAACATAGTGTCATACACCCTGCGGGTCATGCCTGGAAAGAAGCGTTTAACGGCCCTCATGACGTAGTTTTTCTCAACCCTGTGTGAGGGCTTTTTGGCGAGGTTGCCTCCTATGATCTTTGAGAGGTGGACGGAGAACTCTGCGACGGTCTCGACATCGAATATGTGCCTGATAAACTCCTTATCTTCTTCCTCCATGATCATGTCGTAGATCCCCAGGGCCAGTTCGTAGCGTAGCCAGTTCAGCTTCGTCTTCTCGCTCTCCCTTGAGTAGAATGACGTTGGGCTTATGACGCCTAACGAGGGCTCTACCATGTCTAGCTCTCTCCTCAGCTTACCCACCGGGTATCCTACCCCTTGGTTCCTCCTCCTTCTTAGCTCATTGTTCTCCACCGTTTTGAGCAGTTCTTTGAGCATACTTCTTCCCTCTCTGGTTTTTGAAGCCTCTCGGGGGGTCATCCCCTTGAGGGGCGAGATGGGGGTGTCCACCCATTTCCTGTAGTGGCTCTCCAGGGAGTCCAGGGTGAGCCGTCTGGACACTTCAGGGGGCACAACGTAATCCTCCATCTCATCCAGGCGCCCTCTTGCTGACTCCTCTTTTTCATCCGGCGGATCGTCGATATCCCGGTACTCACTATAGAGATACTCTATAGAGTCCCCTAAAGCCCCCTGAAGCATGTCTTTACCTCTCTCCAGCCTCTGCCGGGACATGCATTCAATGAGTAACTCCTCCGGCGTGATCACGATGTCGCCGAGGGATAAGAAGCGAAAGCCATCAAGGTCTTCCACCTCGGTTGAGACCACGGTTCCTCCCACATCCTGCAACTCAGCCCCCGGGTTCCCCTCCTCCAGGGAGGTGACCCATGAATAGTGGACTCCTGGGTCGCCACCGTCTTCTCCTGCCGCCTCATCCACCCATAGGAGTTCATCTAACCTCTCCAGCCCCATCGACGCTTTATTAAAGTCTTTCACCCTGTAAACCGCATGGGCGTATTCTAACTCATCGCCCTCACTTGTAAGCAGCCTTGTCTCTGCTGCTCTTTTTTCTAGCAAGCCATGTATGGCGTTAAAGCGGTACCCTTCCTCCTTCATGAACTCGGTCCACGAAGCGCCTGGTTTACTCTTTCTGTACTGCTTGAACAGCTCATCTCCATGGCTAATTAAGTCCTCCTTTACTGTGCTTCTAAAGAACAGGGCAGCGCCTTGAAGGCGGTTTATACCCCTTATTTTGAACACTCTGGCCAGGATGACGTCCCATTTAATCAGGCTCTGGGAGGCGCTTACATCGTAAGCGAAGCACTTCTCGCCGGTGAAGAACTCAGTTAACCCCACCCCCATGCCCTCTTTTACGCTGTTCACCTCGTACAAACCGATGCACGCCTGTAACCATGCCTCCATTATCTCCTTTTCTAGAACTCCAAGGGTGTGGCGCCTCTCATCGTAGAATAACTCTAAAAGGGTCTTCCCATAACTGAGCCTGTAGTCGTGGATGAACCAGACAGTGAACCACACGTCTTCTACTGCTTTCCCGTCCCCATATGCTCCAAAGGAGTCGTACCATACTCGTCGCGCCTCCTCGTAGTCCCAGTTAAAGCGCTCTTGTTCATGATATAAGAGGACTTTGTCTATGAGGCTCTCCTCTATTGGAAGGTAGAGGCTCCCCATGGTCTGGGGCTCACTTTTCTTGATGAGACAGCACTTTTTGTATTTTTTACCGGAACCACAGGGGCACGGGTCGTTTCTTCCAATCTTCACCTATCCACCTCATACAGGTAAAACGGATACATGACGATATTTAGACGCGCAGAATATTAAATGTGTGCTCCACCCATTGAGAAGGTATGGGGTGAGGGCAAAAAACTTAAACCTACATACAGTGGACTGTTCGCGATATGGGTGATGACTGGTGATTACCACTGCATATATGATCGCTTTTGGAAGGATATATAAACAAAGTCTCCGCAGGGATATCCACTAAGATAAAAAAGAGCTCAAAAGTCACCATAAGCACCCTGAGTCTAGTAGAACTTATATGCAAGAGCAGTGGATGCAAGCATTTCTAATGATACCAAAGGATACGGAGAAAGAACTTGAGGACGGGGATATGTTAATTGATGAAATGATTCTATTCCTCGATTAGGAAGACGACGTAGAAGACTGAGAAATGTATAGATGTCTGGTCTTTTGAACCAATTTTTGTTCGATTCTTGAATCTCCAAATACAACAAAATATTTTATATGTAAGGAATTCTTACATCTATTTGATGGCTGAGTCAGAGATAGTAAAAGTAACCTCCAAGGGGCAGATAACCATACCTTCAAAGTTTAGAAAGGAGCTCTCCTTGGACCGGGATAGCTATCTTTACGTCGCCAGGGCAGGTAAAATGCTGGTGGTGAAGAAGGTTGATGATCTCTCATTGGATGAGATTACATCACTTTATGAGGCAATCGCCAAGAGTGAGGGAGTCACCCGGGAGATGCTTTTAGAGGAAATGGAAAAAGCACGGGAAGAACTCGTGGAACAGAGAGATGTCAAAGCCTAGGATATTACTGGATACCAACATTCTCGTCTCAGGGCTGGTATTCTACGGGAATGAACACCAGCTTCTGAAGAAAGCTGAGGCAGGATCCATAGTTCTGGTATTAAGTGATTTTATCTTACTTGAGACCATTAAAGTCCTAGGTGAGAAGTTTAAGGGTTATGAAGGACTCTTGGATGTGTTCCTCAAGCACGTACTCTACGAGTTGATTCCAGGAGAATTGATCCAGGAAGCCCTGTCTGATTGTGTGGGAAAAATACGTGATAAGAAGGATACTCATGTACTGGTATCTGTAATGATCTCGGATCCGGATTACATTGTGACCGGTGACAGGGAATTAAGAGAGGATCTGAATGAATACCTCAACTCAGACAAGGCAGTGACATCAACAAAAATACTAGAAATCCTCGAGTAATGAATTATTATGTATGCATCCAGCAACAGGTCTTGAGAGCTTTACTGCCATAGTCTGGAATTATCTTTAATAGAACTGCTGAATTTATGTTAAATAAATTTGCTAGTTGAATT
>CAZLHX010000088.1:0-10455 GCA_964559475.1 uncultured Candidatus Bathyarchaeia archaeon | reverse complement strand
CATAAAAAAGAACCTGGAAGAATACCAGGATGGAAAACTTATTCTGTGGCAAGCTGCTAGTAGATGCGGGCTTTCCCTCTGGGAGATGGTGGAGGAAGCAAGAAAACGGCAAATCTACGTGCCTTATAATCTTGAAGATTTAGCTGAAGATATTGACGCACTTTGAAAAGTAGTAAACGAGTTCTATCTTCTTGAGGGATCTATATATTTTACTGAATAATCTTTATGGTATGCCTACTACCAAAGTAACTCGAGGATACAAAATAACCATACCCACAGAAATCCGAAAATCCACAAACATCAAGATAGGAGACCAGCTAATACTAGAATATGATCCAGAAACTAGCATCCTGAAAATAAATATTCCAGGAAAAAACAGAACCACCCTAAAACTTGGTCGAGACATTACACCCGAAGAAATTGATAAATCAATAATCGAAGGTTATAAAGGATGTCAGCTATAGGACCAAACAACTTGCATGTTTCTTTAGCCACCTCTCGGCTCTTTCCTCGTTCTCCTCATCATTATAAGGTTCACCGATGACGTCTTCAAGGACTTTTAAAAGATCCTTCGACAGAGGATGACCAATGTTTGTTTCTTCAGACAATTATGATCATTAGAAGTTAATCATGGGAAAAATAAATTTTATCTGATCAACTATGGCACCTTGCCTTTAATGAACTATACAAAAAATAGAATGCGATAAATCCGATTTATTGGAGATCTATTTAAATAATCCAACTATTTAGTGGGTATGGGTGATGGGAGTGGGAGAAATAACTAGCATGGATGAAAGAGGAAGAATTACAATTCCCTCGGATATCCGAAAGACCATTGGTAAAAAAAACTTTAAAGTAGAACTCCAAGACAAAGATACCATTATTCTAAAAGTAATAAATACTCAAAAGGATCTTATTGAAAAAATTCAGGAAATTAGTTTAAAAGGCGATCCAGAGAGAAGAGATACCGATTTTTCCACTGTAAAAGACCGGTATGGTGGTAAACGTATTGAGGTTGATTGACGCAGATATATTTGCATATTTTCTTTATGATGAAAGTCCAGCCCACAAGATAACATGGGAATATATTAAAAACTTCCTTCAAAAAGATATCACCCTTAATATTTCCCCAACTACCATTTTAGAAACTTACAACACTTTGTACTGGTACTATAAAGTTCGACCAATCAAAGATCTGATTAAAAAAATAACATTAACCCTAGAAACATTAAACCTTGTTCATACATCAGTTAATGGCTTAAAAATAGCGGCAACGGAGAATATACCCCTAGGTGACGGATTTTTGATCTCCACCGCTATCCAACATAACATACCTGTTATAGTATCAAATGATAACCATATAGCAAGTACAGCTCAAAAATATGGAATAATCCACGAAAACCCTATTACCCTTGAGATAAGGGAAGAACTCAGTAAATGGTCCCCCCTCAGTTAAATTAGGTAACTTATATCAAATTATCAATACGTGATTATCCAAACAATTCGTAGCAATAGGAAACTTCTATTCTTAGCATTTTGCTGGTTTGTATTTTTCCCAGCCGGTCTCCAGTCTCTCCAGCAAAAGCTGATAAACGTGTTGAGGTCCTTAGAGGTCTGTTTCTTCCTGGACTCTATCTAGTAGGAAATGTATAACTGACTTTACTATTTCCTCCGTGGGGTCGAATTCCATGGGGCAGCACTGCATCTCCGGTTCTCCCGCTCTCCCAAAAAGTACTCCATCCTTATCTAAGAGTAGCTCGATTATTCTATTCCCTCACTCACTATCCTTTTCCTCCTCTACGGTAATGGCTTCGGTGGGACAGGTGTTCACACAGGCCATACAGAGGATACAGTCCTCAGGTCGAACCGCTCTGGATTTTAGCTCGTTATCATATTCTTCCATCTTCTCCATCTTATACACGTTGCTGGGACAGTAGGCTATACATTGACCTGCACCTTCACATTTATCAAGATCTATCGTAATTTCAGTCATTAGCTAGTAATGGGAATAATCCTTTTTATACCTAAGAACCGGGGGGAGCGGGTGATGGAGGCCATTTAGGTCTACGGACGGGCCCATGCTTCTTATCCCTTATCATCTCATCAAGTGCCCTGACGGCCTCATCGAATACAGCCAGTAGATCCCAGCCATCCTCCTGAACCCTGAACCTCTCATTAGCCCTCTTCGTATAAACTCCTATACGCACCTCATACAGGGACCGGTTACCCCCCTTCCTCTGCTTCTCAATAACCACCCTCGCCTCCTGCAAGTGGGGATGAATTTTCAAGGCCCTCTCTACTACTCTCCGTACCTTGCTCTCAGCAACTGCCTGATCAAACCAGTCCTCCTCCCCCGTCAAGCCCACGATGTACACAGGCATTTCCTCCTCCACAACGTAGTCAAGAAGAGGTCGGAGGAGATCCCTAGGCGTAACTATACCAATTGGAGCCTGTTCCTTGATTACCAGGCAGTAGCTTGAGTTTTTACCGATTATCTCCCTGGCTGCATCCATAGCTGAAGCCTCAGTACCAACGCTATAGACGACTTTATCCATGATATCCTTTACATCCCCGACGTAGCGAGGCACCCTCTCACCGACGAAATCCCCGCGGGTAGTCTCCCCGATGGGTTTGATAAAACGATAAATCAAGTCCTGGGCAGTCACTATCCCACTGATCTTCCCACCCTTCGTAACTGGTATATGGCTAATATCCTCGTCCTGCATCCTTTTCCTCGCCTTACCAACTCCCTCATCAACCTCCATGGCAGTAACAGGATAACTCATAACGTCCTCGATCCCATAATCGGAGAGCTCACGGGACCGGGCAACCTCCTCTAGAAGCTCACGCTGGGAGATAATCCCCACAGCCCCGTCTTCCTCCCTCACCGGTATAGCCCTTACCTTATTACTCAGTAACCAGGTTGAAACATCTAGGACCGTGGCCTCTGGAGGAGCAGCCCTGTATACCCCCCATAGGTCACCAGGGTAGTCACCCATCTCAGTCTGAGTGGGCTGGCGTACATTGAACAGATCCCTGACCGTCACCAGACCGATCTTATCTCCCTCCAGGATTAGCGCCTCGTACATATTATTCTCCTCGAGGTATCCGAGCACCTCTGATGCCTTAGTCTCCATGGAGAAGATCTTTGATTCCTTTCGATAGATGCCCCTTATTTCCTTTCCAGCAATTTCTTCTAAATCAACCATATCACTCTTCTAGTGGATACATGCCTTAAATACATTAACCTGACCAAACAACCCGGAAAAAAGTAAATAAAAAAGGTCACAACAAGTTAGTCGCTTATAAATAAAAGAATAAAGTACATATATAATCCTGCACATCCATATGCGAGTAAATATGAGTGAAGTAGAATTCGAGTTGAAACCAGTGGAAGAAAAACCATCCAGAAAATACCACAAGAAAAGCAAATACGATCCCATAATAGACGAGTTCATGGAAATGGATGAAGACCTGGTCAAGGTAGAAATCGAGGACAAAGACGCTAACTATCTAAGAACACAGCTAAAAAAGAGAATAGAGACGAGGGAACTACAAGACGAATTAGACGTCGCAGTAGTAAACGGCGTCTGCTATATCGAGAAACAATAAGAACCCTAAAAAGAAGCACCAAAGTATAAATGGATAAATCATCCATACCCCTAGGCTATATGACAAGTTTCTCAGAAAGGATTATAGGGTCCCTCCCATAATATTCAAACGATAGTCATGGATCTTAATGATGAAAAAGCCAAAAGAGTGACCATCGACCTCGACGCAGTTATAACCCGAAGCGATGGAACCAAAGCCTCCATGAGGGAATTCGTGAAAGAAATGCTCCACTACAACCCCGAGTTCAAGATAACCTCAAGCCCAGAAGGAGACGCATGGTACCTCAAAAAGAAGACGGAAAAATAACACAACATAAAGCGTTTAAAAGCAACCCACCCTAGTCTCTACAGATACCCTTGGTTCTCAACACACCCTACAAGAAATCAACCCTCCACGGATTAGAGGAGGCAGCAGAGATATGCTTCCAGTGTGGAGTATGCTGCACCATCCCCGGGTACAGCTGCCCAGCCCAGTACAACGGATACACCCCAACAGAAACCTACGTCTACGATTGCCTGGATAACCCACGTAGGGAGATGAACCCAGCTCTGTGGGTCTGCGTAAGCTGCCACAAATGCGAGGAGATGTGCCCCTACGAGGTAAGTCCCATAACCTTCATAGAGTCCATGAAGGAAACAGCCATAAAAAAAGGAAACATACCCGACCTCATAGTGGGAGAAATAGAGCAGGTACTAGACTCAGGGCTCGCCTTCCCCCTGAGCAGCAGGACCATCAGAGACCGTGAGAAACTGGAGCTACCCCCCCTCAAGACCACCAGGGAACTGAGGAAAATAGCGGAAAAAACCGGTCTACTAAGGATAATTAAAAAACTCCGGGAGGAAAAACAATGAAATACAGCTTTTTCAAAGGATGCTTCATACCCGTCAGGTATCCCCACATAGAGAAAGTAGCCAAACAGATACTGCCACAGCTAGATGTAGAATTACACGAGATTCCGAGCTTCACCTGCTGCCCCGAGCCAGTAGGAGTAACCATCAACCACAGACTAACTGGTTTAACCATAAGCGCACGAAACATATCCCTGGCTGAAGAAGCAGGGCACGACGTAATCACACTATGCAATGGCTGTACCTACACCCTCAAACAGGCAAACATGGAACTCAAAAAAGACGCGGAGCTAAGAGAAAAAGTCAACGAGGTACTCACCGAGACGGGGCACGAGTACAGGGGAACCATCGAGGTAAAACACTTCGCCCACATACTTAAGGAAGAAGTGGGATTAGACAAGATAGAGGAAAAAGTCGAGTACCCCTTAAAGAATTTGAGGATCGCAAGCCACACAGGCTGCCACATCTTAAGCCCCCCCGACAAGATGCAGTTCGACGACCCCGAGGACCCGACTGTACTCGACAAGATGATCCATGCACTAGGCGCAACCCCCCTCTTCTACCTCCATAAGACCCAGTGCTGCGGATGGACGGTAGCAAACTACGGGGACAGGGAACACTCCAACAGATTACTGGGAGATAAGCTAAGGGCAATGAGAGACGTCGAGGCAGATGGAATAAACGTAATATGCCCCCAGTGCCTGGCCCAACTAGATACCGGTCAGATGCTGGCCAATAGAAGCCTCAACCTGGATCTCAAGCTCCCCGCCCTATTTTACCTCCAGTACCTCGCAATCGCCATGGGCTACAGTCTAGACGATATAGGCTACAACTATCACCGGGTAAAAAACCCAGAATTCGAGAAAAAGATCCAGGAGGCACAGAAATGAGGGTAAAGACCACCTGCCCCTACTGTGGAGTAGGATGCCACCTAATACTTCATACAGTAGACGGGAAAGTAGTCGCAGTCTCTCCAGGGGAAACTGGACCCGGCGAGGGAAAACTCTGCATCAAAGGATGGAGCGCCCACGAGTTCATTCACAGCGAGGACAGGTTAAAAAAACCCCTCATAAAAGAAAACGAGAAATTCAGGGAGGCCACCTGGGAGGAGGCCCTCACCTTAATCACCCAACAACTTCGGAGGACTCAAGAAAAACATGGACCAGACTCAATAGGATTTTTCAGCTCAGCCAAGGCCACCAACGAGGACAACTACATGCTCCAGAAACTCGCCCGAGCAACCTTCAACACCAACAACGTCGACCACTGCGCCAGACTCTGCCACTCCAGCACCGTCACGGGCCTCGTGAACGCCTTCGGCAGCGGAGCCATGACTAACAGCCAGGAAGACCTGGAAGAATCAGATGTAATATTCATAACAGGGACCAACACAAGCGAGCAGCACCCCCTCATATCCAGGAGGATGATCCGGGCAACTCGTAAAGGAACAAAGCTGATAATCGCTGACCCCAGGGAGATAAAACTCGCGGAGTACGCCTCGGTCTACATGCAACAAAAACCAGGAACCGATGTAGCACTCCTTAACGCCCTCATGACTGTAATAATAGAGGAAAACCTCCATGACTTAAACTTCATAGAGAGCAGAACAGAAGGATTCGACTTATTCAAGGAAGCCGTAACCCATTACAGCCCCGAGGAAGCAGAGAAAATAACAGGCGTCCCCGCGGAGAAGATAAGGGAAGCAGCACAAATCATCGGGAGGGCTGAACGAGCCTCCATATTCTTCAGCATGGGAATAACCCAGCACACCACCGGCGTGGATAACGTGATGAGCTGCGCCAACCTTGCACTATTAACAGGAAACATCGGGAAGCCGGGTACCGGCGTCAACCCCTTACGAGGACAGAACAACGTACAGGGAGCCTGTGATGTAGGAGCACTCCCCAACTACCTACCAGGGTACCAGAACCCAGAGGATCCCGAGACACGGAGAAAATTCAAGGAGATCTGGAAACTAGAGCCACCAGGTACAAAGGGCTTAACCCTGACCGAGATGATGAACATGGCTGGAGAAGAGATCAAGGCGTTATTCATAGTAGGCGAGAACCCCATGATAAGCGACCCGGATCTAAACCACGTAAAAAAACAACTCAAAAAACTAGACTTCCTTGCAGTCTCAGAACTCTTCATGAGCGAGACGGCGGAGCTAGCTGACGTCATCCTCCCCGCCTGTAGCTATGCCGAGAAAGATGGAACATTCACAGCAACAGACAGAAGGGTACAGAGGGTAAGAAAAGCAATCGAACCCCTGGGAGATTCAAAACCAGACTGGTGGATCTTCCAGGAAATAGCACGAAAAACGGGACAAGACTGGGGCCTCTCAGACCCAGAAGAAATATTAGAAGAACTGGCAAAAGTCTCCCCAATATATGGTGGTCTAAGCTTCGAGAGACTTGATGAAGAGGACCTCAGGTGGCCATGCAGAGACTCAAAGGACCCAGGAACCATTATTCTGCATCAGGGCAGATTCAGCCGCGGACTGGGCAAGTTCCACCCCGTAAAATACATACCCCCAGCCGAGCAAACAGACGGAGACTACCCCTTCATATTAACAACAGGCAGACTGCTATTCCACTGGCATACAGGGACCATGACTAGACGATCAGACACCTTAACAGACCAGGTTAATGAGGCTGAGATGGAGATCCACCCAGAAGACGCAGAAAAACTAGCAATAAAAGACGGAGAGAAAGTAAGAGTATCCAGCAGAAGAGGAGAGATCAAGTTAAAAGCCAAAATAACTCCAAGAATTAAACCTGGAACAGTCTTCATACCCTTCCACTACGCAGAGGCAGCAGCAAACAAGCTAACAAATAATGCCCTGGATCCCGTGGCAAAAATACCTGAATTCAAAGCCTGTGCAGTAAAAATAGAAAAAATCTAAAAATATCAAACTTCAAGATCAGGTGATCTTTGCACCGTTCTTGATCTCTCTGTCCGTGGTGAGAAGAGCCAGATCCCCTTCCTTGGTCTCTGCTGCCAGGAGCATTCCCTCGCTGAGCTGTCCGAAGATCTTTGCCGGGGCGAGGTTGGTACATACTATTATCCTCTTATTCTGTAACTCTTCAGGTTCATAGTAATCTACAAGTCCAGTTATTATCTGGATCTCCTTATCTCCTATATCAACCATCATCCTGTAAAGTTTATCAGACCCTGGCACCTTCTCAACCATAGTAACCGTTGATACCCTGAATTCAAGTTTTTTGAAATCTCTGAATGATACTGGTTCACTCATATTCAATCACGGATTTAAGAGAACGTGGATTTTTAAGCCTAATCCCGAGAAGCAGCCAGATACTCTAAAGCAACTATGGTATACACCTCGCTTATAGGGGGCAACCACTCGAGTTTTACGTGCTCATTGGGCTGATGGGCACCCCCTCTCTGGGGTCCAATATGAATACACTCGATCCCATTTTCCCCCTGAAAGATATTAGCATCAGTAATCCCATAAGCGTACTCATACAGGGGCTCGCGTCCAAAGACGTCCCGATAAGCCTTACCAAGCACCCTCATGAGGGGCTCATCCTTTGAGGCGATGTACGGCTCATACTTCGGTGGCTTAACCCTCACATCCACCTCCGAACTCAAATTAAGTGAATCCACAAGCTCCTCCATATCCCGGAGAGCGTACTCAACGTTTTCACCCGGAACCAGAAGCCGGTTCACCTCAAACCGCGCCCTCTCAGGCACCACCACACTATACTTATAGTACCCTCCCTCAAACTTTAAGGTACAAACAGTGCCCGTGCCAAACTGGGGATGATTCTTAAGCTTTAATTTATCCAGATTGGAAATTATCCTCGCCGCGTCCTCCACAGCGTTCACTCCAAGGTGCGGTCTGAATCCATGGGCTGCTCTTCCCTTCACGTGGATATCGTAGAGGATCTTTCCGGTTAAACCCAGGGGTATGGGCTTCGTCTCATCACCGCAGTAGCTATAAGTCAGGACTATCCCATCCAGGCTTCTCCACCGTGGGTCCTCCATCATCTTCCAGGCTCCCAAGTCTGTTGCCTCCTGATCAACGACTCCACTGAAACTCAGTTCCCCCTCGAACTCTATACCACTTTCTACTATAGTCCTGAGCATATTGAGGGTACAAGCAATTCCAGTCTTCATATCGCATGCACCCCTACCGTAGAGCTTACCATCCTTGATCACCGGCGTAAAAGGATCCGTATCCCAGTCATCCCCCGCAGGCACCGTATCAAGGTGAGCGTTAAAGTTCAAACGTCTACCAGTTTTATCTCCCTTCAGCACTCCGTAAACATTCGGTCTACCTGGCTCAACGTAGTCTAGCTCAGTCTCCATCCCGATGCTCTCAAGTTTTTCTTTAATAAACAGGCTAAGAGCTTCCTCCTCCCCTGTGACTGAGGGGATGCTTATCAACTCCTTACTCAGCTCCAGTGTGTATTTATCATCAAGATACTCTAGAACACCATCAAACATACCCTAGATGGATACACACAGGTATTTATTAGGAGCGAGGCTAGGAGAGGAACCGGGCAGCCAGCTCAGTATAGACTTCTGTAACCACCGGCAAAGAGTCCACTAAAACGTACTCGTTTTTATGATGTGATCCAACACCCCTGGGCCCCATGTGTATGCAGGGAATCCCCCCTTCACCTGCGAAGGTGTTGGCGTCTGTGATGCTGCTGCTATGCTGGAAGTGAGGAGCCTCTCCCAGTATATCCTTGTAAGTTTCCTCGAATAACTTGACTAAAGGCTCATCCCTATCCAGTAAATATGGGGAGTAAAGGGGCGGCTTAGTCTTCACCTCGACTCTGGCATCAAGATCAAGGGATTCGATCAACTCCTCCATGTCCCTGATAACTCCTTCCACCGTCTCACCGGGTACAATGAGCCTGTTTACCTCGAACCTGCACTCCGCGGGGACCACCACACTATAGACCTCATAACCTCCTTCTATCTTCAAGGTACTGTAATTCCCCTGAAAGCCTTCTCTACTCCCGATCTCAAGTCTATGCAGGTTTGATAGGACTATCCCAGCCTGCTCTATGGCGTTTATCCCCTCCTCGGGGTGGAAACCATGAGCCGCCTCACCGTACACATATATATCATACAGAACTTTGCCAGTTATCCCGAGGTGAGTCGGATTAGCCTCGTCACCAAAATTGGGCTCACCCAGCACAATGGCATCAACGTTACCCCAATCAGTCTTAAGCATGGCTTTCGCACCCTCACCATAAGCCTCCTCATCGATGACCCCCGAGAAACTCAACTCCCCCTTAAACCTGTGCCCTGAATCGATGAAGGCCTTCAACATGCCTAACATACACGCTAGCCCTCCCTTCATGTCCTTGCTTCCCAGCCCGAATATCTTGCCCTCTTTACTCACAGGCTCAAAAGGATCAGTTTCCCAGCCAGGAACGACGGGAACAGTATCAAGGTGCCCATTGAAGTTCAGTCGTTTACCCGGGAACTCTCCCTTAAGGCTCCCATAAATATTTGGTCTACCTGGTTCCACCATATGAATCTCAGTCTCGAGCCCCAGTTCCTCCAGCTCATCCTTAAGATAGTAAGCCAAATCTTTCTCTTCTTTAACAACGCTGGGGATAGCTATCATCTCCTCAAGCTTCTCCACAATATACTTCCGGTCTATCTTCTTACGTAAATCACCATACATATTACAGATGAGTCCCCGGTTCGAAGCTATATTATTTACCAAAAGGGAGAACAAACACGAAATGTTTACCTAAACATAACAGCAGTTTAATAACAAATTCTCATTATTTTCCTGTGAGGAAAATGAGCAAAATACTGAGAGTAAACATGGCCAAACAAGAGGTCAAAGTTGAGGATTTACCAAAAAAATACAAGGACAGAGCGGGAAGATGGCTGACTGACAGCTATATACTTGACGAAGTTGACCCGGAATGCCACCCACTGGGACCGAACAACAAACTAATATTCGCACCTGGAATGGTCACCGGCACCAGAGCCCCAAGCTCTG
>CAZLHX010000087.1:0-10768 GCA_964559475.1 uncultured Candidatus Bathyarchaeia archaeon | reverse complement strand
ATATATGTCAGGGAAGTATTAGATACATGATTTTACAATACAATTATTCAATAGTGTACTAGAACGTTATAAGATGAAAACTATGAAATTTAGATATGCAATCACATACGCTCTCCTTAACCAATATGTAAAAGACGTCAAAGCTGCCTTCTCAGAGCACATCAAAGAAGCAGAAAAAGCTGGACTGGGAGCACCTTTCTGGGGTAGTCCGTGGGGTACAACAGAAAGCATGGTAATAGTCTACAGGTTCTAAAACATCTGCGACTATGAAAAGTTCATGGCTGGAGAAAGGAAAAACCCTTTCATGAGGGAAGAACCAACCTGGTCTACGAATGGTAAAAAAAGGTATAAAAACTCATATCCCCCATTTTTTCAATAGTGAATCTAAGGAACTTAGTGTTGAATGAACTCAACCCTATTAGTGGTGTATCTATATTTTTTAGCCTCTCACTATGTTCTTTAAGCCTACTTCTGAAGCGATTTCCTTTGCTTCTTTGATCTCATCGCTCGTAAGTCGTCGGCTGAGTTCTCTCCTCTCCCGGGCTCTCCACTCGGGACGGTACTGGAACATAAGGTTCACCCTAGTCCATGGACCAAGGTGGTCATGTATCCATCTGAGAATGGGCCTGGTACAACAATCGTTATGACCGGGTAGAACCAGCACCCGGATTATTATCTCACCATATTTGTTTGCTGTTAGATGGTTTCGTGTGGCAGCCTCCCAGTAACCAGGAGCATCACTAATCTCACTTGAACACTTATTGTTCCCATATTTAAAGTCCAGAAGGTACAAGTCGATGAACCCAGCCAGCAACCGGGCAGTATAATCACTATAATAGCTGTTACTGTTCCAGATGGTGGCAATGTTTCTTTCTAGATAAGTCATGGTCTTGATCCATTGCCAGGTGACTGGGGTTGGATCTCCTCCTACCATGTTAACGTTCCTGCATCCACTGTCTGCAAGTTCAGAGACCTGTAAAGCCATAACCTCAGGGTCGACACTTTTTCCTGAGGACTTCCATTGACTGATATCCCAGTTCTGGCAATGGATACATCTAATGGTACACCCTCCTGTGAAGACCGTCCCGCTGGGCACCAACTCGGGCTCTTCACCCATATGGGGGAAAGCTGAGTAAAGAGAAAAACCTGTACCCGCCCCACAGTACCCTCTCTTCCCTTCCAGCCTGTTTACCAGACACTCTCTCTCACAGAATCTGCACTCGGACATTATTTTGTACCCTAAAAGGGCTTTTAAGTCCAAGAAGGAACGACTTAAGCTCACTGGCTTGTTCTTGTTTTCATCGAACTTTTGCGCCTTATCATTGAAAACTTCAAGTAGCTTCGCATGTTTATCCCAGAGGCTTTTCTCAGTCTCCTCATCATCAAACTCGACTGGAAGACTCTTTGAAATGAGATATTTTGAGTATTTTTTATTCCGAACCACGTCTACATACCGAGGTAGTGCTTTCTGCACACCTTCACTATCCAGTACGCTGTCCCTTCCAGGTCTCAGTTTCCACATCAATGAGTAATTGTAGTGGTAATTATTGAAGGGTTAGGGATATGGTTAATAAAATATGCCCCAAATAATATCTTGATGAATAAGGAGTCAAGGTTTGTAGAGAGGCTGGACGAGGAGACCTTACGCTGCACTATATGCCCGCGAATGTGTACCATGAAGCCAGGTCAGAAAGGTTTCTGTGGAACAAAGATCCACAGAGAGGGAAAGATCATCAGCCTGACGTACGGGGAGCTAAGTGCCTTCGCCATTGACCCCATAGAGAAAAAGCCCCTAGCCCATTTCTATCCAGGAAGCCTTGCTCTTAGTATAAGCAGCGTCGGATGTAGCTTCACATGCCCATGGTGCCAGAACTGGCACCTAAGCACCGGCAATATAGAAAGTGGTAACATCAAGTACATGAGCCCAGAGGAAGTCGTATCAGCAGCGGAAGAGAACAACTGTACAAGCATTGCCTACACGTATAATGAGCCGTTGATCAACCTAAACTACGTTGAGGATGTTTCCAGGATCGCTCATGAGAAAGATATCAAGAACGTCCTAGTAACCAATGGCTACATAAGCCTAAGAGCCCTTGAAGACGTGGTCGACGTAATTGATGCCGCGAATGTTGACTGGAAGGCATTCAACAAAGAATTCTACAGAAAACATTGCAGCGGAGAACTACAGGACGTACTTGATGCAACCGTTTACATGAATGATAATGGGGTTCATGTGGAGGTAACATTCCTGATCATCCCCGAGACAAATGATAAGATCGAGGAAACCCGCGAAATGGCAAGCTACATCTACGATCACCTAGGTCCTGATACCCCCCTTCACCTCAGCAGATTCTTCCCCACGTACAAGTTCAAGGATAAACCAACCACGCCTGTGGAGACCCTTGTCAAGGCACGGGAAATCGCACACAAGGAGGGTCTCAGATACGTATTTGTGGGAAATGTGAGAAGAGGCGGCTACGAGGACACCATATGCCCTAACTGCGGAAACCACGTGGTTCGACGAAGCGGATACCTTATCTCAGGCTGGGATATGGACAAGGAGAACCATTGTAAGAACTGTGGATACGAGATACCCATAGTCGGCGAAAGAGAGCGCAGGTCCAGGTTCTCAATCTAAACTCTTATCTGCGATCGTATACGTGTAAAATTATTCTAGGTGATAGATTTGAACATTGAAAGAAAAACTGTAATCTTCGAGAACCCTGGTAAAGAACACACAGAGGAAACCCTGGAAATAGCCATGGAAGGCGCTAAAGAAAGAGGAATAGACACTGTACTAGTTTCAAGTACCACGGGATACACAGCAGAAAAAGCAGCTGAGATCTTCAAAGGAAGCCAATTAAATCTAATTATAGTAACACATCAAACCGGTTACAGAGACCCAGGAGTTCAGCTCTTTCCTGACGATCTACGAGAAAAATTAGAGAAACAGGGAATCAAAGTGCTTACTTGCACAGATGTCCTAACAGGAACCGTGGATGTGGGGATAGCTAGACAGCGCCCTGCCAAAATAGAGCCCCTTGATGCAAGATTGCCTTACATTCTTCCACCAACCAACGTTATCATAGCAAACACTCTGAGGTTGTTCAGTCAGGGAGTAAAAGTTTGCCCCGAGATCGCCATGATGGCAGTAGACTCAAACGTTTTACCAAGTGGAAAACAGGTGATCGTCGTCGCAGGCAGTCACGCAGGAGCTGATACAGCAATGGTATTAGTGGCAGCAGAGAGTAGCAGGATCAGAGACTTGAAACTTCAGGAAATACTCTGTAAACCCCTCTAATTTCTTAAAATCACTTTAAATCAACTATTTTTCTTCATATTTTTTTATCAACTTAAATTCTAGTCAAAGTATATCTATGTCCACTACAGTCTTTACCTCATGAGTAATCTTGAAATAGATTATGGACTTCAAATAGAGCCACAGTTTGGCTATACTTACGAGATGATCCGAAGATCAGCAGTAGCTGCAGAAGAAGCGGGATTCGAGTCTATCTGGGTATCAGATCACTTCTTAATCCGACCAGAGGCTATTGACGTCAACTGTCTTGAATGCTGGACCACCCTAACGGCATTATCACAGGACACCGAGTACCTTCGTTTTGGACCTATGGTCGCCTCGCAGAGCTACAGGAACCCCGTCTTAATGGCTAAGATGGCTGCAAGCCTCGATCATATCAGTGGCGGACGGTTATACTATGGGATAGGTGCTGGATGGAAGGAAGTAGAATATAATGCATATGATATACCTTTCCCGAGCGCTGTAACGAGGATAAGACAACTAGATGACGCTCTAGAGATTGCTAAACGCATCTGGACTAGGGAAATCGCAAACTATGAGGGAAAATACTACTCCGTGAATGATTGTGTTTGCATGCCTAAGCCCATTCAGGATACCGTGCCAATTGTCGTAGGGGGGATGGGCGATATGCTTCTGAAAGTAGCGGCGAAGCATGCTCACATGGTAAACTTTGCTTGGAACATCGACTTGGATAAATATGAGGAGCGCCTGGATGTTCTAAGAAAACACTGTGAAAAAATTGGTAGAGATTATGGTGAGATCCGTAGATCCTCTGGGATTCATTTAAAACTTGAAGGAGTAGAACCAGAGGTGGAAGCACCTTACGAAGCTTACTCGGGGAAAAAGCAGTGGGTAGATAAAACTCCAGAGGAAGCTGCAGAATGGATCAAAGGATACATAGACTTGGGAGTAAGTCACTTAGTGATAGTCTTTCCCTATAGCTCAGAGCCTGAATCAGTAAAAGTTTTCATGGAGAAAGTTGCCCCTATCATTTAACTTATTTACTAGCTATCTACATCGGTAGGGAGAATGAACCGAAGAGGCTGGCTAAGCGTACTAGCAGTCATAGTAATTGCCGTAATTTCAGGGTACTTACTATGGAAACTAATGTACGACAGCCAGAGCCTAGGCGAGTTGGGTCTAGTAGGGGTATTCATAGCCAGTATGCTTAGCCATCTGACAGTGGTGGCTCGTGACATGTTTGTACCTCTCTTCATCCCCCTCGCATCGATATACCATCCAGTAATTCTTGGAACCTTCGCAGGAACAGGGGGCGCCATAGGAGAGGTTACCACCTACTTCCTGGGCTGGGGAGTAGCCGAATCCATGGAAAAAAGCGCCTCAGAGGATCGAATAGCAAGATGGATAACAAAGTATGGCTTATGGGCAGTGCTCCTTGTATCCATGACGCCACTACCTGACACCCCCATCGTCCTTCTCGCTGGAACCAGAAAGCTCCCCTTTCGAAGATTACTTCTAGTGGAAATTATTGGAAAATCAGCACTATACTCCCTAGGAGCATTTCTAGGAGGATTTGTATACACCGGGTTGGAAGATATGCTGGGTCAAGTTCTAGCATCAGTCATCGTTGTGATAGGTTCCCTAACATTCAGTATACTCGTGACATGGAAACCAACCAGAGACTGGGTATTTAGCTGGATTGAGAAATTTATTAACTAAACTCAGAGGTAAGGTAAGCAACATACCTTCTATAAAAATTTGAGGTGATTCCTAACTTCTGATTTTCAGTAAGTCTTCTACTTGGTAAGTGTTAGCCACGTTCTTAGCCTCCAGCCATCCTCTTCTAGCAACAGATAAGCCCAAGGGTAAGAACTCCAACTCACCTGGAACATGTGCATCCGACCCGAGGGAGACCATTACCCCAAACTCCTTGGCTCTTCGACAGTTGATATCACTGAGATCAAGACGGTCGGGGTAACAGTTAACCTCCATCATAACATTTTGATTGGATGCAGCCTCAAGTACAGCATCGATATCAAGGGAGTAGCCCTGTCTACGCTGTATCAGCCTTCCAGTTGGATGACCTATGGTATCCACATAATCATTATGAATCGCATCGATAATCCTTTGTGTGATAGTCTCTGAATCCTGCCTAAATCCACTATGGATGCTGGCGATTACCCAGTCAAGATCTCTTAGAAGATCATCACTAATATCCAGGGACCCATCTCCAAGGATATCGCACTCTGTTCCTTTTAGTACGCTAATCTCAGGGTACTGATCATCTAATCTACGGATTTCATCCATCTGTCGCCTAAGCCTACCCTCATCCAAGCCATTTGCGATAGCTAGGGTCTTGGTATGGTCAGTAATTGTAATATATTCGTGACCCATGGAGACAGCCTTCTCGATCATTTCCTCTAAGCTTGCTCTCCCATCACTCCAGTCAGTATGTATGTGAAGATCCCCCTTGAGATCCACTCCCTCAACCAGATTAGGCAAGTTGCCTTCTATGGCTGCTTCAATTTCCCCTGTATTCTCCCTAAGCTCAGGGGGCATCCAGTCCATTCCCATAGCTTTGTAGATATCTTCCTCCTGTTCAGCAGCCACGAGCTCTCCAGACTCTCTATCAAAAAGACCGTACTCGTTTAGTTTAAACCCGGCTTTGACTCCAATGGTTCTAAGCTTTACGTTGTGCTCCTTGCTTCCTGTAAAGTATTGTAGAGCCGCTCCATAACTCTCAGGAGGAATCACCCTTAAATCAACTTGAAGTTTGTTTTCCAGTACTACGGTGCTTTTCGTGGGTCCATGAGCCAACACCCTTGCTACGGGGGGCATTGCTATAAAATGGTTAGAGATTGATTCAGGTTCAAGAGAACTCACCAGTACATCGAGGTCCCCTACCGTCTCCTTTCTGCGACGTGCGGAGCCTGCAACTTCAACTTGTCTGACCGTCTCTAGATCTCGCATATAACTTAAGATCCCCGTAATTATTGGTAAAACCTCGCCCAGTAGGAATCTGTCTGTTCTACTCCTGTATTCTTCAATGGCTCTTAGGATGTTTTCCTCGCTCTTTTCTCCAAACCCCTTTAGTTCTCGTATTTTGTGATTCTTGGCGGCATCTTCAAGGGTCTCGATGCTGACGACTCCGAGTTCTTTATGCAACCTCATTGCGAGCTTAGGACCTATACCTTCGAGCTCTATCATCTCGGGGACGCCTTTAGGAAGAGACTCTCTTAATTCTTGAAGAATAATTGACTCACCAGTCTCCAGGTATTCAGTGATCGTTGAGGCGATGCTCTCGCCTATTCCCGGAATATCCTCCAGTTCTCCTTTTTCTTTTATATCGGAGATGTCTTCGGTGAGGGCTGTTACCCTCTGGGCAGCCATACTGTAGGCTCGACTCCTGAACCTGTCACCCTTGATGGTAAGGATCTCCCCGATCTCGTAAAGAAGCCTCGCTACCTTGGCGTTGATGCTCATCACCATTGATCATGATAACCTATTATTTAGTGAGTTGCTTAACAGGAAGTCGATCTTAAAAATAGGAATGTTCTACTCTTTGAAACAGATGTTCTAAAACATGGGATTATACCTCATGTGATAATATTATTGTTTGACGTAAAATGAGTAAAAAATTAAACACGGTCGTAGCAATCTTGCTACTAGGATTACTACCAGTGCTAAGCATTTACGCTGGCACCCAGGGAGTTTTATACACAGAGGATAGAGCTATACAGATAGCTATCCAGTTTCTAGAAAGATCTCCAACCTACAGTTTCGACGGGATAGAGGACTCCATCGAGTTGATCAGCGTTGAACCAGTCAGATCACCCTATACATGGTTTGTGACGTTGAGATTCACATCCAGAAATGCAGGATACGGCGACAGAATTGACCAGATAACCGCTCCGGCATTAACTGAGCACACAGTGGTGATATTAGTAAGCAAAGGAGAAGTAATCTCAGCAGTAACAGATGACGTATTCAACGAGATCACAGGTGAGATGATGGAAACACAGGATAACCCACTCTCAGAAGCAGAAGAACTAGCAATATACTGGTTGAAGAATGCACCAACCTTCAGATTCGATGGTATCAAAGGCACCATGAGAATCGTTGACAGTGTTATCCTTGAGAGCTACCCTGAACAGTATGTTATTACCATCACTTTCGGGTGTGCCCACCCGGGATACGGTGATAGAAGCGATATGATACTCGCACAGGTAATCACAGAACACACAGCAGTAATTGTTGTGAGTAGTGGAGAAGTCCAAAGCGCTGTAATCGATGGCGAGTGGGATGAACTCAACCAGAGAGAGAAGATCACATCTGAACTTCTCCCTCCAGAAGAGGTCATCAACATAGTTATAGAGTACTTAGAGGAGAAATATCTGGCAGCAAGCACACTCTGCTTGGATGATTCATGGGCTATTAATGAGACGACTCCCGAAGGACTACTCGGTCAATCCATTATAGAGTATAGCGGAAATGGCTGGAAGATATCAGTATCCCACCCCGTTGTCTGGAAACCAACCTACACAGTAAGCGTAGAACAAGCTGCTACCGGATTCTTCTGGAAAGGAACAGTTGACCAGAGTGGAACAGTAAACGAACTAACTGAGTAAACTCTTCCCCCTAATTTCTTTAATTTTTTTCATATTTTGTTCAATTTATTTTCCATAGTTCATGTAATAAATAGGGTATTAAGGTGAATCTGTGTTTCTATCTTCATGAGACATATCTGGAATGCACGGGTTCCAATGCGTGATGGAGTTCATATTTCAGCTGATGTATATTTACCAGATAAAGAGGGAGCCTTTCCCACTGTTGTAATCGGCACCCCTTATGATAACACCATGAAGAGCCACGTAGATATGGCAAGTTTCTTCGTAGCCCATGAATACGCTTTCGTGGTCTACGATGTCCGAGGAAGACATGACAGTGAAGGAGATTTCTACCCATTTTTCAATGAGGGCCAAGACGGTTACGACCTCATAGAATGGGCAGCAGAGCAGTCCTGGTGTAATGGAAAACTTGGAATGATGGGCGGAAGCTACAGGGGATGGATCCAGTGGGCAACAGCCAGAGAAAGACCACCACACCTAGTCACCATGATACCTACAGCGACGGGAGGCAACTGGATGAAGGAGTTCCCCTTCTTCAACGGAGTCCCCTGTCTGTGGATGTTTGGGTGGCTCAATTTCGTGGGAGCTAAGACGAACCAGAACGTAGCGGGGACAACAGCAGACTGGGAGCGGATATATAAGACCCTTCCACTAATGAATCTACCAGAGGCGCTGGGAAGAGAGTTACATGTATGGAAGGAATGGATGAGTCATCCTGATATGGATGAATTCTGGAAAGCCATCAGCTTTACCGAGCAGGATTTCAAAAGCATCGATATCCCAGTACTCCACATAACAGGTTACTACGATGGAGACCAGCCAGGAGCCTTGCATTACTACACGGGAGCAATTAAACATGGTCCAACCCCTTGGCAGAACTATATGATAATAGGTCCATGGGACCACCCGGGAACAAGAACACCCAAGAGGCATCTCGGTGGGGTAGACTTCTCAGATGAATCACTTATGGAGATGAAAGACTTACACCTTGAATGGTTCGACCACTGGCTTAAAAACAAAGAGAACGCTGTCAATGATTGGCCGCTAACGAAATATTTCATAATGAATGAGAACATATGGGAGCTATCAGAAGAAAATTGGCCAATAGATCCTGAAAGACAGCCTTACTATCTCAGTAGCGACGGAAAGGCCAACACCATCTACGGGGATGGGAAAATATCAGAAAAAATAGGATCAGATAATCAAGATACTTATATCTATAATCCTGAGAACCCAGCAGTGCCAACAGATGATTTTGATTTCTACGGATCATCTGGCGAGCTCCCACTGGATAAACGCTATCTGCTGAGAAGAGATGATCATCTCGTCTACACAAGCCCTGAACTGAACTTACCTGTAAAGATAGTGGGAGCTCCAGTCACAGAGATCTATGTGAGTAGTGACTGCCCTGATACCGACTTCTTCGTGGCTCTTATGGATGTCCACACCGATAAACGAAGCATACTAGTATCAAAAGGGCTAATGAGAGCCAGATACAGAAATGGACTAGAAAAACAAGAACTTATGGAAGAAGGAGAAATATACAAAATCATGATACCCATGGATTCTACAGGTGTAATATTCAAGCCAGGTCACAGGATAAGATTATCGATAACAAGCAGCGAGTTCCCTAGATACGCTAGAAATAATAACACTGGAAACCCCGTCCATATTGATTCAGAGATAAAAATTGCTTCAAATAGCATACACCATGGGAAATCTTACCCTTCTAGAATACTCTTACCTGTAATTTGACTATCCCGGAACTATTTTTCTTTAAAAAAGTAGTGTATGTATAATAAAAAAATTAGGAAATGGCTTCCTTGCCTTTCTCGGAGATGACGTATTTACTCTTTACAGGGCTTTCTACTAACCCCTCTTTCTTGAGGCCTCTTAGCTTACCCATTACACTCCTCCAAGGCATGTCTGCTGCCTCACCTATTTCCTTGCAACCTGCTGGTTCGGTGAGGGTGTTCAGTGCAGTTAGAATCTGTTTCTCGTCCTCATTTAGCTCCATTTTGGCACCTTAATTATTCAAACACTGTTTATGTAATAAACCTTAACGAAAGGGGAAAAGATATGGCTGGTAGCGTATGGTTATAAAGTTCTGTTCAGTATCTGCTTTCTGCTCATCCCTAGATATCTATGTTTAGTTATAAGGAGAAGAGCTTGCCATATCCCACAACTTTCTCATGGCTCATATTTTCGAGAACTGCCCACATGGCAGCTTGATTACTCGTGACGACCGGCACACCGTACAATGCCTCGATACTCTCGATCAAATGAATAACTGGTAGATTAGTACAGCTAATATATAGAATATCAGCATCCCCCGCCACTTGTTCAACCAGACTGAGAATAGCATCCCCCTTAACGAAGGATATATCTCGAGGATCATGCAACCCCATCCCCTTACATGAAACCACGTCTAAGCCATAAGCTACCAGGTAAGCCTTCTCCAGCTTGTTTAAATCATAGCCGTAAGGGGTAACAACACCGATGCGCCCACCTTCGAGTCTCCTTAATGCCTCCACGACCGCTTGATTAACAGTGAAGACGCTTATACCGGTCTCAAACTCTATCTGCTGGACCAGAACAGTCTCCCAGTCCATCCCTCCCATTAGGGAGCAGGTACTGCAACCATAAACGATCGTATCAACTCCAGCGGAGGCTAGAAGCTCTGTCTCCCTTCCCACGTCATCCAGCATACCGAGTAGATCCCTCTGATTGAAATCAATTAACCTCATTCGTGCAGAGTGTACAGTTACCCCATTGGGAGCCATTTCATAGAAATTAGGCTCCATGACTGTATTGCTTGAAGGTATTAGCAGTCCTATACGATACAACTCATAAATAATTC
>CAZLHX010000086.1:0-11095 GCA_964559475.1 uncultured Candidatus Bathyarchaeia archaeon | reverse complement strand
AACGATGTGTATTATCTTGGGTTGTTCCAATACTTTTCACATATCCTCCAGAAATCTCTGGTAGATACTTACCTACGATAGGGATATGGTGCTTTTTAATGCTATGGATATATACAGTGTATTTCATGTGTATATTCCAGATGTCTGGATTATTTTGGGAATTAGATATATTTAGATGCTTTTTCAAAACCAGTTGTTATCAGTCCATTACATGAGATTAGAATTAGGTTTAGCTCCCATATTTTTCCTTTATCTCTTTCCACCTGAAACAATGAATTAAATGGTCATTTACCATCCCAACACTCTGCATATAAGCGTAACATGTGGTGGGACCTACGAAGCTGAACCCTTTTTTCTTTAAGTCTTTGGCCATTTCCTCGCTGATATCCGTCTTGGAGGGCATCTCTTTGAAAGTCTTGAAATTATTCATTTTAGGTCTATAGTTTACAAAACTCCAGATGTAATCATCGAAGCTACCATATTCCTCTTGGACGTTTATGAATGCTCTAGCGTTTTTAATATGTGACTCTATCTTTTTCTTGTTTCTTATTAAACCTGGATTGGACAGCAGTTCTTCTATCTTATTCTGATCGTAGTTGGCGATCTTTTTGTAATCAAAATTATCAAAAGCTTCTCTGTAGTTCTCTCTTCTTTTAAGTACAATGGACCAGTTTAAGCCCGCCTGCACCCCCTCCAGTAGTATGAACTCGTAGTGTATTGGGTCTTCACGAACTGGTACTCCCCACTCCTCGTCATGATACTTACGCATAAAAGGATCTTTATCGCCCCAGCACCTTGTTTTCCCGTTCGAGGAATTCATAAAAAAGATTAGAAAACTTGGTTAAAAAACTAGTCGGTAAATAAAGAAATCTTCTACTTCAGCCTTCTTAAGCCTTTAAATATTATTGTTTGATTGCTTTTCCTATAATAAACAGTATGTGCTGGGTGAAAATTACATAACTTTAATATTATTGCTGCTCCTAGATTGCCTGAGAGTTCAGACCTAGATGACCAAGTCTGATGATAATTTTAGTGGTGTTGTGGCCACGGCGAGGAGAGCAAACTAGTTGGCAGAGAGTTCATCTGATGATGACCAAAATGAAGATGTAAATAATTTTCAAGAAAGTATAACTCGAAGTGTGGGTAATTTCAGTAGCTATATCCGAGTGACTGGTGCCCATAAGATTATACGTCGTTATTTCGCTATGAATGCATTCGATGGTGCAATGACCAGCCTCGGAGTCGTAATAGGCGCATATATTTCCAACATCTCTGATCCTAGAAGCATCATAGGAGTCATCATCACCAGTGGTATAGCCATGATGGTATCAGGGTTTAGTGGTACCTATATGACTGAGAGCGCTGAGAGAACCCACAGTCTTAATGAGTTAGAGGACGCCATGCTTATCGACTTGCAAGATACCATCTACGGGAGAGCCAGCAGGTTCATATCAATTTTTGCGGCTTTAGTTGATGGATCTGCTCCCTTTCTAGCATCTATTCCCTCAGTGATACCTTTCATACTCGTACCAACTATTCTTTACTACAGGACTGCGTATGTTGTATCGATGGGGGCAAGCCTTCTGACCCTTTTTATCCTTGGTATTTACCTTGGGAAAGTAAGTGGAGGCAACATATGGTATTCAGGAGTCAAGATGGTTATATCGGGTATCGCTGTTGCCCTTATTGCCCTCCTTCTCGGAGTTCAAGGACTCTAATCACTAAATATTATCCCATGATAACTGTAATAGATTGTTTTGGAATTTTACTAGTAATATACTTTATTCATCTTAAGTCTTGAACCGGAAAATTCGACTCCTTCCATCTCGAGGAGTTTTCTTTTCATCTCGATTCCCCCTTGGTAACCACCCAGGGTTCCATCCGATCTTATTGCCCGGTGGCAAGGAATTACGATCGGGAAAGGATTTTTAGCCAAGGCGTTACCCACAGCTCTCATTCCCCCCTCAATACCGATATGTTGTGCTATTTTGCCATAAGTAGAGATGTATCCTCTCGGGATATTATATTCTGCTTCGAGCACTTTTCTCTGAAAACTGCTACATTTATCCAGGTTCAATGTTTCCAGTAGAAACGGGACATCATTACCTGCCAAATATCTCTTAATTTGGTCAGCTAAACTCTGGACCACTTTGTTGGTCTTTAATAATGAATTCTGGTGTGGTTCTTTATTTGGTAGAAGAATATATTCAACCAGGTCGGGGATTCTCCAGCAAATCGTGAATTCACCGAACAGTGTAGGGAAGTTATAATGATAGCTTTGAGCCATTTTATGCACTGTAATAGTATCTTCCTACTTCTTTTTGCTCACGGTCAAGTCTGCTGTCTGGTTTATTTACTCTCGGACGTTGTGTGTCTGGGTCTCTTCTGAACGTTACTTCCATTTGTTCCAGGAAGGTGTTCATTCCTTCTTCCAGTGAGACTGGTTCTCCCGCGTAGCCGTATATTCCTGGTTTTCCATCGAATACCATTATTCTGTCGGCGATGAAGTCTTGGGTTACTATGTCATGTTCGACGACGAAGGCGGTTACCCCTCTCATCTTTGTTATCCTTCGGATTGCTTTGGCTACGGCGAGTCTTTCCTCTACGTCTAGATAAGCGCTTGGCTCGTCTAGGAGATAAATATCTGCGTCTCTGCTCAAACACTCGGCGATGGCTACCCTCTGGAGCTCTCCTCCACTGAGTACCATCACGTCTCTGTCCAGTAGCATCTTGACATGTAGTGGTTCTATTACTTCAGCTTTATACCAGTTCTCAGCAAATTTGGTCCCTGCTACTTTTCTTAGTAGCATCTCCACGTTTCCTTCAATTTCTCCACTGATGTACTGAGGTTTGTAGCTTACCATGACGTCCGGTCTACTTACTCCCCCTTCAGTGGGTTCCTCAACTCCTGCTAGCATCTTGATGAAGGTGGTTTTTCCTATGCCATTCATTCCCAGTATACCAATTACCTCCCCCATGCTTATTCCACTGCCTTCGACTTCTAGCTTGAATTCTCCAAAGTCTTTCACCATTTTACTCCATTCCAGTAGGTTGTATTTCCTCTCCTGGGCTTCCACAGGGGGTTTCTCGTGGAATACGATGGGAGAGTTTCTGAACCTCACGTTTTCGTCTGGGAGGTAGCCGTTAATGTAGATGTTAATTCCCTCTCGGACTGTATGGACGTTGCTTACTATTCCGTATACATCAGGTTCTCCATACAGGATGAAGATGTCGTCACTCATGTAGTCAAGAACCGCTAGGTCGTGTTCAGCTGCCACGATCATTTTCTCATCGTCGGCTAAGCCCCGGATTATTCTGGCGGCCCTGGTTCTCTGGTATATATCAAGGAAGCTGCTGGGCTCGTCGAAGAGATATATTTTTGCGTCTCTGATTATGGCAGTTGCGATTGCGACCCTCTGGAGCTCACCACCGCTGAGAATCTCCAAGTCTCGGTCAAGGATATGCCTTATCTCTAAGTCATCGATTATTTTATCCAGCATCCCCCTCTCATCCAGCCTGCCTAGGACTTCTCCCACTGTTCCGCTGATTACTTTGGGGATCTTATCTACGTACTGGGGTTTGTGGACTGCTTTTACGTTTCCCTTGTAGACTTCTGAGAGGTAGTCGTAGAGGGGTTTTCCCTCGAAGGTTTCCAAGATGTCCTCCTTTGATGGTGGATTAGCGTACTTTCCTAGGTTTGGCATCATTTCTCCGGCGAGTATCTTGAGTAAGGTTGATTTGCCTATCCCGTTTCTTCCGAGCAGTCCAACTACTGAGCCTTCTCTTGGTGTTGGTAGCCTGTATAGGGTGAAGGCATTGGGTCCGAAGCGGTGGGTGTGCTCTGATTCCAACTCATCTGGTAGGTTGACTATACTGAGGGCGCTGAAGGGACATTTTTTTACACATATACCGCAGCCGCTGCAGATGAACTCGGAGACGTATGCTTTACCATCTTCATCTATCTTGATGGCTTCCTTTCTCGTTCTTACCATGGGACAAAATCTTACACACTCTTGAGAACATTTCTCAATCTTGCAGCGTTCTTTGTCTACTACAGCTACCCTCAAGTTCCTCACCTGTCGCCAATAAACTTAAGCCGTATTATATAAGGAAATTTACTGAACCTGTTATTATAGAAATATTTAGCGGAAATGTATAAGAAAAGGAGAATATGAAAGAAATGATATAAACGATATCCCTTTTATTCTTATCTTTTGATGGACGCTAATCCATCTTTTATGCCAGTGGTAGCCCAATTATTCCATGGAAGAGTGAAAAACCTGAACCCTCTCTCAACGAAATCATTAGGGTCTTGTCCCCCTGGTATAAAATACATTCCCGGGACAACACCGGCGTTCTCACATGCACTTGCTATATGATCTAATGTTTCTTGATATTTTGGATTAAGATAATCTAAGGGTAGATCCAGGTTAATCGATAGGTCCGATGGCCCTACCAGAAGCACATCAATTCCCGGGACTGAGAGTATGTCCTCAATATTATTCAGTGATTTCATTGTTTCTATCATTGGTATGATTAATAATTCCTCGTTGACTGCTGACATGTATTTACGGTAATTCTCAAATTCTCCCCATTCTCCCCTCCTTCCAGCTGAGCTCCTTTTCCCTTCAGGGGGATACTTACACCAGTTGATCATGTCGACAGCCTCTTTTTTTGTGTTAACCATTGGTACTATGATTCCTCTGGCGCCTATATCGAGAGCATAGCAGATCTGCGCCTGGTCATTTGACCCGACTCTGATAACCGGGCTAGCTCTCTTTTCTTTCATGGCTTGCACTTGGTATTGGAGCTCCTTGATCTCTACAGCTCTGTGCTGGGTATCAAATAGAATAAAGTCGAATCCTGCATCTGCTAAAAAGTCAACCGGGCTCTTTACCGAGGCAGAAGTTCCAATGGCTGTCTTGCCTTCCCTTAATACGTCTTTAACCGTGTTCATGGTCATCAAATCTAAGCTTAGTCTGAATATTTATTATAGTTTTATGTGCCCCCTTTTCACCTTGGTCTGAGTTTCTGAGGTTTTATATTAGTAATCAAGCTATCGATAAGTTATGTATAGATGCTGTAACGCTAATAATGGAGGGATATAAGACTTAGAGTTTTCAGTAATTCTGTTCGCTTTCGGGTTAACACTGTTCGCGGGGCTATCAACGGGGGTGGGAAGTATTCTTGCCTTCTTCTATAAGGGGATGGATTCAAGGTTTCTTTCCGGAGCTTTAGGTTTCTCTGCCGGGGTAATGATCTATGTCTCCATGATAGAGATATTCTTCAAAGCTCGTAACGCAATAGCAGAGGAACTGGGGGAAGTTAATGGTTACTGGTATACAACAGCCGCCTTTTTTGCTGGAATGGTACTTATCAGTATCATTGATAAACTGGTCCCTACCCCCGAAAATCCCCATGAACCGGTCAACTTGGAGGCTCTAGAAAGTTTTGAGGATATGGAGGTTGGTGATGAAATAGATTCTAACAATTTGATGCGAATGGGTTTATTCTCCGCGCTAGCAATTGCCATTCATAATTTTCCTGAGGGTATTGCAACTTTTGTCAGTGCTCTCCAGGATCCCGCTCTTGGCTTCAGCATCGCGGTAGCCATAGCCATACATAATATACCTGAAGGAGTCGCAGTCTCAGTACCTATCTATTATGCGACAAAGAGTAGGAAACAGGCGTTTTTCTATTCGTTTCTATCAGGGCTGTCTGAACCCGTTGGTGCCCTAATAGGATATCTCTTTTTGTACCGGTATCTGACTGGAACAGTGTTCGGTCTATTATTCGCTGCTGTTGCTGGGATAATGGTTTTCATATCTCTAGACGAACTGTTACCTACTGCTGAGAAGTACGGAGAACATCACATAGCAATATATGGAGTTGTCGCTGGGATGGTGGTCATGGCTTTAAGTCTGCTTTTGTTTGCTTAAAAAAGCGTTTTTCTATAAATAGAGGTCTTTTGAGCTTCATTGGAAAATCAGCAGAACCTCTCTCATATACTAAGACCCCCCCCGGGGGGGGGAGGTCATTTGTTCATTTGTTCGTTTTCTGTCAAGTTATGTTTAATATCAGCTTTCAGGTTCTCAAAATACTGGTTACATATAATAACTCGGGTTACTATAATTTACTCTATATTTTAGGACTAACATGGGGGATGGATTGCCCTTGCTGATGTTAAGCTCAGGTCTGAGTTTGCCTCTAAATATTCTGATGCTTGGGAACGGATATGGCTCGAATGGACTTTATGGTTGAGGAACTCGGTATCTCGTTGAAGCCCGATGCCCTACCTTTCAGCAGTATTACCACTTTCCTCTTTTCCCACTCTCACCGAATACGGCCATGAAATTGATCTAATTCGTTGTTCCAGGAGCTTGAGCGTGTGTCTTATAATTTACAATATTTCAAATAAAGTGTTATGCAAGGCGTCATAGGCGTTTATAGTAAATCAAAGATGGCTGGAAAGAGCCTCTATATACTTTATGGGGTGCAGCACAGGGGCCAGGAGAGCTGCGGGTTAACCACTGCAAGTGACCATAGCCTGAGGACCTGGAAGGGAAAAGGCTTAGTTAGTAATGTATTCGATGAGCGTTTCCGCTCCTTTATGCACCCTGATGACTATGTGGCTGTTGGTTCTGCCAGTGGTGAGAATTCTGAGAACAAGCACCCTCCCCTTGAGTGCTGGAAGAATCCCAGGTATGCTTTCAGCCTGGTTCTAGATGGTTTTGTTCCCAAAAAGTCAGGTATAAATGAGGAGGTAATACAGGAGACTTTACTTTATGAGCTTAATAAGGGGGCGACGTTCACTGAGGCTCTAAAGGAGACTATGAGGGCTCATAGAAAATCGTATTATTGCCTAGTCGCAGCAGTATGGGACAAAGTGAATAGTAAAAGTTTCCTCGTAGCTGCCAGAGATGAACGTGGAGTCAGACCCCTCTACCTTGCTAAGGATGAAGACTCTGTTTACATAGCCAGCGAGTCAGCCCCCATAGACGTCATGGAGAATATGGGAGAGACCTTTGAGGAACGTCGAGATTTTAACCCAGGTTCACTGCTGGTGGTAGATGAAAAAGGGCTGGCTGAAGAGCAAGTGCTTGAACCTCATAGAGCTCACTGTGTATTCGAGTGGGTCTATTTTGGTCGACCGGACTCCGTCATAGAAGGCAAGACCGTCCATAAAGTACGAAAAAGTCTAGGGCATGCTCTTGTAGAGACGAACAATCTGGTTAAGCTCTATAATATTAAAGAGAATCCTCGAATAGTGGTTATTCCTGTTCCAGATTCCGGGCGGTCGGTTTGTACTGGTGTTGCCGAAGCCCTTGGTGTGACAGCTGATGAAGGCGTCATTAAAAATGCCTATATGGGAAGGACGTATATTATTGATAATTCTCAATTCAGAAAGATAGCAAGCGACCTTAAACACAACATAATTAAGGAGACCGTTGATGGAAAGAAGGTCATTATCACGGATGATAGCATTGTGAGGGGTACAGTAAGCGAGTCCATTGCTCAGAACCTCATTAAAGCTGGTGCCACTGAAGTGGAGTTCTTGGTGAGTTATTCCCCAATTTTCTATCCCTGTTTCAGTGATCCCGAGGATAAACCCCTCGCTGCGAAGCCTTTCAAGGGGAAGGATCTGGATGAGATAGGTGATCTTGTGGCGGGGAACCTTCCGAGCATAAACAAGGTGCGGTATAATTCGGAGGAAGATATCCTGGAAGCGGTGGGCTTAGAGCAAAGTGATATCTGCACTTACTGTATAAGTGGAAGAGACCCTTTTAGGAAATAATACAACAGTAGACGGATATTTTTAATGTAAAAAGGGCATTTTACAACGTTTCTTGCGGTACATAAGACTTTTATTTAATTATCCATACACATCATTGTCAGGTGAAGATGTAAATGGGTGAATGTTTTAATACACGATCTTGCTTCACCTCTGAGTATTAATCTTATTAGCATTTTATGGAGGGCTTCTATTGCCCGGTGACGCTCTGGATGTAGAGCTAGTTAAGAAACTAGCTGAGATAGCCCGACTAGAACTATCAAAGGATGAGCTGGAAAAGTATTCTGAACAGTTGAAGGTGATAATTGAAGCATTCAAGGAGCTTGATCAGGTAGACACCGATAATGTAGAACCAAGTTTCCACCCACTTGAGATCTCAGACGTCCTTAGAGAGGATATAGTTGAAGAATGGGACTGGGATCCCCTATCAAACTCTAAACACAGAGAAGGAAAGTACCTCAGGGGGCCCAAAATAAGATGAATATACTAGAATGTGCCAAGGAGCTTGACCAAAAATACAAGATCTTCAACACCATAGCCGAAAATTTATCTCTTGGAACCAAAGGGGCACTGAAAGGGTACTCGGTCTCAGTCAAAGACAATATCTGCGTCAAGGGCATGGAATCCCGTGCCGGCTCAAAGATACTTGAAGGATATATTCCTCCCTTTGATGCTACCGTCGTATCCAAATGCCGGTCTGAAGGAGGATTTATTCTCGGGAAAACCTCCCAAGACGAGTTCGGCTTTGGAACCTTTAACATAAATACACCATATAATATCCCCCTTAACCCCTTTGACGCCAGCAGGAGTGCAGGAGGAAGCTCTGGAGGAGCTGCTGTGCTCACAGCCGTTGCAGATTTCCCTCATGTGGCAGTAGCCGAGTCAACCGGTGGTAGTATTAGCTGTCCAGCTTCATGGTGTGGAGTAGTGGGAATCACGCCTACTTATGGGAGGACGAGTCGCTGGGGGCTCATCGATTACTCCAATAGCCTAGATAAAATAGGGTGCATGGGAAAAACGGTCCGAGAAGCCGCGATGTTACTATCAGTAATCAGTGGACCGGATAAATACGACTCAACGGTCTTACATGAGGAAGTCCCTGATTTTACATCATACGTAGGAGCCCCTATCAGTGATATGAAGGTAGGTGTGCCTGAAGAGTACTTTGGAGAAGGCGTTGACGATGATATATCAAAAACCGTAAGAGATGCATTACAGGAACTTGAGAGTCGCGGGGCCGAACTCCTGGAGATATCCTTACCCTTCACAAAGTACAGCCTGAGCAGCTACTACATAATAGCGATGGCAGAGGCTTCTACTAATCTAGCCAAGTTGTGTGGGTTACGATATGGGTTACAGTTACCCCTTGAGGGAAACTTTGATGAATATTTCAGTAAAGTTAGAGGCTTAGGGTTCGGAGATGAAGCGAAACGCAGGATAATCCTCGGGACCTATGCACGACTCGCAGGTTATAGGGACGCGTATTACCTCAAGGCTTTGAAGGTGAGGACCCGGGTAATTGAGGATTTTAAGAGAGCCTTCAAACTTGTTGATGTTCTTGCAGCACCTACCATGCCTGTGGTGGCTCCCCGTTTTGATGAGATTGAGGAGATGGAACCAATCCAGCACTATATGATGGATATTCTTACGGTTGCACCTAATCTAGCAGGAATACCCATGATCTCTGTTCCATGTGGTGAGTATCAAGGTCTACCAGTAGGCCTTCATATTATGGGAGACCACCTAGAAGAGTCAAAGATAATCAAGCTTGCCGGCTCCCTGGAGGTGGGTTAATGGAAGCCACCATAGGTCTAGAAATACATGTACATTTACTGACTGAAAGTAAGCTTTTCTGCAGATGCAGTACAGCTACAGAATGTAAGGAACCCAATGAGAATACCTGTCCAATATGCATGGGGTTTCCAGGTAGCAAACCACTTGTGAACAAAAGAGCGATCGAGCAAGGATTGACCATAAGTGAAGCTCTTAACTGTGATATTTTACCTGAAGTTGTATTCAGTCGTAAGAACTACTTCTATCCCGATATGCCTAAGAACTTTCAGATTACACAGTACGAGATTCCTCTTGGTAAGGGTGGATACCTAGTCCTGGGAGAACGGGAAATCGGTATCAGGCGAGTCCACCTAGAGGAAGACCCAGCTAAGCTAGTACATGTTGGCGGGGATATTACATCAGCAAAGCATACCCTTATTGATCATAATAGGTCCGGAATTCCCCTTGTTGAGATCGTTACCGAACCCGATATAGAGGATACAAAGGAAGCCAGAGAATTTTTAGAGAAACTAAGCCTCATACTCGATCACCTGGGTGTATATGATCCATCCGGTGAAGGATCCATAAGAATAGACGCAAATGTGAGCTTGGGGGGAGGGCAGAGGGTTGAGGTTAAGAACATCACCGGGTTCAGGAACGTAGAGAAAGCTCTAAACTACGAGATCGTCCGTCAGAGAAGCATGGCTAGAATGGGGTTAGATATCGGCCGTGAGACCCGGCATTTCGAATCGGATTCAGAGACTACAGTAAGCCTCAGGAAGAAAGAGACTGAGGAAGATTATGGGTATATTATTGAGCCTGATCTTGTTAAGATACGAGTTACATCTGATTGGTTGGAAGGTTTACTTGAGAAGATGCCGGAGCTTCCTGATCAGCGGGTTCAAAGATTCATGGATGAATATGGATTATCCCGTTTTCAGTCTAGAGTTCTCGTCCACTCTGGTTTGGATTTAAGTAACTTCTATGAAAAAGTATGTCAAGTATACCATGATCCTCAGACAGTCGCTAACTGGGTTGTAACTTATCTCCTGAAAAGCTTAAACTTCGAGGGGCTGAGTCTCAGTGAATCAAAGGTTAGACCTGAAACTTTTGTTGAACTCCTGGAACTGATAGATGAAGGAACGATATCTGAAAGACTCGCTAAAGAACTAATCAAGGAATATACTGTAACAGGGGCGTCTCCTCGAAGCATTGTGAAGGAGAAGAGACTTGGAATCATGCCTGCAGATAAACTCAAAGATGTAATCGACGAGGTCATTGAGGACCATCCCCAAGCAGTAGATGACTACCATGGCGGTACAGAAAAAGCTGTGGAATTCCTGATAGGCCAAGTTCTAAGACGGGTGCGTGCTAGGGCCAAGCCCAACATTGTAAGAAAGTTTATAATGGAAAAATTAGACTCAAGAGAGAAATTGCCTCGGTAGCTCAGTAGGTAGAGCGCCTGCCTGTTAAGCAGGTGGTCGGAAGTTCGAGTCTTCCCCGGGGCGCCACACATCTTCCGCGGGTATC
>CAZLHX010000085.1:0-11722 GCA_964559475.1 uncultured Candidatus Bathyarchaeia archaeon | reverse complement strand
TATTTTTTAGATGAAATTAAATGCTGCGCGTGTCGTAAAGATAATGTGGAGACCTTCAGGAAAATACTGGAGTCCTAACTCTTAGTGTGTATGAATGCACGCGCAAGATAATTGGTATTTAAATTCTATGATGGTTTAACAATAATGCCTTCTTTTCTGTTAGCATTTATTATTATCGTTAATGGTTTCTTTATTCTTATATGCCTCACATAAGTCAGATTATTTACTGCTGATTCGTTTTCAAGCCAATCCCAATCAATGAAATTTTGTATTTCTCGATGTTTAATGTGGAGATAACCAATGTTTGATGTAACTATATTATGAAAGAAATGGCTTCCTTGGGAAAAATCTAATTGAAAATTCTCAAAATTTGTTTCAATAATTGTTTTAACTCCATTAATATTATTCCATTTTACAGGAACCCCAAGAAATCGGTCTGAAGTGCCCCAACGACCAAAGCCTATAAGCAAGTATTGCTTCTTTTCTTTGACTAATTCAGAATTTAGTTTGTCTATTTCCTTCAGAATCTCAAGGGTTTTTAAGTTATCAAAGGATTTTGGTTTTATGTAAATTATATCATGTATATCTTTAGAAATAAAATTGCCAGAAACATGATTGGAATAAGCAAGTAATTGCTTTTTCTCATAGGTTTCAATTTCGCCTATATGCGTCATTTCTTGTTGTAGAAAAGGTCTAATTTGTAATATGTTGAACCTGTCTTTTTCGTTTTTATTTTCTTTAAAATTCACAGCAAATTCGATTTCTACAGAGCATCCCATTGTTTGTTCGCCTATTAAAAGCATCTTATCAACTATTTCCGCAATAGGTAGAAGTTTTAATTTTAATTGATTATCAAAAGTTATTATTGGTGATCCTGTTCCATTATACCCGATTAATAGAGACTGTGAATTAAAATCATAAGTACTTGCGATTTGAGTTAGGGTTTCATCCTCAATTGCTGCTCCCAAATCAAATTTTTTAACGAAAGGATCATCAGCTAAAATATTAATATTCTTTTGTTTTAGATTTAATGCATAAAAGACAGTTTGACTATTATCCAATAGATGGTCAGGGGTGGAATATAAATTGCTTTTAGGGTGTTTGGGACAAAAGTGAAATGATTCATACCCATCTACAATTAAACGTCCTAAACCTAGAGCTAAATGAGCTATACCATCTTCTGGTTTCATAAAATCTAAAGGATAATAATTAAATGATGAAGCTGTTCCTGAAAAATCAGGATAAAAGCGAGTGTTATGTTCTTTCCCCACTACTTCTTGTATAATTACTGCCATCTTAGATTCTTCAATAGTATGGCTAATGGTCTCAGCATACGATTTTGCCTGTTTAAGAAAGACTGATGCATAAACAAGCTTTATAGCAGTACATAGTTGATTCAAATTAATTTCATTATAATTATTATTTGGAATCATTAAAGTGCTAAATATTCCTGCAAATGATTGATAAGAGGAATCTTCTAATAAACTTGAAGAGCGGATCGCTAATGGTTTCGTCCAGTATTGCAAAAGAAATTCTAGATCTGAACGAAGACTATCTGATAATTTTGCTTCTATAAACTTTTTCTTGATTTCTTCATCTGTGGCATCTGATAATGCAAAATCGTAGAGATTATTTTCTTCCATGAAGTTATCATATTCATCTGTACCAATTACACAGGTTCTAGGTATCTCAATTGCAACATCTTCAAATTCATCTTGTATCTGAAATGAGTTAAGTATAAACATTAGAAAAGCTAAACCTCTACCTTTACCCCCTAACGAACCCGGTCTTAATCTTAAAAAAAGCATGTCTTGATAATAATTTTCTTTTGAAAAATCATTTATCATTCCCCTTGTTTTCTCAAGAACAGCTTCATTAATTGTAGTTAGTAAGAATTCCCGTCCTTCATCATGAGTAAATTCTGATACTTCACGTGGTTTTAATTTTTCAGCTATCTCAAATTCTCCTCTAGCATAAAGCCAAGTTGAGAAATGATCATTTTCACCATGGAAAATAAGAGATTCAATTGGAACTTTTTTTATTTGATCATGAAAACTAATTATATCCTTTGCTTTTCCGACAATCTCTCCACTCTCATATTTGAAAACAAAATCACCAAAACCAACGTAATCAAGTAACCATTTCCTAAGATCCCGCAACATTCCATATGAACGTTTATGATTGAAGAAATAACCCATTTCTTCTACTTTATCACGATAATCCTTTTTTGTTGACTGCAAAATTACAGGTAAGTTTCTATTATTTTTCGTTATTTCTTTAACAAATAAGAAACCAGCATTTTTGTTAAGTACGCTTCCCTTTGGGAATCCGATATCAGAAATTACTCCTAGGACATTTTTCTGATATTTATTATAATACTTTATTGCTTCTTCATAATTTTCTGCAAGAAGTATTTTAGGCCTAATTCTCATTTTCAATAAATCTTGAAAATCATTTGTTCCTGCTAGTATTAATCGATGAGTTTGACGCCTTATCTCACTATATAATTCAGGTAAGAGAAGAGAATAGAATCTAATCGAATCTTCTACAAAAATAAAGACTCTAACATCCCCGATTTCTATGTCTTGTTCAACATTTAATTTATCCTCAAGATGTTTTATTATCGCAACAAAAACCTTTGAATCACCATTCCACACAAAAACCCTATCGATACCTTTACGATTCTTCCTTACTGGCAGATTACTAATCTCAATGAGACTTGTTAATAATAAAATAACAGGAATATCTTGAATTTCTTTTACATTCTCTCCAAACGAAAACGCATCCATTTCACCTAATTGACGCATAGTAATAACTAAATCAAAATTTTCAGTTTTTATAATGTCAAGTGCTTCCTTTGCAGAAGAAACTCGAGTAATCCTTGGTAAAGTTCTTAAATGAAGATTCTGAAATTCCTCGTAAATTTGATCTGATAAACGCCCATCTTCTTCTAGCATAAAGCTATCATAAATACTGGAAACAAGTAGAACATTTCTCATTCTTTTACTCATTAATTCATGAAAAATCTTGTATTTGGGCTTGTATTCCAAGTAAAAGCTTACATCATCTTTTCCAGAATTCATTAATTAACACCAAGAATTATGTTATTCCCAATTACCTTGGATTTAAAACTATAATAATTATCTCTTTTTAGAAGACGCGTGAATAACTTAGCGGAGCGAATAGTGGAGCGTTACATTAACCAGACTAGATGGACTGATAGAATGGCGAGCTTGACAATACACCCAGCGACGCGCGCTATTGAATATAAGTTAGAAAAAAATAGAGAAAAGTACCCGGTTGAAAAATATATGGGAAAATTCAGGATAAAATAACATGCATGGGTTTGATAAATCAACATTTATTCTTTCTTTCATTTTGTCGATAATCTTCGAGAGTGGTAATTAGATAGTGGGGTTTGTGTTTTCCATTCCATAGTCTTCTAGGCTTTCTTCGTCTTCTGCTTCTTCTGAATCTCATAGGTCCTCTTTATTTGGCTCTTCTTTAAGAAAGTCTAAGGATTTTATACTACTCATGGTTGAAGGTGAATAGAAAATTCTAGAAATAATTGGATTTGAAATCTACCTATCTCTGTAGATATCTCTCTTCACATAAATGTATTTGATAAAATTTAGCGTTCAGATTTACTCTCCTGCTTATTTAAAATACCCTATAGGTTATCTTTTCTGGGGGATAAGGTTAAGGAATGAGTATTAGAAATTAGGCATTTAGAATACCTTCTTTGGATCGCCTTATCCCCAAAAAACAAACATCTATACTTATAGAATAACTCGGATTTAGATTTGCCTGAACGGTCACGAAGAAGGTAGACGAAAACCCAAGTTAATGCGACATGTTAAATCAAGGGCTACCGTTCAGGCACTGAATAGGAGGTTTACGTCGTATATAAGTCAAAGGTTGATAAAATATATAGCTGCGCTTAGCATGAATAATCCGAAATAGCCACATTTTTCTAATTAGATTGGACTAATTATAATTAACAAGACATATGAAATGCGTATAACCTAGATCATTTTGAAGTCAGATACCGTATTAGAGAAAGCCATGTATAATACAAACATGCAATAATTTATTGGCATTTATTATTGCAGTTTTACCTTTCAATAAATGAAGTGATATTTTTTTTCCGGATTCTGGGAAAATTTGTTTAAAAGGTTTATCAAGAATCTGATTAATGATAAAGAAATTTTATACTTGGAAGAGTTTTGGATCCGAACCTTGCTAAATGTGTAGATGTCTCCTACAAAACTTCATTTTTATCACTATTTTCACGAATGATCTATTTGTTTTGCTATATGTGCATCATGCATGATCGATTTTTTAGGTTCTTAAAGTTTAGTTAACTTTAAAAAAAGAGTTACCCGCATAAAAATAAAAATTTTTCAGGATAACATTTAACGCTTTCCGACAGTTTTATTCAATCCTTTAGAGTATATCAATTGGGAAAAGTAGACTGTTGATAAGACCGCCTTCACACTTATGCAAGGGGCACATCTATAAGTTTAAGTTAAACCCCAAACCAATTACTTTATGAGATACAGCGTAGACAACCCCAACAGACTAAGAAAATTCATAGAAGTAGCGAGAGACAGCCCACTACCCGAGACCGCTTCCAAGGACTGGCTTAAAACTAATGATTTCAAAAAACGCCAAGACACTCAATTCCTCGAGATACTGGAGCTATTAAACTTCGTTGACCAAGACATGAACCCCAACCAGAATTGGAGGGACTTCCAAGATAAATCAAAGACATCTGGTGTAATATCCAAGAGTCTAAGGGAAGCATACTCCTTCATGTACCAGAGATACCCGGATGCGTCCAATCAATCCGATTCAAACCTAGAGAAATTGTTCATGGAGAGAGACCTAAACAAAGACCAGGCATCCCGAGCTGTAAAGACATTCAAGACACTACTCCAGTTCGCAGGATGGATGTGAGGTACCTCTCATCATATTTACAACTTGATAATTTACCACCTGATGAAGAAGTATCAACTTATGCCTCCAATATGGAGACCACATAGCCCAGTAGTAAGAAGAATCACTGGGATCGCCCTGTGTATAAGATAACCTCAGGCACTCAAATTGGAATACACAAACGTTGGATTTTAAAAAAAACACCATTACAATCGTGCTATAAATAGGAAGTAAGTTTAGGACCTTCAAGAGGAACCATAAATTTGGAAATATGGATGAGTTTAACGGGCTTCACCTGTACAGGAAGCACACTTAATGCCGCCAGTTAATCTGTAGCGAACCCGGGGATAATAACCCACTGCCTTATGTGGATATATCTCCTGCAAACCTTCCAATTTTTATAGAATTCTTTATCATAGCTTGACTCTAATTCTATCTATGGATACAAGAGAAAAAAACATTGAAACCGCCACCAATATGCTAAAATTCCTCGAGCAGAAAAAACTCAAACAATTCTCCGAACTATTCGCAGAAAACGGAAAATGGGTCCACCCATACCACTCAGGATTATTTCCCGCAGAAACAACCGGTAAGAAAGAAATCTATAAAGGCATACAAGCCGCAGCATCCAACTTTACCAGGATCCAGTTTCCAGTCGAAGAAGTGCTCCCATTCGCAGACCCAAATAAGGTAGCAATTAAACACACGGGTAGGCTAGAATTGAAGAATGGGGTGTTGTATAAAAATGACTATCTGGCTATTTTATGCTTCAATGAACAAGGAAAAATATTGAAGTGGATAGAATACTACAATCCCATCAAGGCTGCAAAAGCATTTGGATTAATGGATAAAATAAAGTAAAAACAAACAAATAGATAAATGATTTACCCACACTTTACTTAATTAATACTACACCGCTGGTACGTGTTTAGCTCAACAATTTTCTATACTAATATTTGAGTTTATGTAAACTTATTTTGATTTTTCCACGTAATCATTAGCTAAAAACCTAGATAAATATGTTAAATTTCCACTTTTTTAATCCGAGCTAAACACATACCACCGCTGTTTCTAACCTAGAAGTTGGATTCGAACCCATCCATGTGGAGATATCTCCCGCAAAACATCCCCATGTCTTATCCTCAAAATAATAAATTAAGTAATATCTAACAAGCTAAATTTAATGCATAAGAAAGGTAATTAGGATTAGTCTTGAAAAAAATGGATTTTTTGTTATTTTGTAGCGTATAGTACGAGTCTTATCTCCTATATGGACAATGTCGTTTGAAGTATGTAGGTAATTAATTTTGATTTTAGTTGATTTTGTTCCATGAACGCCATCTGGGTAATCGTTGTATGTCAGATAGAGCTCTCTGTCTCCGATTTGGTATCCTTCTTCAGAACATTAGCTTAAATCTATGGCTCCGCCCTCGTGGTCCTCAGAGTCGTATGTAAGGTTAAAGGCACAGACTGATAGCTGAGATTGTGAGGTTTGTTTGAAAAATCTTATTTCAAGTAATATTCTTCACTCTGACTCTTTCAAGATAAATGATCTGGTTTGGCTAAAAGACTTAACAAAATTATTATTTGTTTTTACTTTGCTTTTTCAAAATTACATAGGTTCATTAAACAAGGTGTATTAATATTACTTGAATATTGAAGTGAAGCCTGTTGAAACAATCATCCAATATTAGGAATGAGAACAAAGGAATATCAAGTTCAAGATCCGCGAGATTTGAGGTGGAAAAGTTCCTGCCAAAAGATCTTTTAACCGAAGTCACAGTATTGTTTCAAGACTCAGGTTATGTAACCATAAGCCCGAGAGAATTAACAAAATCTGACTGGTATAGGATTAACAAGAGCGTCAAACAAATGGGCGGCGTATGGATTTCTAATGATAGGTTTAGTCATTGGAGTATTCCTTTTTCTCGTAGGAGAGATTAAACAAGCTTCACCAGATATCATAAAATTTCATTACAGAATCAACATTTAGACAGATAAATTAATGTCAGGAAAAATAGGATTCATAGTTTTTAGTATAATGTGATGATTTCACGAATTCGATATTAATTTTTTTATATCCCTTAATCACGTTATGCTTCTATGCTGAGGAACCCTTTCTCCCTCAAAAGATATACTTGGTTTCTCGTATACCGGAATATGAGGTCACCTTTCTCAGAGGGCTGAAAATCCCAAGGGCTTATAAGAACAACATCCCCTTCACGCACCCACATCCTCTTCTTCATCTTACCTCGCACACGACAGATGCGTGTCTCTCCGTCCTGACACTTAATATTCATACGGGTCTCGCCATAGTTCTTTATAACGATACCGAGGATGTCGTTCTTATTAGGGTAAACCATCCCATCCCGGATGTCTACCTCAGTCTTCACTAATTTCTTACCCAAAATCTTAGTCTTAACTAGCATATGTTGATAGCCATTTAAAGGAGAGGTATTTATTCCTGCGCCCGCGACGTTACCAACTATTAACTCCCTATAATTTTAAAGCAACAAGTAAGCATCTCTAAACATGAGTACAATTCTAAAGTCTGTTAAATGGGGTAAACCAGCATTATCTCTTCTCTCACAGATGAACATAATAGATACCTCAAGACCAACAATGATGCTAATCAGACACTCAGAAAGTCCACAAGGACACAATAAACTACTAACTGAAAAAGGGAAACAAGCAGCTTATGAATTTGGAGCCCAACTCACACGGTTTAAAAAAGTAAGAATATACCACACCTACTTGGATCCTACCATGGAAACAGCGAAAGAAATTCATAAAGCCTTAACAGAAAGTGAAGTAAAGTCAGATATAACTGGATCGTTAAACCTACGAACCGTAAACGATCCCAAGAAAACCGAGGAAAACATGTCAAAGGTTCTATCCTCGTACGGAGTCGAAGGTAAACTTACACCTGAAAAGGAAAAGCAGCTATGGAGCAGGCCAGATAATCCTGCGAAGAGGAATTTCCTTAAATGGGTAAGTGGCCACTACTCGCCCATTTACATTAGACCAAGCCTTGATTTTGTTCAACAACTGACAGCGTCGTTGATGATGAACCTTGAATCCGGTGAACATGAATCTATGGTTTTGAATATTTGTCACGATGACTGGGTTGCTGCTCTTTTACTGCATTGGTGTGGTATCATTCCGGAGGTATGGGTTGAGTTCTTGGAGGGGTTTGTCATTCAACCTTTTGGAGAAAAATTGAGGACCGTTCTGCCGTCTGGACCGATAGATGTAGAATATCCTTATTGGTGGAGATTCTGATGTTTCAAATTAAACATGCATAATGAAAAAACTGTTTTAATAAAATTATTTCATAAATGTTAAAAAATAATGCTGATTTTTTTACTCTATTATTTCTACGTTAATGGCTCTTGGACCTTTTGGTGAATCCTCGAGGTCAAACTTTACTTTCTGTCCTTCTTTCAGCTGAAAAGTTTCTGCTATGTCGTTTTGATGAACGAAAACATCATCTTCTTTTCCCTCAACTCCGATGAAACCATATCCTCTATCAAGCCATCTTTTTACTGTTCCTTCCAATTCTTTCACCTCACTTCTTTAATGTTATCGTAATATTGCTCACGTTCCTAGGTTCACCCTTTTCAGATTCAAGCTTCTCAGTATCGATATCTATGGAATCTACAACCAGGTTTGTTAAAAACCGGTTTCTGGTAATTTCCGCGACATCGACTGCGTGACTGATGGCTCTGCCTCGCGCCATTAACCTGACTGAGTCATTATTTGCCATTACCTGTAGTACTGCGGTACAGTAATTCATCACTGGCTTCGATCCAATGTACACTATGTTATTATCCATTATGTTCACAATAGTATATATACAAAGGGTGAACACTGTAATAAACCCCAATGAAAACGGGAAAATAGTTGCTCTAAACTTTACTTCCAGATTAATTTATGAATAATATGAAGAGGCTTTTCCTTATTTCCCCTATTTAAAACCCTGATTCTGAAGTTAAAATTTAGTTATTGCCAAGTCTTATCAATGAATATATTTACAATAAATTTGTTCACATTTATTTAAATAAAGATACATTTTATTCTATTTTTGTCAAGAACTCAAGGTTTATAACATATATTTTACCTTGTATGTGTAACTTATTCTGTAGATGATTAAGTAAAATAAATCGAAATAAAATAGAGGTGAGATGTTTTGAAAGGCGTAATAAAAAAGTGGTTATACGATCATGGATTTGGTTTTATTAAAAGCAGAGAGATCAAAGACGACGTTTTCTGCCATAGTATTGACGTGCATAACTGTTATGATCTTGATAGAGGAGATGTTGTGGAGTTCGAGGTCGAGAAAACCGACCAAGGTCCTAGGGCTATAAATGTAAAAATAGTATACAATTAAAATTTTTAGTGAAGAGCATCCATTCTAGTACCTTGATAGTTTTTATTACTCTGATACTTTCAAGTCTTCCAGCTTTTGGCTCCCCTGACCCAATACTCTAAAAAATGTTCTATCATAAATTTGGTTCAGTAGATAAATACAATTAAAAAAACCTGGAAACATTCACTACGGTATACAGGTATGCATACATACATCCCTATATGAGACAATTGCTGAGAGTAGGGAAATACTAGAACGATACTTTTAGTAGAAGTGGAAAAAGCTCGTGAAGAACATATGGAACAGAGAGATTTCAAAGCCTAGGATATTACTTGATACCAATATACTGGTCTCAGGGCTAGTATTCAACGGAAATGAACACCAGATTCTAAAGAAAGCTGGGAGAGGCTCAGTAATTCTAGTATTAACGGATTTTATTTTACTCGAAATCAGAAGGGTTCTAAGTGACAAGTTAAAAGGTTATGAGAAACTTGTGAATGTGTTTCTCAAGCACACCCTCTATGAGTTGATTCCAAGAGAACTGATCCAGGAACCCCTTTCTAACTGTGAAGGAAAAATAAGTAATAAGAAGGATACTCATATCCTTGTATCTGTAATGATCTTGTATCCTGATTACATCGTGACCGAAGACAGGGAACTAAAAGAGGATCCAAATAATTACCTCAACTCAAATAAGGCGGTAACATCAACAGAAACACTAGAAATCCTCGAAATAATGAAATACTATTAATTCTTATGAAAATTCTCTCTTTCCCTCATTAGGATTAAATCAAAATAAAAACTCTGCACTAATCGACAGATAGAAAATATATTTCGTCTATAATTACATATCTTTTATAATCTTTTAGCTTTTGAGAAAACTTGGATACGCGGATGCGTTCTTTATCTCCCCTGCACCTCGCTGAAGAGATATATAGCTCCAGAAACGTGGAGCATTATTTATTGTCATTATATTTGAGACTATTTTTTCTTTTTATAGTGGAAAATATATGGTAGTTCTCTTCTTCCCTCAGGTAGCAGTTTTCTTAGGTTATCCTTCACCTGTTCCTTTGTCTCACCGCTAGTGATGGCAGTCTCCCCAAAAACCGCGAACCAGGCCTCCCCTACGCCCAGATCTCCCAGCTGTTTCCGGATCTTTCTGGAGTTGACTCTCCCAAGGTGCTGGTGATAATCAGTTAATAACTCAGGGCTCTGATCCAGAAGTTCCTCTATCTCCAGCTCATATCTGAAGATGGTTTTTCTGCTCTTCATATAGAACTTCAACTGGTCGGCATCGGATGGCTTCTTCTCCTTCCATGGAAGTCTTGTTATAATGCCATACAGGTCTTTAGCTTGGCGGTACTCTTCGTTAAGCTCCCCTCTAAAGCCCCTGCCGAAGATGATATTTGAGTATTTTACGAAGCCATCATATACTATCTGGTCCTTGAAGGGTAGAAGGACTGCCTCAAGGCGGATGGGGAGCTCAGGGCCCAGGATCTCCTCAAATGTATCGGTGATGGCGAGTACCCCATAGGCCTTGGCGGGCGTCTCCTCGTCGAGGAATATAGCGTGTTTTTTCAGGTTCTTGGTCAAATAGAAGGTTCCTGTTATGGGGGTTTTCCATCCTTGAATTATTTTTAGTTCCTTTTCTTTGAGTTTCCCTGGGTTATCCTTGACGAACTCCTCGATGAGCTCTGGGTGAGTGTAGATCTCGTCCCTGATCTTTACCACTTTATCTGGTTCGACTCTTCCCAAGTCCTCCAGGGTCTTGACCTCTCTCTGAATCTTGAGCCTCTGGTTCACGTAGAGCATGAGAGACTTGTGCAGCTTTAGGAACTGTTGACGGTCTTTCCTCCTTAATCTCATTCCAATATTGAGGAGTTTTAAAGGGAGATAAAATTATTGTCAACCAAGCATGGAAGGTTTAAGAGAGGTAGTAATGTTAGACTATTTTCCCATGTGTATCCCTTTTATCGATTTTCGTAATCTGACTGTGTTTGATTTCTCTCAAGTATAAGCCTCGGCACCTTTCATGATTTACTTTTTTTGCGTGAATTTCCCTGGTATTCTTTCTATGGTCTTTGAGTCTCGGTTTCCTCTTCCTCATCTTCCTCTGAGTCCTCGTCCTCTGATGTTTTATCTTTTGATATTATGAACCTAGAGTTGCGCGCGCAACCTAATCGATGATTAATCATCACATCATTTGTATGTGTTTAGCTCGTCTGTATTAAGGCATTATTTCGCTTTATTTCAACGTGAATTTTACTGTGGTTAACAGGAATTAGGCAAAAATAGCTCATTAGAAATTATATTTTTATCACCTATATTTTACAAGCTAAACACATACCATCATTTTAATATAATTAATTTATGGTAAATGAGTAAAGTAGAAATTATCTAGCATCTAAGCAGTTT
>CAZLHX010000084.1:0-11776 GCA_964559475.1 uncultured Candidatus Bathyarchaeia archaeon | reverse complement strand
ATTATAATTTCTATTGGATTCATGATAAAACAACTCCTATGTAATTTTCAAGTCCCTCAATAAGGGCAGTAGAGGCATCTGTTGCGATGCCGATTATTGGATTTGGGTATAATCCAAATATTACTATAAGTAAGGCCATGAATAGCGTTACACCCAGCATTAGCATAGGTGCTTCCTCTGCCTCGAGTCCTTCAGCTACCTCATTATTTAACATAATCATTATTACTCTAAGATAATAAGCCATGCTGAGTGCACTGTTAAGTACACCAAATAACGCCAGTATTGGAACTCCAGCACCAATAGATGCACTAAAAAGAATGAACTTACTGATAAACCCATTAGTACCAGGTACACCACCTAACCCAAGGAACGAGACTATTACAGCTATGGTAGTCCAAGGCATAATTTTACCAATTCCTTGGAGTTCATTGATATCACGTGTCCCGGTCGTATGAACGATGCTGCCTACAGCTAGGAAAGCCATCCCCTTCATCAGGCTGTGGTTAAAGACGTGAAGGAAGGTTCCAAGCAATCCATATGATAACCCAGTGGAAACGCCAATAAGCATGTAACCTATTTGAGCAATGCTGGAATACGCAAGTAAACGCTTCAAATCATTCTGACGTAGAGCCATCATATTACCTAAAGTCATGGTGATAACTGCTAACGCAGCCAGAGGAAAGAGTAAGATAGATGGATCAAAAATAATGTACAAAACACGGGTCATTGCATAAAGCCCTGTCTCGATTACGATGCCAGACAGTAGGGCGCTGATAGGACTCGGTGCCTCCGGATGGGCATCAGGTAACCATGTATGCAGTGGAACAATAGCGGACTTCACTCCAAATCCTATGATAATAGTACTAAAAACTGCAACACTCCATGCTGTTAAAGGAGCCTCGCGCATAGTTGAAGCAAGTGAAGCAAAATTTAGAGTACCCGTCATACCGTATAAAAGGGCTATACTCATCAATAGAAAAGCCCCCGCTGTGGCACTCATTAGAAGATATTTAAACCCTGCCTCAATAGGGCCCCAATTGTGTTTCAAGAAAGAAACTAGCACATAGCTTGACAAACCCATTAGTTCCCAAAAGATAAACAGAGTAAATAGATCTCCAGACATCACTATACCAAACATACCAGCCATCATGAAAATGACAAGCGTATAAAATTCTGTTAATCTATCCTCTTGCTCCATGTAACTAATAGAATAAATTGACACTAATACACCGAGGAATGCGATGCTAAAAGCCATATAAACACTTAGCATGTCAACCTCGAAGCATCCGCTAAGGGGAGGTGCCTGTCCCCAAGAATAAATAAGAAGAATTTTGTTAGCTGTTGAGTTAACCTGCTGGTAAAGGAAATAAACAGAGAAAAGAGAGAAAACAGATATTAATACTGCCCAAATCTCTCGAAGCTTTTGACCGGTCCTCTCTGCAAGTAAACCAACAAAGGGACTAATTAAACCTCCAATTAATGCAACCATTAAAGGAAGTGGAAGTTGCAAACCTTGAGACATTATTTCCTGTCCTACCATTTCAACCGCCTCAGTTTATCCACATCGAGAGTGCCGTAATGCTTGTAAACATTTAATGCAATAGCTAGACCTACTGCTATCACTGTACCATCAAGTACCAACGCCATCATTACAATTGTATGTGGATATGGATCAATTAGTCCTGATGTCTGGGTTGAAAAAGCTACTAATAATAGGTTTGCAGCATTAAATAATATCTCAACACCTATTAGAAGTCTTACAAGATCCCTTTTTAGCGTAAGACACAGTAGACCAATAGTTATTAACAGTCCAGTTGTTATTATGAAGGGCGTCAAGGGGTACATTATTCGAGCCTCCTTTCATTTTTAAGCATCGCTAGACAACAAATGACTGCTGCTAAAACCACGAAGCTTTGGGAAACAAGGTCAAGGCTCCTATAATCCCAGAGGAACCGACTTACTCCTGTGGTAATATCATCATAGGAATTCCCAGATAAACAATATTCTTCGACATTGGTAATAGAGTACTCCATATAGGGAAATGAAATATTCAATAATAAAGTCGCTCCGACGAGTACTCCAAAAGCCAAAAATATGAGGATAAGTTGTGTTATTCGGTTCAATTTAATTCCTCCTTTTCATCTGTAAAAAGCATAGTTCCACCTTTTGTTAGCATCACCGTTATTACAAAGAAGACAACAACTGCTCCTGCGAATATTGCTAACTGAAAGAGAGCTACCATTGGTGCTCCAACCATGTAATAAACGATACCGAGAGAAACATTGGTGCAGAGAAGAAAAACTACACCATAGACTATATTCCTACTTGTTACGGCAAGTATTGCACTGATTACAACAAGTCCAAGCATTAATAATAGGAAGATCATACATCTTTCACCGTTCTATATTTCATTTCTTTATCCGTAAGAAACGCCTCTGTTCTTCTCTTCAATCTTGGCACTAAGTTTTTAACATCGGGAACCTCTGAGAGGCGCTCAGGAGAATAAACTAATTTAGTTCTATCTTTAACAGCAAGCTCAACAATGTCTGTGAATTCCAACGCCTCTTTAGGACAGAATTCAACACAATAACCACAAAAGCTACACGTGGTGTAATCTATACTAGGATACTTTTTATCAAATTCCTCTGACTTGGCTTCCACTAGTTCTATTGACGCATCAGGACAAACTCGTGCACATATACCACAACTTATGCACCTCTCAAAATAGAACCTGTGTCGACCACGGTATCTTTCCTTAAAAACCAAACGCTCTGTTGGATAAGCGGAGGTCTGACTGTTTCTAAGAACGTAAGGTGCAACGATTCTTATGGGTCTTAGTAATTTCTTTATCCAACTCATTAGTATACCCCCATATACTTTAACGCAATTACAATGAATAGGTTAAGTAAAGCTAGTGGAGTGAGGTAATTCCAGCCAATTTTAATCATTTGGTCCATTCTTAACCGTGGAAAAATGCATCTTAATAAGATGATAAACACAACAATGATCGAGAATTTAGCTAAAAGCCAGAAAATATGACTTCCAATTATGTTACCTAATATTATGGGTCCATTATATCCACCAAGATACAATGTTATGAACAATAATGTCCAAGCCTGAAACATCACATACTCTGCCATCATTGTGAACCCGAAAAGAATGCCACTGAACTCCGTTCTCCATCCAAAGACAAGTTCAACTTCTGCCACGGGAATATCAAAAGGAGTTCTCTCTGACTCGATTAATACACCCAAGAAAAAAATAATAAACCCAATAAACTGTGGGATTGCGAACCAAATATTTTTTTGTGCTTCAACTATCTTAACTAAGTCGAAACTACCAGCCATAATTGCAACAGCAGCAGCACATATCACCAAGGGGATCTCCCCACTGATATACATATAAGCAACCCTCCATGAACCTATGAAGGAATACTTATTATTACTAGCCCAACCCGCAAAAATCGGCATTAAAGGTGCGATTCCCATGATGGCAATGAACATCGGCAAACCTAAACCACCAATATCCCAAAGAACCCAGTTTGCATCAAACGGGATAAGGATCAATGCTGTTGACGGTATAGTCGAAACAAAGACGGGCATTAAAGTAAAGAAAAGCCAGTCTATACTATCCGGTACAATTATTTCCTTTAGAAATAACTTGATAAAGTCAGCGAAAACCTGAAGAACACCTGAACGCCCTCCACAGTAATAAGGTCCTACTCTCAACATGGCTCTGGCTAAGAACTTTCTTTCAAACCAGACAGCAAAAATCGCAAATCCAAGAATAAAAGCCAAACCAGGTAACAGTAAAATCTGAAGAAGGGGTTTAGAGTTGGCAACTAAAGTTTCTATTACTAACTTAGGGATATTAGTGAGTGTCTGTTGGGGTTCAATCAAGTTAAAAGTTCTCAAAATAATTAAATCATTTACCATCTTTCACACCTCATCTATCACTGTCCAAATACCAAGGATCAATGGAGTTGATAACTACAGGAATATCTGCAACCATTATTTCATCTAATTCTGCAAGCCTTTCAAAAACGTACATATTTCTTAGGCTTGGTGGGTTTATCTTGACTCGATATGGGTTTGTTGTCCCATTTGTGAATAAGTGTATCCCTAGTTCACCTCTACTTGTTTCCACTCTAATGTAATGTTCACCTTCTGGTGCCCTCATGAAGGGAGTAAATCTAGTTTTAATTGGTCCCTCAGGTATCTCTTTGGCTATTTGCTCCATCATATTCAGGCTTTGACCAATCTCATGGAACCTTACCTTTGTTCTTGCCATTACATCACATGCATCCTCTGTAATTACATCAAAATCTAGATCAGCATAAGCAGCATACGGTTCAATTTTCCTTATATCGATATCAACACCTGACCCCCTAAGCGAAGGCCCTGTTGCCCCCAATCGAATAGCATCCTCAGGTTTAAGCACTGCTACATTATTACACCTCATCTCAAACATAGGGTTCTCTATCATAGCAGTCCAATAATTCTGAAACCGATTACGTAAATAATGAACAGCTTCAATTACTTTTTCCTTGAACCCTTCTGGGAGGTCTTTGTAGACTCCTCCAGGTAGGAAAAAGTTGTAACTCCATCTAGCACCTGTTAATTCCTCAAATAGATCTAAGAGAACCTCACGATCTACGGTTGTCCATAGGAAAACGGCGGGAAAGTAACCAGTTGATTCAGCTTGTAAACCGAAAGCGTAGAGGTGGCTATTGATCCTTCCCATTTCACAGACTAGACTGCGTATCCAGTTGGCTCTTTCAGGGACTTCAAGCCCATAGGCTTTCTCTGCAGCGGTTACATATCCAATACTAATATTAGAGGTATCTACCATTGCCATCCTATCAATGGGTACAATTCCTCCGATTAGACTTCTATTTTCCAGGATCTTTTCAATTCCACGATGGGTAAACCCTAAATCAGCAATGATTCTATGAACCTTTTCTCCATCGGTATCTAATAGAATTCTAGTCTGACCACTCATTGGGTGCTGCGGTCCCCAGCTGATCCGCATAATTTCGGGTTTAATCTCTGGTTCAGACATTATTTAATTCCCTCTCCTTTGAAGTCTTTTCGAAGAGGATAACCACCTTTCCAGCTGGGTGGAAGCAGTAGAGGCACCATGTTTGGGTGATCTTTAAATTCTACTCCAAACATTTCATAAGCCTCTCGTTCATGGAAACTCATGGCTTCCCAAACTTGAGTTAAACTAGGAAGCTGAGGTGTATTTCTTGGTATATCTACCCTCAAGGTAATAATGAAGCGGGATTTTGGATTACTTATATAGTAAATCATCTGCATTTTATCCTCCTCAAGGTAATCGATACCACCACACGCAACAGGAATCGTAAAACCTAGGTTATTTTTCAATGTCTCAGCGACATGCAATAAATAATCGTATTTCACAGTAATAGAAACATATTTTTCATCCTTAATTTCTACAGATTCTATTTCATCAGATAATATATCCTCAACAGATTTAACAAGGTTTGAGATGCTAGTTTTTAACACCAAGTCTCTTTCCCCCCTTTATTTTTTCCTGAAGCTCCATCATTCCATGAATAATTGCCTCAGGTCTAGGTGGACATCCTGGAATGTAAACATCTACAGGGACATACTCATCGATAGCTACAACTGAGTATGAGTCATAAAATGGACCCTTCCCTATAGGACATGCACCAACAGCAACAACATACTTTGGTTCACCCATCTGTTCATAAAGGTACTTCACTCGATCAGCCATTTTCCTTGAAACAACACCAACCACCATAATGCAATCACATTGTCGTACACTTGCAAAAGGGAGTATACCCAACCGCTCCATATCAAAACGAGAACCAGAAACTTGCATAAATTCTGGACTACAACATCCAGTGACTAGGTGGATAGGCCAAATAGAGTATTTTCTTGCCCAGCCATCAATGTAATCGATAATATTATAGACTAGACCTGCACCTGGAACGTTTTCTAATGTTCTTTCAATTTTTAAGTCTTCATTTTCCATTTATTGCACCAGTTTATTCTTCTCCATTAGGAAGTAAGCTATCCCTGAGAAAACAACAATTGTGTAGATTATGATAATGGTAACTGTCTCTATTGTTATGGCTACTGAAGTTGCTGATGTAAGAATAATCCATGCAAAAGCATCTAAAGCAAAAAAGACTACACCATATCCAAAATATCTTGTTATTCCAAGTATCCTGAAGGATCTGGCTTCGCCATAAGGTCTCTGACCACACTCATAGATGGTATTCTTGATTTTATTGGGTTTTTTCGGACTTACAAGTCTTGCTGCTACAATCGCTACAACAAGGAAAGCAAACTCGATAAAAGAAAAAATCCAAAAAGCCTTTGAACCATCAATAATTAACAATCCGAATCCTCCATGAATGAGTACTTGACATTTTATCTCTTATCGTCTATGTGCAGGATACTTAAATTTTCCGCATATCATGTCTTGTATGAAAAGCTCGCTCTTTTTTTAAGGTAAATATTCATGACTTCACGCACTAATAGAAACCAGAATGAAAATATGTTTGAATTGTGTAAAGTTTAACACTAGAGACCTGTATAAAAAATCGAGTTATACATGCATATCCTTTTCATTTTACACATAGAAAAAATTGCATGAAATCATGTACATGCATACATTAAAATATATAAATAAAATTGTTAAAAAAATTAGTGAATAAGTTGTCCTGCGATCAATACGACGTATCTTAGTAGGAACCCACCTACAAGTATGAACACGAAGCTGGCCATTGATACGGGAAGTTTCAGGTCTTTTCCTATATACTCTGTTTTAATGTTAAGGTAAGATATACCTAAAGGGAGTAATAATCCAAGAACTATGTAGCCTATGAATAATAAAGTAAGATTTCCGAGACTTAGTAATTGTCCGAAATGCCCTGTAATAAGCTCGAGGACCACCAATACAATCTCAATTGCTACCAAAATTAAGACATATTTTTGACTATCCATTAGAACTTTATTGAACCGCGGGTTATCATCTACGAGGTTTTTAATGTCAATTGAAAATCGCGGCATGATCCAAGCAATTATAGGTATTAACAAGATAGATACAGCTAACCCCGTTAAAGTACCTGATATGATGAAAGTCCAAGGTAGAAAAGCAGAATTCCATAAAGGTCTTCCTCTAGAGAAAGCTAATAAAAGCCCAGTATAAGCCATGGTTGAACTTCCCAGTATAAGACCTATTATACCTAAACCCTTTCTTAAAATAGTTGACCCTTGGAATATCCATAAAATAGCTGTAACTAATGAAATAACTGTAAATCCGGAAATAATCCAAGTTCCCACGGACATGATTGAATTTGAGAAGTTAATAAAAGCATTAAGTACACCTAAGGGATCAACTCCAAAACGGCCAAGATCCATAACTAGAATAACAAGCCCTACGAGTATTAGAATAAAACTAGAGTAAGTACCAGCTTTTGAGAGTTCATTGTATTTATCTTTTCCAAATAGATCAGCTAATGCTGAAATGACGAAAGCCCCTCCTGCCATTCCTCCAACAAATAGGTAGGCCGCTAATAGTATACCCCAACTAATTTCAGTCATTCTATTCACCTCCCTTAGATTCTGTGACTTCCTCTTTTCTCTGTGAGTAAATTTTCATAGTAGCGTATAATGCCCCACCTAAGATACCGATTCCTGCAAACCTCGTTAATAGACCGGTTTGATGTGCAGAGGGAGTAGCATCACTGCGACTTGGGAACCCCAACTCAGAGAATGGAACTTCAGAAATATATATCCAAGAAGTCCCTCCAACTTCGTGTAAACCATATGTATAGTTGCCCTGGTTCTCTGCTTCAATGGCTTTCCTTTTTGCCTCCTCTAAGCTCATTAAAACAAGCGTATCTGTCGGACAAGCCTGTACACAAGCTGGCTCAAGGTTTTCTTCGATTCTTTCATGACAGAAGGTACATTTTTCTATCACTTTATTTTCCTCATCAAACTTGGGAACATCAAATGGACATGCATTTACACAGTAAGCACACCCTATACAAAGCTCCTTTCTGTATAAAACGGGCCCGTCCTCAGTTTTAATTAGCGCAGTTGTGGGGCAAGCTGCGACGCAGTGAGGTTCAATGCAATGCATGCATTGAATTTTAGAAAATGTCCAGTTCAGAGATTCCTGAGAACCAGTTTTTACAAATTTTACATAAGTGTATGTTTGTGGCGAAAGTCCCGGAGGGTTAGTCCATTCTAGCTTTTGATCAGAATTTAACTCTGTTTGAATTGCCTCTCTGTTGTTCCAACGTTTGCATGAAACCTGGCATGCTCTACATCCTATACATCTTCTCAGATCAACTAATACAGCTTTACTCATTTTTTGTACCTCACACCTTTATAATGTTACATAGACATGTCTTGACTTCGGGTATATTGGCTGTAACGTCTACAGCGTCAATTGTTAATTCATTTGCACTAGGGCCTGTGCTTAGTCCTTTGAATCCCCAGTGCCAAGGCATTCCTGCAATGTGTACATCTTTTCCATTTACAGTTATTGGTTTTATTCTATCAGTAACATTTACTTTAACTATAATTCCATCCGGGTTTCTAGCTGAGGTAACCTTAACATAGTCTTCTGGTTCAACACCTATTATAGCTGCATGCTGAGGGCTAATCTCCACGAACATCTCTGGATGTGTTTCCACCAGATAGGATAGATTACGAGTCATAGCTCCGGCTTGCATATGTTCCGCAAGTCTGAAAGTGGTGAGAACATACGGATATTCACTGGAATCTCCAAAAGCAACAGGAAACCGTTCATCCCACATTGATGGATACTTACTCGCTAGATCCTCGTCTGGACTCTCAAGGGGTTCATTATGTAGAGGCATACCATGATGCAGAGGATTCCAATCAGGTTTATCAGGGTTAAATAGATGTCTGGACCATATAGCAGCCTTATCGAGCCCAAGCCATGTGTCTAAATCATGAGCCCACCAGACGAAAAATGTATTGAGGCCTGAAGGATCCTCGTTGATGTTATATAAGACTCTTTGATTACCCATCCAACTCCAAGCCCAGTTCTTATGGAACCCATAGTCTGCATCTTGCTGGCTTACAGGTCTCGGATCTCTTCTCTTTGCGAGGACGCCCCCGAGATCTGGCCTCAAATCGCGATCCCATGAACCTTTATACAAAACATTACTCCACATTGTTGGATGACCAATCTCTTTATAGACAGCTTCGGCAGTTTCCCCTAATTCCTGTGTATAAGGAGTAGGCCATACTGAGTCTACGTTGTGTGGGAACTCATAGGGTGACATTTCTGAAGGCATTTTATGACCTATATTACGTATTGATTTGAAGAGCTGTGAACAAAACCATAGCTCGTCTCTACATTCTCCTGGAGGGTCAACTGCTTTCCAGTGCCATTGAACCCAACGACCTGTATTTGTTATACTTCCCGAACGTTCTGCTCTAGTTGTCCCTGGAAGGACTATATCAGCGAAATGAGCAGTTTCAGTTTCAAAGATCTCGTTGACAACTACAAAAACACCTGGTTTACTTAGGGCTTCTCTTACTAAATTTGCATTTGCATTTGATACTGCATTGTTCTCTCCGACAATTATTGCTACCTTTATTTTACCATCCAGCATAGCCCTGAACAACTGTGTAGTAGCGTTACCATTTCCGATGGGCATATCACATACTACTGGTTCTTTATCAGGGTCTAAGCCAGGAACGGTACCTATCTTCATACCCCAGTTATATTCGAGGTTTTTCCACGTACCAAAGTGTCTTGCATCCCAACGTTCCTCTATTTTGTTAGCCGGGGTATAGGTTTCTCCTTCTTCGGTTCCACCTGGTCTTGTATCAGGATCGGAGTTTTTCCACTTTTGGTATCTTCTTATATCTGTAAGGTTTCTGGGTGGTGCTCTATAACCCATTATTAAATGCGATAGAAGATTCATGTCTGTTGAGCCTTGAACATTACTTATGCCTCTTAGAGCGTTTACTCCTCCGCCTGGGACACCCATATTACCGAGTAAGAGTTGTAGTATAGCTTGAGAACGAATTGCTTGTGTAGCGTTTGTGTGTTGTGTAGTTCCCATTGCGTAGTAAATATTGCTTGGTTTATTGGAAAAGAAAGTTTCAGCAACTTCCCTCAACTTCTCTGGTCTTAGGCCAGAGATTCGGTAAACCTCGTCAGGAGTATATTCAGCAACAAGTTCTTTTAGCTTAGAGAATATTGAGTTTGGGTTATTCATCCAGTTTGTTAAAAAGTTACCATCAGAATCATAAGGTGCATTTGTTCTTGTTTCAACAAATTCTTGGTCAATATACTGTGGCATCTCGTGTATGAGAACATGGATTAACCCAACGAATATTGAGGCCTCGGCTCCGGACCTGTATTTTGCATAGATATCTGCTTTAGAGGAGGTTCTATTAAATCTAGGGTCTAGATTGATTATTATTGCACCTTTATCTTTCGCCTCGTAAACCCATTTGAACTCCATAGTATGGCTTTCTACTGGATTGCTCATGATAAGGAAGCACTTAGAGTTCTTTGCGTCTATAACATGGTTAGTCATAGCACCGAACCCAAAGGTATTTGCTAAGGCAGCAACTGTAGATGCGTGGCATTTTCTTGCCTGGTGCTCAACATTAGTTGAACCTAATAATGAGATAAGTTTTTTTCCAAGATAGCATTCTTCATTATTCCAGTAAGATGAGCCATGCCACATTATAGGAGAGTCTTTCCCTAAACGATAATAATTCTGAACTACTTTACCATCTATAAGTTCTTCATGAACATAATTATGATTCTCAGCTGCCTCAGCAGCTTTCTCTGCAATTATTTGCAGAGCTTGATCCCATGAAATGTACACCCACCCAGGGTCTTCATCTACCCCTTTATTTGGATTTGTTCTCATCATTGGTCTCATAAGACGGCGTTCATTGTTTATCAACTGAAGATAAGCTGCAAGCTTAGCACAAGTTGCACCTTTATTTATTGGGTGATAAGGGTCACCTTCCGATTCGATTACTTTGCCACCAACTTCTGTTAAAATTACTCCACAACCTCCTGCACAGTATACACAGATAGATGGGATTCTACGCCCCATCTGATACTCCTCTATCTTTTGCTCTCCGATGGTCTTTGAAAATTTCTTGGCTCCGAGAAGTGGGCCCGTTTCTACTGGAAAGCTTAGAACAGCGGGTACAGTGGCACATAGTTTTAGAAAATCTCTTCGTGTAGTCTTAATTGAAGAATTATGTTCTGTCACTCTATAAACTCCCGAGATTCATAACCAACAATGTATGTATAAAGTATATATTTATTATGGGTAAGACGAAATTATTCACCCTTATAGAACCTTTTTACGTATCATATGTGGTAATAAGGTATAACGATGAATAATTATACAAATAAAGACAATACTCATCTCAGGACGTTATAATAGATGTCTAAAAACAAAATCAAAGAACAAATATTTGAAGTTGAAAATGCGATAGAAAATTTCTCAAAATATGAAAAAATTCTGGAAATTCATAAGAAAATATTGGAGATTTTAATACCTTTAGATGAGTCAATAGAGAGTTGGGTAAAAACTGATTTGAATAAAAAAACATTCGAATGTTACCTAGATCAAATAATTACCTCAAAAAAATCAGTGAATAAGTTAATTAAAAAATCTGACTTCAATATCATAATAATAAAGAATACTGTAAAAAAAATAATTCAAATATTATTAAATTATGATGCCAATGGCGATGAATTA
>CAZLHX010000083.1:0-11946 GCA_964559475.1 uncultured Candidatus Bathyarchaeia archaeon | reverse complement strand
AGATTTCTTTTGAATTAAAAATATTCCAAATTTCCTTCATAATTTGAGTTTGTATAAGCTGTGTTGATAAAACTATATCTTAGATGGAGGCTTCAGAGCAAATGCTATTTTTTTCTTTTTATAGCCCACCGGTAACGTAACTTTTCATGCATGTATAGTGAAATATTCGTTTACCTATGCTATAAGCAGGCATTATGGGCTCTCAAGGTGGGCTTTCCATGAGATAGTCTCCATTTAGACCGCTAGATATTATGGAGTGTAAATAAATTTGAGTTCTAATGCTCTCTTTATACCTTTTTTTCAAGCTAATTCGATGAACACCCCAAAAAATCAATGAACTGCCTTCTATTAAAACAAAAGAATAGGAATAGATAGGCTTAATCCCTACTGTTATGGCTATAACTGGTCCTGGGCACGCTGAGAGATCTCAGGGAAACTCCTACTAGTAAGTATATCATACTTTCTCAAGATTTTCCGAACACGTTGAGGAATTTCACTTATGGCAGCCTCCTGATTTTCACTTTCTAGGATAGACATAATCTCTGGTTTATAGAATTGTACCATATTTTGGAAGCTCTTCTCGCGAATAGTCATGCCCGCCATCCTAAAGAATCGTTCATCCCTTTTCCTAGACGTAGACAGCTTCTCCTCGTCTACCCTCACTTTAGCAGCACGCTGCGCTTCAAATAGATCGGGATCCCTCCTTCGACGCAGAGTCTTAACCTCACGTATTACTTCCTTACGGCTGACACCAAGCTGGGAAGCTAACTCCATGTAGCCAATGTTCTGACTTATGCCATTAAGAAGGATTTGACGATGATTCTCCTGTGTATTTTCATTTTTCATAATACCTTTCACTGCAAACTACCTGCCTCAACACACTGAGATGTCTTAGCAAAGAACCCTGCATATATCTAATACTGGTGGGGGCATTTAAACAGGTGTATTTTGTACGTGAACCTATTTCCGCCCTTGGCTGGACACTGTGTTCAGTCATATTACACGCGATATATCTCACCCATTTTCTATTATGATCAACCATGCATCATTTTTCCTCGTTTATCATCCTTTTTGGACTAGAAGGATTCGAGACAACATATACTAGGCATCTAATCAAACAATAGATCTTTAACTATTCTTTTCTATTCTTATATTCTCTTACTCTGTGGATTTATGATGTTAATTGGAGCATTTATCGGGCTAGTATACTCGAAAAAGGAAGAATAAGAAGTCATCAAAATATTTCAAGATCAATTGTTTACTCTTTCTGATCGTTTTATTCAACTGTTTAGAATGCACGAGAATGGAGAAATAAAAATTAAATTAGATTCCAAGATTAAATCAACAACTTTACGAGACGGATAATTATCAACGTTCTTATCATGGTGATGACGCTTCACCGCCACAGAGGTCTTTTTAGTGTTTTACAAAGAGTGACTGTTGCTGAAACAGGCTCAAATTAGTGCCCTTTAGATGCTGAAGCAAACACCCAAGAAACAAGCGCTATTATCGTTATATGAGCGATTATCAATAAACCTTGAACGCATGTGAAAATTATGATTATAATTGCATCAATCGGTATTAAAACTGTGTAAAATTATTTATAGCAAGAGACAGCATTTTTCCCTAAGGCTCTGTGGAAATTCACGAAATATCGGTCATCTGAACCATGTATTTCATGAAGCCTTTTATACTCGATCTTCAAAGCATCAAACCCTAAGACATTTTTAGGCAGACTATTTATGCCCATCTCATTTTTTATACGGTCGAATATGAGAGGATTATTCAATGCTGCTCTCCCGATCATCACACCTTTCACACCTTGGCTCTGGAGCATGCGTACCTTATCCGATGAATTTATCCCCCCATTGGCTATTACAGGTATTCCTCTAGCCTCCTGGACACACTCAGGGAAGATTGAGTAATCCTCAGACTCAGCAGAACTCTGACCTGCATGTTTAGCGTGAATTATAAAGAAATCAGGGTCAACGCCTCTAAGGCTATTTAGATATAACTTGTTATCCTTCTCAAACTGGTTTAGGCCTAAACTGATCTTAATAGAAACAGGAAACCCGCAATCTCTAATCAATTCAACTAGGCGCTGCGTCTTTTTAGCCCTCTTCACCATTGCAGCTCCTTTACCGTGTTTAATGACCTCTCTACTTGGACAGCTTAAGTTTAAGTTGAATCCTCTGAACCCCTCAAATTCTTGAAACCCTGATAGGAGAGAATCAAGTTTTTTCACGCTGCTGCTTAGTATTTGTATTTGAACAGGAGTAGAGTCCTTTACACTAATTCTTTTAAGAGAATCCTTGCTCTTTCTGAGGATTCCCTGTACATGAGTCATCTCTGTGAAAGTCAGATCCGCTCCATGAAGATGTGTTAATGTTCTGAATACACTGTTAGTGTATCCTTCCATGGAGGCTAGCATGTACTTAAACAAGGGAGTAGGGGTTAAAATGGGTAGTATAAAAGGAGTATTACATGGCTTTAGCTTGCAAATTGGATATCCCCGTGCATAAACAGTTACCAGAATTTGCAGAATGAATTCAGGCATATTATGTTAAAGGAAAATAATATTCATAGTTTATTAAAAAGTGTAATTTTTTAAATTTATCATACCCTAAAAATAGTAGGATCAGTATTGTTAGGTTTATATTTCTAGATACCCAATATTTGAAATAATTTGTTAATATAAAGGTAGTAAATTATGTTAATTAATTTAAGCTAATTAAATTCAACGTCAAATAAGAGCTTATCCATTATTAATTAAGTAACTCAATATAACGTCTTTGACGAAGAGCTAAAGTTCTTACACCCTCTGCACGAAGTTTTTTTCTTAACCAGGTATCCGATGTGGCAACGATAAAACCCTTTTCTTTTGCAACTCTAACAAGACTATCATCAACAGTTTCTCCGGGCTTTAGATCCACATCGATAATTTTACACTGCCTAGCCAAAGTCTTTGCTAATAATAATTCCCTCTTGAATTTTGGGTTAGACTCCTGAATTAATTTATCGATCTCATCTATGACGGTGGTAGTAACAGCGAACTCAACCTTCTCATTCAAGGCAATTTCAGTTTCAGAGAAAATATCTACATGAAAACGATGTGGTGCTAGTAGAAAATTTGTATCAAAAATAACTGTCTTAGGCAATTTTATTTCTCTTGTTAACTTGTTGAAAACTTAGGTATAATGATTTTGTTGAGAACCATTCGAAATACTATCTTTTTAAATTATATTGGACATTTAAAATAATATGTTTAGAGAAAAAAAGTTTATGAATGTTCAAATGCTGGAGAGATTTAACTATTACAAATAATAGTCAAAAAATATTTAGACTCTTACAGTCCCAACCCCAATGAGTCTCCATCTACCACCAACACGCCGACTTATAGCCACCCTGTTTCCAGTTTCTGCACAGACTGGTATAGTAAGATCTAGATCCATCCAGTCTCCTCTCACTGTCGTTACATCTCCCATAGTTTTTGCGGTGCCAACATTCAGTAAGAGTTTTTCTTCACGGGCAATACTAGCTACTTTTTCCTCACTAACTGTGCCTACGACCGTCTCAAATAGCCTATAGTCGAGAGTAATTTTTTCAACGATGGGAGGTAATGTACCTGGCTTTCCAACTAAGTTACCAACTAAGCCATCAGATTTGGTAATTGAGGGATCCAGCATTGTTCCCATCCCTGCTAAGCCACCTGGCATAGCTCCTTCAAGCGAGTATCCACCGACCTGTAGACTCGTAATCTCAGTGGATAATTCCTTAGGTCTAACTCTTCCTTTCTGGCGTTGTGGGAGACCGGGTTTTATCTCAATCTCGTCACCAATCTTGAAAATACCTTGAGTAATAGAACCACCTAAGACTCCTCCTACCAGATCATCAATTGGAGTTCCAGGGCGATTAACATCAAAACTCCTTACAATGTACATTCGTGGTGGTAGAGCTGAATCATGTACCGGTGTTTCAAGGTATTCTTCCATCGCCTGAATCAATAGATCAATATTTACTATTTGTTGAGCAGAGACTGGTATGATGGGTGCATTCTCAGCTATGCTTCCTTTTACAAATTCTTTTATTTGACTATAATTTTCTAGGGCTTTCTGCTTGTTTACAAGATCAATTTTGTTCTGCACTATTACTAGGTTTTTTAATCCTACCGCTTCTATGGCAGCCAAATGTTCTCTTGTCTGTGGTTGTGGGCATTCTTCATTGGCAGCAATTACTAGAATCGCTCCATCCATCACAGCTGCTCCACTTAACATAGTAGCCATAAGTATTTCGTGTCCAGGGGCATCCACAAAGCTTACAGTTCTTTGTAACTCTGCTTCCTCACCACAAGTGGGACAATTTTTATTAGAACAGTAACAATGGGGCTCAGAACAATTCGGGCACTTGTAAATTGCTGCATCTGCATAGCCTAATTTTATGGTAATTCCTCTTTTTAGTTCCTCACTGTGACGGCTGGCCCACTCACCTGTTATAGCCTGGACTAGTGTTGTTTTTCCATGATCTACATGTCCTATGGTACCTATGTTAATTTCCGGTTGACGTGGTAGTTTCGTGATGCTTGATCTCCCCTGTTATTTAGTGCAATCAGTACGGATTCTTATCTTAAATACATATCCCCATAAATGTATTTTTTAATAATCAATACACAAATACAGTTATATCCATAAGAGCAAGATTCAAAGTAATCAGGTAGATAAAAATGTCAGATAAAGTACAGGTCAGTATCCCACGGGATATCTATGAAAAGATAAAAGATAGGATCCAAGGAACAAGTTTTGAGAGTGTTGATGAATACGTAGCTCTAATGCTTGAGAACGAGTTCCCAGAGGAAACCCAATACAGTAAAGAGGAAGAAGAACTCATAAGAGAAAGACTAAGAAGACTAGGCTACATTGAGTGACTGTCCTTGAGACCACATGGTGGGAAGCTAGTAAACTGTCAAGCTGGACAAAAGAATTTTGAGAAGCTTGAGGAAGAAGCTCTTAATCTAACTAGAGTCACAATTTACCCTGAACAACGAATCGACCTAGAGAATATCGCATGCGGTCTCTATAGCCCATTATCAGGCCCTTTGACTCAAAACGATTATCTTACAGTATTAGCCAAAGGTAGGCTTTTAGATGACACACCGTGGACGATACCTATACTTGTTGATGTAACGCAAGAGAAAGCTCAAGAAATTAATGAGGACGACCGAGTATCTCTTGTCTCTTCAGGGGAAATATTCGCCGTCTTAGATGTGAAAGAAAAATATTCTTGGGATAAAAAGACTCATTGCCATAGAATATTCAAAACATGCGATGATAAACATCCTGGAATTAATGCAGTTCGTGAGATGAAACCAGTTCTAATCGGTGGTGAACTGATATTACTAAGGGAACACTCAAGCAAATTTCCAAAATATAGATTAAAACCCAGGGAGACGCGTTTCTTATTTAGGGAAAAGGGCTGGAGAACAATCGCAGGATTCCAGACTCGTAATGCTCCACATATAGGACATGAGTACGTTCAGAAAACTGCTCTAGCCTTTGTTGATGGGCTTTTCATCAACCCTCTAATAGGAAAGAAAAAATCAGGAGACTTCACTGATGAAGTAATCATTCAAAGCTATGAGGCTCTTTTTCAGAACTATTTTTTGAGAAATAGCGCAACTTTAGTGACTCTGGAAATGGAGATGCATTATGCTGGTCCGAGGGAAGCAATTCATCATGCAATCATCAGAAAGAATTATGGATGCACTCATTTTATCGTGGGAAGAGATCATGCTGGTGTAGCAGACTTCTATGAACCCTTTGAAGCTCAAGAGATCTTCGAGGAATATCCTGATCTCGGAATAATTCCCATATTCTTCAGGAACTTTTTCCACTGTAAAAGATGTGGAGGTCCTCAGAATGATAAAATATGTCCCCACCGTACTGAAGACCATGTTAACTATAAAGGACGTGCTATGAGAGCTAAATTATTGAAAGGCGATAGACCCAGTCCTGAAATGATGAGACCTGAAGTAGTCAATGTAATATTAAATAACAGGTCTCCCTTTGTGGAATAATAACTATTCTTATACTATATATAGATCATTTATATTCCCTTATCATTTTCTAGACTTGATAATTAATGGAAAATAGAAAGTCAATAATTATATCTATTCTTTCACTAGTATTTTTATCACTACTAATTTTCCTATGGAATATACCCAGAACAACCGTTAACAATACAATTAATGGTGTACAAATAAATGGCCCAATTTACCAACAAGAAATAGGAGCCTTTGATCAATTCTTTCTTACTTTTTCATTTCAAAACAATGGTAGAACTCCTGTGAAGATAACAAAAATTGATGTTGAATTATTGGTAAATGGTACTGACTATAATAGCCAGATGACGATTCATAGCCTAGGTGATATCAAACCGGGAAACAGCGGAACGTTTCATAGAACTGTCTTACTCTCAAATGCACCAATCGGATTTCGTGAGAACGAGGTTTGGAATCTAACAGCTGTAGCAGAAATCACAGGTGAGTCAGAAATTCTCCTTTTTATACATGAAAAAAGTATTACTGAAACCAAGTCAATAAATTGGACTGTAGATTTCCTTGACTAACGGTTAACCCTTATGAAGCACCATAAGTAATAATCATGGATAAAAATGCCAAGTAAAGTAAAAGCATCCCACATTTTAGTGGAAAAACATAGCGAAGCCATAGATTTATTAAAAAAATTAGAAAAGGGAGAAAGCTTCTCAAAGTTAGCAAAGAGCTATAGCAAATGTCCCTCAGGAAAAAGGGGAGGTAATTTAGGCGAAATTAGTGCTGGAAAGGTAGTTAGACCCTTCTGGAAAGCAGCCTCCAAGTTAAACAAGGGAGAAACAACCAAAGAACCCGTAAAAACTCAGTTTGGATACCACATAATTAAAAGAACCGGTTAAAAAGGAGACCCCTTTAAGGCTGTGTTCAAAAACGTTTCTGCGAGATATTTTTCATCATTTATTATGTCACGAAAAGTCTCACATTCAAGCCAACATCCGGGACATTTTTTTTCATAAATTTCTCTTCGAATTTCTTCAGCTTCCTGTGAATACCAGATCTCAGTGAAATTTTTTTCTCGAATGTTCCCCATTTTTCGATTAAATACTATACAAGGATATATGTTTCCATATGGATCGAGAAAAAATGATCTTGTGCCCGCTGAACAATTGATAGGCCTATCTTCCGGGTCTTTCAAAAATCTTGGAATTCCACGTACATAAGCGAGAAAAGTTAATGATCTTAGCCATCCTTTACGTTTAATCGTTGAATTCGACACATTTTTCAGTATTTTCTTTACTTCATGATCATAGAATATTCTCCCTTCATTTTCATAGTATATTTGACTAATATTAACCGGCCTAAGACTGAAATCAAAATCATATTCGTTGGCGAGTTCTTGAACTTTTGTAACTTCATTAAAATTATTTGGGGATAGTGTAAAACCGATTGATAATTTCAGGTTCTGGTACCTTTTTCGTATATCTGAAAGATTTTTGATTGTTTTCAAAGCTTTTTTGTAACTTCCAGTTATTCCCCTCTGAATATCATTTATTTTACCTATTCCATCAACAGAAACTGATATTCCCAATGTAATTTCCCATTGTATTATTTGCTTTACAAGAAACGATATTCTATTTGGTATTAGAGCATTTGTAGGGATCCATATCGAACATTTTGGATTGGAATAATTTATAGTCTTAATTATAGAAGGCAGATCATCTCTTAGAAAAGGTTCTCCCCCTGTAAGCTGTATTGACTTAACTTTTTTTAATAAGTTACTATTATTTTGGAAAAAGAGTTTTATCTCTTTTAATGTAAGTTCATTTCTGTTTATTGGTTTTTGCCAAATATTGCAATTTAGACATTTACTATTACATTTGTACGTTACCGCAAAATTTGCTATTTGTGTAGGTAATAAACTCATAAAAGAAAATAATTAAAATTAATATAAAAGTAAATTGATTAATATTGCTATTAACTTGATTATTTTTCCAAAAAGGTGAATAGCATATTAAGTATATTTTACTGTATGAATATCGAAGAAATTAGAGCTCAGTTTCCTGTCCTTGAGGATTGGATATATCTTGATAATGCCTTCGTGGGATTGATGCCAAGTAGTGTAGTAGAAGGACATTTGGAATATATTGAATCATGGCATAAATTCAAGACTACAGGGGATAATACCATTTTACAAGACTGGCTGGGCAAAACAAACAAAGCCAGGAATATGGTTGCTAATCTAATCAAGGTAAATTCAAAAGAAATTGCCTTTACAATGAACACAGGGGCGGGCTTGAATATTGTAGTAAATGGCATAGACTGGGAAGAGGGAGATAATGTTGTCTTCCCAGAATGGGAACATAATCCTCTGTATACTCATACAATTGTTAAAAATGGAGTAGAATCTAGAGCAGTAGGAACAGAGAATGGAGTTGTGAATATTTCTGATATAGATGATGCTATTGATGATAATACAAGGCTAGTTCAAGTAAGTCATGTTAGCTATGTAAATGGTTTTAGGTTTGATTTGAAAGAAATTGTGGAAATTGCTCATGAGCACGAAGCTATGGTTCTAGTCGATGCAACACAGGCGGTAGGTGCAATTGATATAGATTATCATAAAGAAAAAGTCGACTTTGTTAGTATAGCCCCATACAAATATCTCATGGGACCAACAGGACTGGCATTTCTATATGTAAGAGAAGAAAAAATACCTGAACTAGTACCCGACAGAACTGGTTGGAAGAATCAAATATGGGAAGGTGATAATCCAGAGAGTTTACCTGACTTGGATTCTGCGGAGAAATTTGAGTATGGCACTTTAAACTTTGAAGGTATGTATGCATTAGAAAGATCTTTACAATTTTTGGATGAGATAGGCTTAAAGAAAATCGAGAGAAGAGTTCTAAGTCTCTCCAATTACCTGTACGAACAAATAATGGGACTGGGTAAGGAAATGTATACAAAAGAGCCCCCAAGGTCTCCTATCGTTAGTTATTTCCAGAAGGAGGCAGTCAAATTTGCCCAAGACCTAAAGGCTAAAAAAGTAAAGATTACCGGTAGAGACGCTCATGGAGGGCACATTAGAATATCTGTTCATTTTTATAACACTGAAAACGAAATTGATCTTTTTATAGATGAAATAAAGTAACCACTTTATTTTTAACTGTCTAGGGAGGTTGGGATCAAATGTGCATAAGTAGGTTATTTTGATTACTTCTTTTAACAAAAATAATAAAAAAGAGGCAGTGTTAAGTGAGATAATGAACCAAAATCTTCCTGACGGTATTGTTATTCTCGACTATGGTGGTCAATATTGCCACTTAATTGCCCGCAGAGTCCGTGAGATGAACGTCTACAGCGAGATACTACCAAGCGACTCAACTGCAACCGATATACAAACACTCTCAAAGGTAATGAAAACAAAGGGAATTATCCTTTCAGGTAGCCCTCATAGTGTTAATAGAGAAGGTGCTCCACAACTCGATCCGAGTATCTTAGATATTGATTTACCAATATTAGGTCTCTGCTATGGATTGCAATTATTGGCGAATGTATACGCGGGGAAGATAAGAAAAGGAGCGATAAGAGAATATGGCATCACTTTTGTAAACATCAAGAATCCAGAAGGCGTCTTAGACGGGATGGATAGCATGGAAGAGGTTTGGATGAGTCATGGGGATACTGTTTTTGAAGCTCCTGAGAATTTTAAAGTCCTTGCATATACCGACGTCTGTCCAGTAGCAGCTATGAAGCATGTTGATAAACAAATTTACGGACTCCAGTGGCACCCAGAAGTTGTACACACAAAACATGGAAAAAAGGTGCTAAGAAACTTTATTTTCGAGGTTTGTAAATGCAGTCCAAACTGGAAGCCTTTGGATGCAGTTGAGTTATCTATAGAAAGAATAAAGGAAATAGTTGGGAATAATCAAGCAATAATAGCCCTAAGTGGAGGAGTTGATAGTAGCGTAGCAGCAGTTCTTGCGGCAAGAGCGCTTGATGACAAACTAGTAGCAATTCATGTTGATCATGGCCTAATGAGGATGAATGAATCTGAAGAAGTCACGAAGGCTTTCGAGAACAGGGGGCTGAGACTAATCGTTGTTAATGCTCAGGAACGTTTCTTGAAAAAGCTTGAAGAGGTAACTGATCCTGAGCAGAAAAGGAAGATTATTGGTGAAGAGTTTATCAGGGTTTTTGAGGAAGAGGCTCGAAAAATAGGTGCCGATTATCTAATTCAGGGGACTATTTACCCGGATAGAATTGAATCAGGTATAACAAAAGATAGTGATACAATCAAGACTCATCACAACGTTGGAGGCTTACCGCTCAGTATAGAATTCAAGGAAATCATAGAACCACTAAAGGATCTATATAAAGATGAGGTAAGAGCCTTGGGAGAGAAACTAGAACTTCCAAGACCACTAATAATTAGACAACCATTTCCTGGACCTGGACTAGCTGTTAGATTAATAGGAACCATTACCCAGGAGAAACTTGAGATATTACGCAAAGCTGATGCAATTGTTTGTCAAGAAATAGAATCACTCCCACACTACGATGAAATTTGGCAATACTTCACTGTGCTAACAAATACCAAGACCACGGGAGTTAAGGGGGATGAAAGGGCTTATGGATGGACTCTAGCTATACGAGTAGTGGAGAGCGTTGATGCAATGACTGCTAACTTTCGCAAACTACCTTGGGACACTCTAGAAAAAATTAGTAATAGAGTGTGTAATGAGATTCCTCATATAACAAGAGTTGTCTACGACATAACCCATAAACCTCCAGCAACAATCGAATGGGAGTAGAAAAGAATGTCATTCACTTATCCTGAGGGAGGACCTACAGCGGATTTATTGGTTGAAGCTACTGGGAAGACTCTTGGGGAAGCCTTCGCTAACCTTGCATTAGGTATGTTTAATACTATAACCCCAATTGGACGGATAGCTGAAGAAGAGGCGTTTGAGCTACAGGCTGAAGGTAGAGATTTGGAGAGTTTATTATTCAACCTGATGGATGAGTTCCTTTATATTCATGATACTGAGTACCTTGTACCTCACTCAATAAATATTGAAGTTGACATAGGAAATTTATTAGCAGTAGCAAAATGTGTTGGAGAAAAATTTAGCAGTGAGACTCATGAAGTGGGAATATCAGTTAAAGCTGTTACATTTCACAAGATGAAGATCGTAGAAATGCAAGAACATTGGGTTGTCCGAATGGTCTTTGATACTTGATATTAATAACCAAATACGAGTTGTTTTGTAAAACATATCGCTGTTTGTTCATATGGTCCTAATATTTTTATGTCACACTTTCCCATATAGATAGTAAAATTCTGGTGTATATGATGGTTGAACCGATTTGGATAGCAAGGGACTACTCAGCCTGCTCAGGGTGCAGACGCTGCGAACTAGCGTGTAGCATGTACCACGAAAGCTGGATGTGGCCCGAAGCCTCAAGAGTAAGAGTATTCATGCCCTTCCCCGGAGTAGAGGTACCCCACCTCTGCTCCCAGTGCCAGGACTACCCCTGCGTGGAATCATGCCCCGTAGACGCCCTCTCAGTAGACCCGGACACAGACGCAGTCATCACGGACAGGGAGAAGTGTACAAGCTGCGGGGACTGCATAACCGCCTGCCCCGGCGACGTGCCCTACCTTCACCCGGGGGACGGTAAGGCTACTATATGTGACCTGTGTGGAGGAGAGCCACGGTGCGTTGAGGTATGTACTGAGGCGGGATATAACTGCCTCACGGTGGTGCATGAGGGTCCTAGTATTCACCGTAAGCTGTACAGCCGGGACCCGGTGGAGACTGCCAGGGATCTGGCTGTGAAGATGTTTGGTGAGAAGGGTTTGGAGGTGATTGAGTGACTCCTGGTGGTTACGC
>CAZLHX010000082.1:0-12125 GCA_964559475.1 uncultured Candidatus Bathyarchaeia archaeon | reverse complement strand
GTAATTATCGCTTTATACAAGAGGTGAAAATAATTGGAAGGTAAAGTTAAGAAATGGCTAGAATTTAGGGGATTTGGATTCATAGAAGTAGAAGGACAGGATGATGATATATTCGTCCACCACACGGAACTCAACGACATAAGCTCTCTTATGAGCGGACAGAAGGTAGAGTTCGAGATGGAAGACACTCCTAAAGGACCCCAGGCTCTAAACGTAAGAACAATAGTCTAATTCGCGTCATTATTATTCAAATTTTTTTAATTTAATATTTTTTTAACAGATTCCTTTTTACTGACCTACTTTGAACATTATATGGATGAAGGTTGATGAGTAGAAATACCAAGGGGGCTTTAAAATGGTGAAGTTCGATGAGCCTTAGATGGAATCGTTTCCAGGAAAGAAAAAAGAGAAGCCTAGATGGGGAGGTATGCATTTTTGAGAGTTGTAAAAATAAGCCAGTGTTCACCTGCCCGATCTGCGGGGTACACACATGTGAGCGCCATAAATCCTTTCACATGTCAACTCACAGTAAAGAACATGTTGCTTAACTGATTACGACCAAAGGATGTACTACATGATTAGCAATAATTTTCCAGCTTCATTAGTAAGGTTGTATGCAATTACCCGGTAGATGATAAAAATAATTTTACTATTGGGTTCTTGTATAGACGGCTTTAATACATTAACTCTCTTCGCTTTTCTCTCTTAACTGTCTTTACCAGTTTTCGCAGTTTTTCTGCGCTGGTTTGATTTATCTTGAATTCCCCTTGATGAGGACAAGCCGGGTCAATCACTATGCTATCATTAGATGGGTCGTAAAGTAATGGGTAAAGCCTGCATCCTTCAGGTCTAAACGAGTAAATGTTGCATTGACCTCCTTCCAAGAAGACACAGGCGCCCTCATAGTTTCTGAGACGTCTCTCCCCCCTACTCATCACGATAAAATCGGCGGATTTATACCCATTTTTAATTATTCTACGGATATCCCTGACAGTAAGAGGCATCGAGTTTTCTTCACAGCAAGAACTACACCCATGTTCCCTGCAGATTAAACCTTTCTTGGATTTTAACAAGGGTATTTACTTCCTTTAAAAAGAAGTATCTCGAGGCATACATGATGATCATCAAGTGAATGCTTAATCAGGGCTGGTTTTCTCTCAGACTTCGTGATCAGGGTCCTCCAGATATTCTCGAGCCTTCGGGGTTAACTCTGAGTCTTTCCAACCGGTAACAATTATGCCATGTTTCTTCAGACATCTCTTGGTGCTCGAAGCTAACTTATTGATGGCATGGTTTTCATCATTTGAGCCTAAAATCTTCAGGAGTTCGGGTCGGTAATAGTGAAGCATGTTAAGGAGAGTTTTTTCCTCCAATGTCATGCCAGTCATGTCTTTGAATCTTGTCTCGGCACGATTAGCACTTGATCTAGTATTTTCCTCTTTTGCTTCATCCGCGGTCTTATAGGCTTGTTTTAGCTTGGGGTTTCTGTTGTACCTCATACTTTGTATGTCCCTTTTTATCACCCATTTGTTGACGCCCAACTGGGACGCGATCTCAGACGTTTTCAGGTTTCTGCTCAATCCTTCAAGTATTACGGGTCGACGTTTTTTCTGTTCATTACTTTGAGTCGTCATTTTATCTCAGCCTCACTCCAGTTTAACCTCTCAGGGACGAGATCAAAAAGAATCAGTATGTAATAATACACCCTGCGTCTAATAAACCAGTGCATATTCCAGCATTGAGTTAAATACCGCGTATAAGTATGTAATTAATATGGTTGAATACGTGAAGAAGGTTAATGAAGAATATTTTCACTGGCGAAAAGATTGCCCCGACTACCCATTAAAGGAGAGGGACACGATACTTACCTACAAAAAGAGACCTGCTCACCTCCAGCCATGTCCCAAGTGCCAAGAACTGGAAGAGGGAAAAGAATAAGGTACATTCCCTCAAGATCTATGTATGCCGTCCTGCTTGCATTCAATAGTGAGGATCAGGTTTAACTCGAGTAAATATGTAATTACTTGATTCATGGGTCGTAAAAATAAAATGAATCCTAGGCTTCTTATCTTTCATGTCTAGGATATTTAACAAAAGTTTACTGCTAACGACGGCTATACGTTTCCTGGAAAGGGAGTACGGTGAGGGCGTGCTGGAGCTACTGAGTGGCTGGAAGGCTGAGAGGACGAGAGAAAGGTGGCGGGTTTTGGCTGAAGAGACTGGGCGGGATGACCCGGAGTACCTGTTCAGGCTTTTCAGTGACGAAGTGCATGACTATGAGATTGTGAGAAAGAGCAGAAACGCACTGGAGGTAAAGGTGCACAGTTGTGCTCACGCTGACTCTTTCATGGAGCTTAACTCGACAGACGTTGGGATGAAGATGATTTGTATGGGAGACTACGCCGTCGTTGAGGGATTCAACCCCAAAATATCCTTTAAGAGACCTAAAACCCTCATGGCAGGGGATGAAATGTGCCACTTCATCTTCGAACTGGAATAAATATAAAGAATTTGCCATCTATCTAACAAGTTCTATACTCACGGGATTGCAATCGCCTAGAGGCTAATTCCGTGGCTTACCCTCTTCAATATTGATGCTGATCATGGTTTGTGATTTAGTTCATCACTGAGTTCCCTAGCATACTTCATGGCTTTTCTGTAAACCTCGACTGACAATCTGAACCCCAAGTCTATCATGTTGTTTAAGGTCTCCTCAAATTCCGTGAAGCTTAGGAGCTCATCTGCTATACCTTTTAAGAGAACACCAACAGTCCCAAGGGGCCTTATCCCGAAGACCCTGGCGGTAGCAGACGCCTCCATGTCATCCACGACTAGGATTCCACCCAACTTCTTTGCCAACAGGATTGCCTCAGCCTCCCCTGAATGTATACCGGAGACCTCCAGCAGCTCAGAGATTCCCTCATACTCCAAATCGTGTACTCTTATCCAGCCTTCCTCAACTGCGTTTTTGAGGATTATAACATCGGCTGATTCGCCTTGTAATATTTCTTTATGTACCCTGTCGGGGATATTGATCTCTTCGTAAAGATCCCTTAAGAGGTGTAGCCTTGATGCCTTTGCTAACCAGATGATGGGGCTGCTGTCACAGGTTACTATTTTCCCGTCTGGCATATTCCATGTCGCGCTCCAGATCCTTGAGTGTGTAGGGTATGAGTACCTTTCTCTCTGATGCTATTTCCATCATCTCGCGGAGTGTGACTCCGGCTATTTCGGAGGCTTTCCAGAGGGTTATCCTTCCTTTTCGGTAAGCCTCTATTGCCTCATCGATACGTCTCTGGTTGAGGGCTGAGTCCAGTAGCCGTCTTATCAGCTCCGAGCGGTCTATCTTCTCCCTGTTCGCGATTTCCTCTATTTCCTCCAAGGTCTTGGGGGATAGTCTAGCAGTCACGGTCTTCAAGGACACTATTATCGAATACAATAGAATCTATCGCACACTTAAAGATTACTTGTAATAACCGACTCCAATTTAGACATGTTATGCAACATTTTTTCATACATACAAGCGACCTTGAATATTAGCAGAGGAGCAAGAAAAGCCAAAGAGGAATCTTGATAATTTCATCATCGAGGGCGAGGCTATCTTTTGTTACTGCAATATTTATTTTTGTATCATATTCCTCTTTAAATGAATACAGCCCAAGTATATCACCGCCAGAAGTCTCCGTCCATCCAGAAATCCCCGAACCTGTCAACCAGCAGTTCACGAGAGAAAGGAGTGCCTGATCGTATAGGTTTTCTCTCACGTACCCAAAGTAGCTGTAATGCTCGTTCTTAATCGAGTACCCAAGATGTTTCATAGGGTAATAGGTAATGGTTCTCCAGATGTCTTTCACAAGATTAAGACATGCATCATTAATCTCTTCATCAATCGTCCCATTCTTATACTGAGTCCAGAATGCGTTGAAGCCGCCTCTGGAAGAATAATAATCTGTTAACCTTTTGAACTTGCGTCTGAATGAAACGTTTTTACCATCATGACTTAGAGGCATTTCACCATTTTTCTGAGGGATAAATACATCTGAATCAAAGAGAGGGTAATAATATTCCAGCCATTTCTCTACCATAAGACCTGTTTTATACCAAACCCTTCCCTCAGCGGTATAGGGATTATGTTGTTGAGCTATATCTGCAGCTCCTCTTAGTAAAGCAAACTTGTATGTAGTATCAGTACGATCTCTTTCAAGGACTCGATTAATTTCAACAATATTAGAGATCGTCAAACCCGTCTAAATATCTCTTTCAAATAATTTAAATTCTAGTTACATGCAAGGTTTTAGGTTTTATATTATCTGGTTGCAGATGCTTGCTAGTAGTCTTCTCTCTGTGATTAACCCGGTCAGGGACCCTTTCTCGGTTACGGCTAGTCTTCTGATCTTTTTTTCCTTCATAATCCTCAAAGCTTCTTTAACTGGCTGACTGGATTCAATAGAGATTAGAGGCTTGGACATTACATCCTTTGCCAGAGTCTTGTATGCATCTTTGCCTGGGGTTAAGACTCTCTCTAATATGTCTTTTTCTGTGATTATGCCTAAAGGTCTACCTTCCTCCATCACGATCACTGCCCCAATGTCCTCCCTTATCATAGTATAAGATATACTGGACACAGGCTCTGAGGGCTCCACGGTAGGAGGACTCTCTCTCATGCTCGTATTAACTGGTGAGTTTAGAATCTTGATGGATGTATCATCATCACTCATATAAACTCTATTAGTTAATAGTAAACATAATATTATAACATGTTCGGTAACCGCTTTAAACTAAGATTTATGCGTCTCGAGTGTGTTGCGGTTTGAGTGGATGAATGTTGATAATGAAATTGTTTGTAAGCATTCATATAGAGTTTATTTAACGAGTTTTCTTTAACTCATCCACGATCTTACTCATGCTACCAATCTTTCTATCAGTTCACACTTCCTCAATATAGTTCAAACATTCCTTTCCGGTACCTGTTTTCCCAGCTTCTCTCCAATCCACAGGAGTCTTACTATCTAAAGGTAGAACACGGTAACCTCCTTCCCTGCTTCTAATGACCTTATACGCAGTAGTATCTTCCTCATCTTCCCATGACATTATAATCAACCCTTAAATCAGCAAATCAGCATGTAATAAACTACCCAAAGCTCTCCTTTATTCCAATGATTCCAGTTCCCCAAGATGAGTCTTATCCAGCTCCTCCTCAACCCACTGCCTTAAACAGGGGCCCCCACAGAACCACTTCACAACCTCCTCTCCTTCTTCATAGTATACTAGTTTAAACACATAGTCACCGGTTGCTGGCTGCAGACAAACCGTACATCTCTCAATCTTCTTTTTATTACTGTCCATAAACTACCATTAACAGTGTATAATGAAAAAAGTATGCTCTATTTCTGGGGATGATTGATGAAAGGGATCAATATGAAATATTCCTCGGATAAGAGGATCCAGTCTTTGAAATGTTAAATATGTGAAGGCTGCTCTTTAGTGTGATTGTATGTCAACACGTAGCATCGATAGAATGATCAAGACGCTCTCAGCAGGGCTATCCAAGACGGAGGTACATAAACTCCAGGATTCATTGAAGATCAAGGGGGTGAGGGAGAAGTTTGAGGACCCTCTTACAGCCAGGAAGATAATGGAGAAATTCCAGCTCCCCGTATTCAGAAGAGATTACTTCGAGGACCCATTAACCGCCATTAGCAAGATCGATAGATACTCAACTGACCCACAGCCCGATATCCCGAGAAAAAAGTGATCTAGTTGATAGCTAGAAAACGTATCACATATTAACCTCAATTTTTCCTCCCTTTTTCTATAATTTTCTTTTAAAACATAAGATATATGCATGGCTGATATGAACCTAATATATTCTCATACAGGAACACATGCTATCTTTTTCATTTCCAATCTTCGTTGGTTATTTCACTCTTTACCGATGTTAAGAGTGCCCCCACTATCACCAACATACCACCAATAATCGTCAAGGCACCAGGAACAGCTCCCTCTAATATGAAGCTCCCCTGAAACGCGACCACAGGCTCAAGATAAAGCCAAGTTGCTGCCTGAACAGCGTCAATCTTGCTCAAAGCATAGTTCCACAGATAGTAAGCCAACCCACTGCAAACCAAAGCAAGATAGAAAATAGAAACCCACTGGATCATCTCTAAAGAATGCATAGAAGACCAATCTGAAAGCATAGACATCAGCAACAAGGCCAAAGAACCGAAAAACATCACATATGAGGTAACAAGAACAGGCTCGGGGTATTTCCCGAGGAGCCTCTTACTTAACGTCGAGTAAACAGAGAAACAAGCAGCATTCCCGAAAAGACATAACACTCCTAGATAGAACCTGGACTCAACTTTACCGATCATCAGGTTAGGTAGCACGATGAACGCTATACCGGTAAACCCAGTGGCCACACCAACTACACGCCTTCTCTCGAACAATTCATTTAACAGGATACTTGACGCTAAGCCGGTGAGAATCGGTATAAACCCAACAGTAATGAGAGCTGATACCCCGGCACCGGCAAACTTTACTCCAGTATATTGCAGCCAAAAGTAAATACTTATACTTATCAAGCCCAAGAAAGTCATCTCCCTGAGATCTCTCCGAGAAGGGAGCTTATTTTCCACGAGGCTCCGGATGATCACGGGCAGGAACAGCAGCGAAGCGATTATGAATCGAACTGTTGCGAGCAAGATGGGAGAAATAGTCCTGAGAGCTATAGAAGCAGCTACGAAACTAAGGCCCCATACCGAGGCAACGAAGACGGCCGCAAATGTTCCCCTATTTAGTACTTGTATTTTCAATAAAATACAAGGTGTAAATTATACTTATATATCGTTTTCTCACCCAGAACTATACAAATGTACAATATTTGACGGAAAAGTGGATGCATGTATTAAAAATCTAGCTATATTTGTATACCAAAAGGCAGAAGCATAACCATAGTGTTGGATATTAGAGAATGGAATGCATGCACACCAGTCCAATGGGATATATTTCCCAAGAAGCAGAGGCATGGCAATGGCAGCCCACCTAGAACCCACCAGTTGATTTTATCTTAATAGAACCCCAAGGATATTTCCATTTACTGGATTAAAAAGAGTTAGAAATACTTCTTTCCCCAAGTGTTCATGAAGATTAAATAATACTATATGGAGCCGATGAGGGACAAATTTAAGCCTTCCATCATTATAATGAGTAACGAAAATGGAGATAGGAGCAGGTTCTAAAGGGGGGTTCCGAGAGTTTCAGAACAGGGTGTTAGAGTACGCCCAAATAAAAGGTCTTGTAACCCCCTTAGAGGAGATGGACTTAAGCATTAAATCACGATTCATATTCATGATGGATAACCGGGGGCTGGCCCCGAAAAAGGATCCAATCGACCTCAACAAGCTCATAATTAAGTACAGAATACTTTTCCTAAACTGGTACTTATTGGAGAGGGAGCACCAAGATGGAAAGACCATCGCAATGCTTTATCTAGAGAGCGATGAATACGATGAAAGGTTTGGGCCACCATCAGAACTTTACTCCGAAGTGGAGGGCCTGAGGAGCCCAGAGCACGGGGTTTTCATCATCACTAAAAAAATCGGTAAGGGATTCTTCAACCTCCAACCCTTAGGCAAAGAAGGTAATTTGAAGGTTTATGACAAAAGTGGTCATGGGAAACTTAAGGAAGGGCAGGTCATATACTGTATCCTTTACCCCTTTAAGGGAGTCTACTACTGGGGGATAAAACACGCCATACTTATCCCTAAAGAAGCTGCGGACGAGTACCTCAAAAGGCTGGAGGAAAACCGCAGAAACGAGGAGCTCATAGACTTGTTCTTGGATAGTGTTGAACACAGTTTATCAGAGGAGACCCTATCAAAGTACTGGAAAAGCCTATACACCCTCACAGACTACCTGATTGATACAAATAGAGGTGGTATATGGAACGTAGACTACCCAGCCCTCGAGGAATTTTTCTCCACATGGTACCCCAATAAGATCCTATATTCAACCAGCTACGGCGCAAAGGGTTTATTCGCCACCATCAGGAGGTTCTACACCTGGCTCGCCGATGAAAAAGGAATACCCCAACCCTCTGAGCACATGAAGGTAATCTACGAGGAGATCAGAGGAGACCTGCTTAGACTACTAGCTCTCAAACGCATGATCAGAGAGAAACGGAGGCTAAGAAAAGACTCGAAGATGTACCTATGGTTTGAAGAGGAAAATATGAAAATAGAGGGGAGGTACCAGGTTAAAGAAATCAAAGGATCAGAGATAAGCCTACGTGACATCCATAAAAACGTAAACTATAATACAAGAATCCAAGAAGAAGACGCTTGGTTTCTAGAACACCTGGCGCAAGGAGACGTCTTCTCCGGATCCCTCACAAAGACTAAACAAAGCATCCAACTGGAGATGGATGACATATATTATTTATGTCCCAGCCAGTCAGTAAAATACCTAAATAAATACCTCTAGAACCCTCCCCACGGACGCTAAACGAGTACTCTCGGAAGCCATTGTTCGCTGTCTCCAAAATATTTAATGTATCTTCGAAGAATAAGTGAGGGTATCCCAAAGAAAGCTGGTTGAATTCATGCAAGTTCCATAAATGATGTATATTCCTAAGTTTGTTAAAGATGAACATATGCCACATTTGGAATATTATGTTAATATTTTAAGTCATTTATGTCGTAAATATTATATTGATGTTTATTATTTAACGTTGGTACCTAAAATGATGTACGAGTGTAAAGACTGCGGAGCTAGTGTCGAGGTACCCAATGACGTCCTAGAGGATGAGATCCTGAGCTGTATAGACTGCGGATTAGACTACGTAATCGAGCTAGACCCATCAGGAGTAATACAGCTAAAAGAACTTGCCATCGAAGGCGAGGACTGGGGCGAGTAAACCTCCATTAATGGCTATCTTATGAGTGACATTTCTCTTCTATATGATAGATCTGAGACTGATGAACAGGGTATCAGGCTCACAGCAGAGAATATGGGAATCCAGCTAGGTTTCCTTCCCTTTCATAAAACAGTCATAGGTTTAACGAGTGACGGGTTTATTTACAGGAGTAAAGGAAGGGACCTGAAGCCCCGGTTGGATGAGGTAAAGGTTATTCTAAACAGGACGCAGGCAAAAAACAGGAGAATCCTGTCGACAGGTATCATGGAATCCTTGGGTAAATTCCTGATCAACCCCCATGCAGTTGAACTAACATGCAGGAGCAAGTTCCAGACTCTTGTAGAGTTCTATAAGAATGGGATCAATATACCCAACACGATCTTTTTCCCATGTAACACCAAGGAGCCCCTTATCCGTGGGGGATTCCAAGACAATATTCCCTTCATTCTTGACCTTACCGGGATGGAAATTGGTGAGGATGTAGTAATTAAGCCAGATGAAGGCACACATGGAACCGGAATACATAGATCACGTGACAGAGATTACCTAAAGAAGCTTCTCGCTGATAATGAACCCGGCATAATTAACCCGGTGGGCGTATTTGCACAAGAGTACGTCAATAAGTGGTTCTTTGACCTCAGGATAATTGTAGAGAAAAGAAACGGAGAGCCTCCATTCTGCCACCCCACGGCTATGGCTCGAGGAGGATTCCAGGACTTCAGAACAAACACCTTCCTGGGAAACAAGGTTTTCAGGATAAACCTGCCAAAAAAGGCCAAGAAGCATGCCACAAAGTGTGGAGAGGTGGTCGGGAAAAATAGTAAAGCATACGTGCTGGCTTTGGATGCCATGCCACGTTTCAAGGAACCTTTAGAAGAGGTCCAGGAACAATTAACACCCAGCTACGACGAACTCGAACCATATTTTGCAAAGGTCATTAAAGCAAAAAAGCTGAAAAGAAAACCCTTCCCTGAGTACACGATGTTGGTTGAGGAGGCTTATGAAGAGTACATGGACTCAGAGCCCTATAATAACATAAAGGGCTTCATATCAGAGTCCCTCGAAAATAAGATGCAGGAACTATTGTTCCATGAGGCAAATGCCTGTCCAGACTTCTGGGAACAGACCAGAATAGTTGGCGGCGTCAATATAGCGGAGTCACTGCTAAAATGCGCCCTTAGTTTGTTCTAATTCTCTTAGAGGATTGTGATATAATCAATACAGTTATGCTCTTGCATGTCTTAAGGCAGGGGTTAATGTATAAAAATTGAAACTGTTAAGTCATATTAGATAATGAGGGGAAAAGGGAATTCTAGCTCGTTCATAGACCTACTCGTTACTCCTAACCTTATAACCTCTACAGTTAAAGCATTACAACATATCCAGTACAACATCGATGCATATGATACCCTTCTCCTGAACTTCCCTGAAGAACTAGAAGAAAAGATTGGGGAGCTAGCCTCGGAGCAGATATCCCTCAGGGAGTTCCTTCAATACATTGAGAGACGTGAGCTTATCCCACAGCCCATAACCTCGTGGGTATACACCGCAAAACCCATACTGGAAGCCCTAAAAGGGCTTTCCCCATACCTTAAGATAGACTGCTATGGTAGCCTGGAGATGGAGGCTTCTTCCATGGACGTCTCCCTTGCCTTTGCCCAGCTCACCTTGAGAACAATAATTACCAATAAAGTGGATCACGACGCCTGGAGAGAGACGGCGACCCGATCCCTCCAAATAAACTCTGAAAGACTACGTGAAGACTCTAAAAGAATCCAATCCAAGACTTGTGGAGCCTCTACGTGCATTACAGGTATGAGTCCCTCTCGCCTCAGGAAGAGCCTAGAGGAATCGGGGGCATCCGTGAGAGTCATCTACGTGGAGAAGCCTTACCACTTTACACCTCTAGCAATATTAGAGAGAAAGTTGATGTTATGTCCATTGAGTGACAGAGAAATTGAGAAGCTAGTATTAGAGCACGTTGATTACGTCAGGAACTATGTCTACCTTTTCAGAAACAGGGACAGAGCCCACTACGAGTGGGCCTTAGACAAGGTACCTTGGCCGAAGCTAGGACTGGAGAGAAGGGAAGTATCATTACTAGATAACTTGATAAGAGAGCCCTGAATAACATTGGAATTGTCAAGGTTGTGATTACAAGTTCAAAAAAGGTTGTTAGTTGAAAATGATTTCTAGTTAATCCTTGTTAATGCTAGAAGATCACTGAGTATTCCACTCCCCGTCTCAGCTCCACCGGCACCTCTTCCAATGATAGTAATTTCCTTTAAGCTGTCTGTGTTGTAAGTTAGGGCATTTGTAACTCCGTTCACGTTTGCCAAGGGGTCGGAGAGATCAATCTTCTCTGGGCTTACCTTAGCTCTGACGCCTTCCTCTGTCTTCCAGGCATGGGCGATTAGTTTTATGCGTTTATACTCCTTTCTAGCCTCCATTATATCCTCATAGGATATCCCTGTTATGCCTTCGCGTATCACATCTTTCGGTTTAATATCTGAACCCATAAGGGTGTTCGCTAAAATACATATCTTACCCACAGCGTCCCATCCATCAACATCAGCTGAAGGATCAGCCTCAGCGTACCCCATTTCCTGTGCCCTTGCAAGTACCTCGCTATAATCTCCTCCTTGCTCCATCTCTGTAAGTATATAGTTGGTTGTCCCATTGACTATGCCTTTAATCTCACAAATATCCTGCCCTGCAAGGCCCTCTAGGCCAAGGCTTATGGCGGGTGTACCACTTAGCACTGTACACTCGTATCGCAGCTGTACATTATTATTTTTAGCAACGTCTAATAGTTCCCTGAGTGCTAACGCAATTGGTCCTTTGTTGCTAGTAACGACGTGTTTCCCCGATCTTAAGGCTTCCTTAATGTGGGTTAACCCTGGCTCCCCGGTTTCCAAGTTGGTCCACGTTACCTCAACTACCACATCAGCCCCGCTGCGTCTTATAGTATCTAGGCTGTCAAAACCTTTCACTCCACCTGGATATCCTTCTATGCTCCCAGTCTCCCTCACAGTTTTGAGAAGCGCCCCAAGATCCAAGCCTTTAGGGTCCATTACACTTCCTTTCAGTATATCACTGACTGCAACCAACTGTACATCAAATGAATATACTTCCAATAGTTTCTCATGTTTATTCTTCAATATTTTAACAAAGCTCTGGCCAACCAGACCAAAACCGATTAAAGCAA
>CAZLHX010000081.1:1227-12157 GCA_964559475.1 uncultured Candidatus Bathyarchaeia archaeon | reverse complement strand
AAATCATAAATCAATAAAAAATGGGGATGGTTTGCGGGAGACTTCTACACATAGGGCGGAGTTCGAATCCCATCAGAATTCAAAAACCATCTTTTAATTTATAACAAGAATATCTTTTTTTAAATAAGTTTATAGACTCTTGTCCCTCCTGTTTGGTTAAAGGTGAAAGAAACACAATGTTAGGATTACTCTTACTAATAGGTGCAGTAGCAGTAGTACTTATTGGTCTTTATATAAACATCTACAACAAGATACAGACTTATGAAAACCGTATAGAAGAAGCATTTGCACAGATCGATGTACAGTTAAAGAAGAGATATGATCTGGTACCAAACCTCGTTGAGACAGTGAAAGGTTATGCCAGCCATGAAAGGGAGATATTCGAGGAAGTAGCTAAGGCAAGGTCCGGGCTAATAGGTGGTAGTATGCAGGAACGAGTTGAAGCTGACAATCAGTTAACACAAGCCCTTGGAAGGCTATTCGCAGTAGCTGAGGCTTACCCGGACTTAAAGGCCAGTGAGAACTTTACCCTGCTACAGGAGCAGCTGGAAGGAATAGAGAGCAAGATCGCCTACGCCAGACAGTATTATAACCAGACTGTGTTGGATTACAATAACCTGATATCCACTATACCTGGCGTCTGGTTTGCTGGTGGACGTAAGGAGAAGGACTTCCTAGATATACCTGAGGAGCAGAGAGAGGCACCCCAAGTAAGGTTCTAGGATGTCTAGTCGGAGCTTTCATGAGGAACAGGCCCGTAACAAACGGGACAGCCTCATTCTGGCAAGCCTAGTTAGTATTATACTTTTCGCTCTAATAGTTTCTATAAGTTACATTTTTGCCCCGGATGCCATCTATATAATGGTTCCAATAAGTATAGTGATGGTCTTACTCTATACTTGGGGTAGCTACCAATATGGCGATAAGGTTGTTCTTAACTCGGTTAACGCTAGACCTGCTGAGGGGAGAGAATATACTTACTTAAATAATACTGTTGAAGGATTGGCCATCGCAGCAGGAATACCAAAACCTGACGTTTACGTAATACCAAGCAAGGAACTCAACGCTTTTGCAACTGGAAAGGATCCTGAGAATGCTTCTCTTGCGGTAACAACTGGCTTGATGAATACTCTTGACCGGAGTGAACTTGAAGGCGTAGTCGCTCATGAGATAAGCCACATAAGGAACAGGGACATCCAGTTCATGACCTTGGTGGCAGTGCTGGTAGGCGTAGCAGGAATACTTAGCCACATGATCCTCCGGAGTTACTGGTGGGGAGGAGGCAGGCGAAGAGGGGGCAGAGACAGGGAGGGCGGTCTCGGTATCGCGATTATTGTACTAGGTTTTATTCTGGCCATATTTGCCCCTATAGCGACTAGGCTTGTTCAGCTCGCTGTGAGCCGGAGAAGGGAGTACCTTGCTGATGCCTCAGGTGCGGAGCTGACTCGTTACCCTGATGGTTTGGCGGATGCCTTGGAGAAGATAGCCCAGTATAACACAGGTGAGATGGAGGTAAGTGAATCAGTCAGTCACCTGTTTATCAGTGACCCTAATAAAAGCCCCCTCGATGTCTTATACAGTACTCATCCTCCCATTGAGGAACGGATTAAGCGGCTCCGTGAGATGTAATTTTCTCATATTTTTATTTATGTAACTTTATCCTTAGATTATGCAGGCATTAGAAGGCATACGAGTACTGGATCTTACACATGTGCAGGCTGGGCCAATAGTCACCCTTTACATGGCAGGTATGGGTGCCGAGGTAATCAAGGTAGAGCCCATTTGGGGAGAGATGAGCAGAATGACTCCCCCCCTCGTTAAGGGTCAGAGCCCCTATTTCTTATACCTTAACAGAGGCAAAAAGGACATTACCCTTAATCTTAAGCAGGAAGAGGGACTAGAGATCTTCAAGGAACTTGTTAAAAAGAGCGATATAGTGATCGAGAACTTTTCAGCAGGGACCATGGACAGGATGGGCTTGGGCTGGGAGGTTCTGAAAGAGCTCAACCCGGGTATAATCTATGCCAGTATCTGCGGATTCGGACATACCGGTCCCTGGAAAGATAGGAGAAGCTTTGATCCCATAGCACAGGCAACCACCGGTTACATGTGGCTAAACAGAGATGATCTGAATGAGCCAGGTCCACCAATACTTGCTTCCGAGGCAATAGCCGACACCATACCCGGATTCACCTGCTTAATTGGCATCCTCGCTGCCTTGAACTACAGGAATCGTACTGGAAAAGGGCAAAGAATAGACGTCGCACAAATGGACAGCATGATAGCCGTCATGAGGAGCTACAGCTTCTGGACGCTAGCTGACACCACTTTCAGGAGGGCTGCCAGAAAACATAGGATAGGCGTCTCAGGTCTTCACAAGACTCAGGATGGTTACGTTATGTTCAGCCTTCCTGCTGGGAGGATAACCGACTGGTTCATGGAGTTACTTGATGTCGATGAATTGAAGCCAGAAGAGGTTGAAAAGTGGGTCAGAGAGAGAACCACTGACGATGTGGTAAAGCTTCTCGAGGGGGCAGGAGTACCCGTCGGACCCGTCCTTGACCTCGAAGACGTCTTGGAGAATCCACAGGCAAAGGCAAGGGAGATGTTCGTAAAGGTGCATCACCCAGCTATAGGTGAGATGACTCAACCCGGGTTCCCAATCAAATTCAGTGAGACAAAGGGAGACTTCTCACAGCCTTCCCCCTCTTTGGGGGAGCACACCGACGATGTCCTTTCCGATGTACTCGGGTTCAGTAAGGATAAGATACAAGAACTGAAGAAATCTGGAATAGTCTAGTTCCGGTGGTTTTTTCACTGTAAAATATCTATTGTATGTAAGTGATTTTATGGTTAAAGCGGTAGATGGCTTAGTAGAGATACTGAAAGAGGAAGGAGTAAAATTCGTTAGCACCTTCCCCACAACTAGGATTAACAACGTAATAGGTAGAGCTGAAGAAATAGACCTCTTCATGGTAAGGGATGAAAGGTATGCTGTTGCTACAGCGGATGCCTATAGTAGATTAATGGATGGAAAAGGAATCGGCGTCTGCACAGTCATGGGAGGAGTTAACGCTGCCGGCACACAGATGGCATACGGAGCCATGGCTCAGGCATACGAGGACAGTGTTCCACTCCTTTGCCTTACTGATGGTGCACAACCAGATGAATGGGGAAGAACAAGATATGATATAGCTGAAGGTTTCAAGAGCGTAACAAAGTGGACGGGATACATAAACAAGCCTGAGAGGGTCCCGGAGTATCTTCGGAGAGCTTTCACAAAGCTCAAGACCGGGAGACCGAGCCCGGTACTACTGCAGTTACCCAGAGATATCGGTGAATACGACTCAGAAAAATATCCATACAAACGGGTAAAAGGCTGGAAAAGCATGGGGGACCCAGAGGATGTGAAGACCGCTGTTAAGGCTATTCTAAGGGCTGAGAACCCTCTCTTGTACGTTGGTTCAGGTGTTTTCTCGGCTGATGCAGTACAGGAGCTATATGAATTCGTCGAAGTAGCAAATGTTCCTGTACTTACAACTCTCAAAGCAAAGAGTGTGTTCCCTGAGAATCATCCATTATCCTTGGGGGTTCGTGGTGTTCCTGCTGAACGTTTCTTGAAAAAGTCAGACCTTATACTGACGGTAGGTGTTGGGCTTACTCCCAGTCACTTCATGCAGAATATTCCTGACGTAGTTAGTAAGAAGATTATACAGTGCACAGTTGATGAGTCTGATATCAACAATGATTATATGGTGGATCATGCTGTACTGGGTGATGCGAAGCACGTCTTAAGGCAGTTGAAAGCTGAGATCGAGGAATCGGGTGCTCTAAACGAGAATGAAGTTCTAGTCTCTGAGATACAGGCTGCTAAAGATGAGATGATGGAACAATATGGGCCACTAATGGAGTCAAGTGAACGACCGATTAATCCTTACCGGGTTTACGCAGATCTCATGGAAGCCCTTGACTTGAAAAACAGTTTTGTGACTCATGAGTCCGGAAATACAAGGGATCAGTTGAGCACCGTTTTCGAGTCCCGAGTTCCTCATGGATTCATGGGTTGGGGTAATGTTTCAACCCTCGGATATGGCCTAGGAGCAGTCTTTGGTGCATACCACGCACTACCAGGTCGACAGATAGTAAGCGTTACCGGTGATGCTGGTGTTGGATATCAGATGGGTAACTGGGAAACCTTAGTCAGGTACAAGATGGGGGTAACAATGCTACACATTAACAACAATGGATTTGGCGGCTATGGACCCGGGTTCTGGGGAGAAGGACACAGTCCCTACACTTATGAACTGACGCCTCACGAAGTCCAGAGCTCAGCAAAAGTCGCCGAAGCCCTTGGAATTGAAGGGGAGCGAGTGGAGGACCCAGACGAGGTAAAACCAGCCATCAAAAGAGCTCTACAGGCTAATGAGAAGAATGATCCATACTTCTTGGAAGTAATATGCTGCAAATACCCTGTTTACCCAGCCTGGATAAAGGGATAAAAGGATCCTACTAATTTTTTATCCGAAAGATGCTTTTACTCGAAGCTACCTTAGAATCCTAGGATAATTAAAATGATAGATAGAAGTTATCTGGTTAAGCTTCTGAAGGATCTTGTGAGTATTGATTCTGTTAACTCTACTCTCGTCCCAGGGGCAGCAGGCGAGGCTGAGATCTCAGACTATATCGAAGACTGGATGAAATCTCTTGGACTGGAAACCACGCGATATGATGTGGAGCTAGGTAGGCCTAACGTCGTAGGCTTATTTAGAGGAAAAGGAGGAGGTAAGGATCTTATGCTCAACGGTCATACTGATACTGTTGGGGCAGATTACATGGACATAGATCCCTTCGATCCGGTGGTAAAGGATGGAAAACTCTATGGTAGAGGGAGCTTTGACATGAAAGGTGGTCTAGCCGCTTCTATGGCGGCAGTCAAGTCACTGGTTGATTCAGGGGAACGGTTGAAGGGAGATGTAGCGTTGGCTGCCGTCTGTGATGAGGAATATGCCAGTATTGGTACTGAGAAGCTTATGGAGGAAGTATCTGTTGATGCTGCCATTATCGGTGAGTTTACAGGAGAGAATATTCAGGTAGCTCACAAGGGGTTTACCTGGATTGACCTGGAAACACGGGGACTGGCGGCTCATGGTTCAAAGTACCAGGTTGGTATCGATGCGATAGCGAAAATGGGATACGTCTTAATTGGACTTGAGGCGCTTCAAAAGATCCTTGAGGAGACGGAGCACCCCCTTGTTGGTCCTGCCAGCGTCCATGCAAGTATAATTGAGGGTGGAAGAGAGCTCAGCACCTACCCAGATAGATGTAAGCTACAGATTGAGAGAAGGCTCATTCCTGGAGAGGATAAAGAGGATGTTGATCAGGAGCTGAGGGACATGCTGGCTTCTATCTCTGAGGGCGACCCCAAGTTTGCAGCTTCCTATGAGATCACTTTTTACAGGGCTCCCATGGAGGTGGATAGGGATGAGGAGATTTGCCAGATCCTTAAGGAAGGTACTGTGGAGCTTACGGGGAGGACTCCTGAGTGGATTGGAGGCTCGGGCTGGATGGACACCCAGATAATATGGAGCAAGGGAATACCTGCAGTGGCTCACGGTCCCTATGGCGAGGGAGCTCATGCAAAGGAGGAGTGGGTGGACCTAGACTCGGTCTACAGGGTTGCCCAGGTGCACGAGTACGCGATAAGAAAGTTTTGTGGAGTAGTCTAGTCCAGGGTACCTTGCCAAGCAATACTACGATCCGAGTCGAGAAATGCTATGGTTCTTTCCCCAGTGAGGTAACCACAAGCCTCCCCCGGATTCACATATAGCACACCATTCCTTTTCTCAATCCTAGCCCTGTGGGTGTGCCCTACGACCACCACATCATAGCCCCTAGTTTCAGCTTTCTCCACGTCCTGTCTCCGGTGACCGTGGAATAGGGCAATTTTCAGGTTACTTGCCTCGACCTCTGTAAAGTAGCCTCTTATTTCCGCTCCTATCCTTGAGTAGACCTCTTTGAGGACCTCAGTCTCTGCACAGTTATTACCGAATACTCCAATCAGGGGGGCATCTAATGATTTGAAGTGCTCGGCTGTGAAGGGAGCGATATAGTCACCTGCATGGAGTACAAGTTCTACTTTTTCTTGGTTGAATTTTTCTACAGCTTTTTTGATAGCGTAGATGTTGTCGTGGGTGTCGGAGATTAAGCCTATGATCATCTTACCTGGTTAAGTGTTTGAATCGTTCATAAGCTTCATCCCATTGCTCAGGTGTAACAGGGTAGAAGACCTCGACCTCGTCTGACTCTGCTAGGATACTTCTTGCATCCCAGATATCTTCCAGTTCTCCCAGGGAGACGTACTGGACTACTCCGTTGCCAATTGAGGCTGCCTCACTGGGTCCTGCGACCACCCTTCTATCGGTAGCATCCGCAGTCATCTGGTTAAGTACCTTATTCCTTGAGCCTCCACCTATGATGTGGATCCTATTATAGCTTGAACCTGTTATCTCTTCCAGCTGGCTTAGGGCACATCTATAGTTTAGTACCAGGCTCTCGTAGACGCACCTGATATGCTCCCCTATGGACATGGGAGCCAGCTGTCCCGTCTTTTTACAGTATTCCTGTATTCTTTCAGTCATATCTCCTGGGATTAAGAAACCTGGGTCATTTGGATCTATTAGGGAAATAAAGGATGGGGTGTTACCTGCTACTTCCTGTAGGTCATTATATGTAACTGTTGCACCTTTTTCAGTCCATTCTCGCATTAGCTCCTGCTCAAGCCAGAGCCCTGGGAGGTTCTTCAGTAGCCTGATGGAGTCTCCTGCTCCTCCCTCGTTAGTGAAATTTAGGTCGTAGACCTGTTCGTTTATGAGTGGTTTCTCTATTTCGGTGCCTAGGAGGCTCCATGTTCCGCTACTAATGTAGGCGAAATCGGAGTCAGGAGTAGGTACAGCTACGACCGCGCTTCCTGTATCGTGGCAGGCTGTAGCACAGACTGGTACTCCTTTAAGTTCTCCCAGTTTGGTCCCTGGCTGGATTACTTGGGGGAAGATTTTCACGGGTACGCCAATGGCTTCTATAATGTCCTGGCACCATGATTTCTCTCTGGGGTCTAGGAGTTGAGTTGTAGATGCGTGGGTGAGCTCTGATTTCTTTTCTCCGGTTAGCCAGTAGTTAAAAAGGTCCGGTATACCCAGGTAAGTCTCGGCTTTCCTCAGTTTCCTTGATCTACCTTTGACCATACTGGCAAGCTGGTAGATGGTGTTAAGGGGTAGGAACTGGACTCCGGTTCTTTTGAAGATGGTTTTCTTCGGTATCTTATCGAAAACCCATTCCATGACTCCCTCTGTTCGGGGGTCCCTGTAATGAATGGGCTCCTCCAACAGGTTACCATCCCCGTCAAGCAAGCCGTAATCTACTCCCCAAGTGCATATGCCTATGCTTGAAGAGTCATCCAGGGAACTCTCGATGCTTCTTATAACCTCGCCCCATAGCCGTTGAATGTTCCACCTGAGATGCCTTCTACGGTGCACTGGCTCGTTGATGAACCTGTGAACCTCCTCAACCTTGAAGGAGTCATCGAGGGCCACATTCATGATCCTTCCAGTACTGGCCCCCAGGTCAACGGCTATGACGGGCTTCAAGCTATCCTACTCCCACATCCCCGCAGATGTGGACCTTGACTCCCAGCTCGTGGAACATGGCTGCCTTGGCTGCCAGAGCCCTGTCAGCCTCCTCGGGGCTGGGGGCGTAGGCTACCTGTATATGGTTGGCCTTGTGGCGTGCCATCATCTGATCCCTGGATACTCCGTGGAGTACGGCGCTCATTATGGGCCACTGGGAGGTGGTTGCTTCCCACCTGCGTTGAGTCTCCTCCTCTGGGAGGTCTACTACGGTAGCTCTTCCTATGTCAAGGTGTAATCCATCGGGGAGCACGTAGGCGCGGCTCCAGACTATCTCACCGGGCTTGCTGTCTCCTTTAAGGGTTCCTCCACCCATGGGGAAGTACATGGGAGGCTGTCTCTCACTCACCGCGCCCTTGTACCCTCCTTTGAAGTGGCTGGGTGGTGCCCCTCCGCTGATGAGGAACACCCAGACGTACTCGTCTTGGTACCAGTCGCCCCACCTGATGTCGTGGAGGGTGTTGGCAGGGTCGAAGCCGAGTCCCTTCCAAACTCTGTTGGTTATCAAGGCGTCTATTCCGGCTCCCTCATCCACCTCGTTAAAGTGGGGGAGAGTCTGCCCCGGGTAGAGCTCCGCTCCAGTCTCCCTGTGGTAGACTGGCGGTCTCTCAACGTTGTTTAGAAGTCCCTCAACGAGGTCACTAGCTGGTGCCATGTCTTTGAGGCCCTGCTGGTACTGGATTCCTATGGTTGCGCAGCCGAAGTCGTGGGCTATCCGTACTGCTGCGATGTACATTTTGCACTGTTCCAGTATCTGGTCCATGGTCAGCTCAGTCTTTGGGTCGGTGCCCGTCTTGAACTTCATTCCTTTGCTGTCCAGCCAATCTTTTATTTCCTGGGCTTCCTCTTCTGTTACCTGTTTCATGGCTGCTAGGAGGGCGCTCTGGCTCAGTCTTTCCTTGTAGATGCCAAGGCTGTTTAGGAGTTCGTCCTCGATGATGGCGTTGTACATACCCATGCACCCCTCGTCGAAGATGCCCATGATGGCTTTCTCATGCAGTAGCTGCTCTGCTAGGCTTTTACCCCGTTCGTGTTCCTCTTCTGGAAGATTTGAGGGGTCGAGGTCTCTGACGTGGCTTACATCGTGTTTTATCGTACTCGTTTCCAGCCACTCCCTTATTCCGTCCAGGAAGAAATCGTCTTTGAAGTCCTTGCTCCAGATGGTGCTGTAGTGTTTTCCCATCTTGGCTAGGGAGGCGTTGAGGTTGAGCATTCCCACTAAGCCGGGCCACTGTCCGCTCCAGTTGGCTACGGTGAGGATGGGTCCCTGGTGGTCTCTTAGTCCTGCGAGTAGGTGGTGGCTGTACTGCCAGACTGCCTCTGCTACGATGAGGAGGGCTTCTTTGGGGATGTCCATGAAGACGTTCATGCCCATTCTCTGGCTGTATATGAAGCCATGTCCCAGCTCCTCATTGTAGGGGTGGCCACGGAGGAGGTAATAGCCCTCTTCCTCGAAGGTTTTCCTCAGCTTTTCCTCCATCTCTTTCTGGGCTTGCCAGCCTTCTCTGTTGGCTGAGTGGCGGAGGTCCCCGCTGGTGACTAGGATGATCTCGTTGGGTCCCAGGGGTTCCGGTTTGAATAATTCCGAGGGGAGTATAGATTCCATGTATTTGATCTGGTATCTTGCAGTGATAAAATTTCGTCTAGGCTTCCCCTTCCAGGACGTCTTGGACTCGGAGGATCTCCAGTGTGCTTGTTTTTCCAGGGTCGATGAGGGTGCTTCCTGAGACCACTGTGATGACGTCTTCTTTGTAGATGTATTCTTCTTCTAGGCTTTTCTTTATGGCTCTGGTTATGAGTCTGTCTCGGTCCTCCGTCCACTCCACGTCCATGGGGTATACGCCCCAGTACAGGTGCATCCGTCGGCTTATTCGGGGGTCTCTTGCTACTGTGAGTATCCGGGTTTTGGGCCGGTGTTTGCTTACCATGAGGGCGCTTACTCCGCTTCTGGTTACTACTATGATGGCTGCGGGTTCTACTGCCTCTACTGCCCGGTTGGCGAGGTCCCCGATTATGTCGGTTATGGGGAGTCCTTTGAGTCTTGGGTGTTCTGTTTCCTTTATCTGTTCCTGGACGACCCAGCCGATGTTGTTCATTACCCTCACTGCCTCGACGGGGTAGTCTCCGATGGCAGTCTCTCCGCTGAGCATTACAGCGTCTGCTCCGTCCAGGAGGGCGTTAGCTACGTCGTTGGCTTCTGCCCGTGTTGGCCGTGGGTTGGAAGTCATGGATTCCAGCATCTGGGTGGCTACGATGACTGGGCGTCCCCTCCTGTTGCAGGCTGCTATTATCTTTTTTTGTAGGAGGGGTACGTCCCATGGGGGCACCTCGATTCCCAGGTCTCCTCTTGCCACCATTATCCCGTCGCTGGTGGCTATTATCTCCTTTATGTTTTGTACGGCGTCTCCGTGCTCTATCTTGCTTATGATGGGCTGGTCTCCCCCTGCCTCCTGTATCTTTTTTCTTACCTGTTCGACGTCGCTAGCGGATCTGATGAAGCTAACTGCGAACCAGTCACAATTCACCTCGACTCCGAACCTTATGCCTCTGACATCCTTCTCGGTGGGGGGCCTCATGGTGAGTTCCGCACCGGGGGCGTTGACTCCCTTTCGGCTGGATATCTCTCCTCCTGTTATTATTTTGCCTGTGAAGCCCTTTAGGTCTGAGTCTATGCCTGTTACCTCGACGTCTATTATGCCGTCGTTGATGAATACGTGGCCTCCTTCCCTTACCTCCCTCGGTAGCTTCGGGTAGCTTACGGGTAGCTCCTTCTTTGTGCCTGGTACCTTTTTTGTTGTGAAGTGGACAACGTCGCCTTCTCTGAGGGTGTGGGTTTTGTGGAACTCGCCCAGTCTGATCTTGGGTCCGGGTATGTCGATGAGGATGGCTAAGCCTCCTATCCGTCGTAGTTTGTTGTAGAGGTCTCTGTTGTCTTCGGGTTCGCCGTGGCTAAGGTTTATCCGTGCTACGTCCATACCGGCGTCCTTCATGGCCTTGAGGGTCTCGGTGCTGCTGGAGGCTGGGCCGATGGTGCAGATGATCTTGCTGCGAATGAAAGCCGGGAGACTCATTTGCTGATACCTCCGTCTGAGTGGTTAAAAGCTCAATGATCCAAGAGTATCCCTGAGCCCAGTTTCACTCTTAGACCGTGCGTTTTTGTATATGATTCATGGCTCTCATGCACGGTCTGGGTGCTTAAGGGCTAGGTCTTGCGGGTTCTTTTGGGGTAATCCTCTCTTTTTCTCTTT
>CAZLHX010000081.1:0-1127 GCA_964559475.1 uncultured Candidatus Bathyarchaeia archaeon | reverse complement strand
TCTTTCTTTTGTTAGTATTATATTTGCGTCTGATGCTTTAACAGGTACTGGATCCCACTGAATTCTATATCAGCTTCTTCCACTTTCCTAAAAAATAAATGTGGGTCATAATCAGATCTTGAGTTCCAAAACTTTATTACCGTGAGCTTCTTAACCAAATCTCTATCATAAGGCCAGTTAGCAAGCTGGTAAAGATCAAAAAAGTCTATGTCCCCCTCTGGTAGGCTGCACGAATCTTCTCCGATAATACCTCCTCGAGGGCCATGCATGGTAATGGAAAAGGCTTGAACCCTTTGTACTTGAAGTAGACCTCGTCCTTTTTGGTTCCATCCAGTGGCGGAAGAACCGGGTCTTCTCTGAGACTCACCTCAAGCTTGAAGGCCCCAGAGTTCCACTTGTGGCTATACTCAACATCACAGGCATATCTACCCCAAACGGACCTGACATCTACTGCTTCAAACTTTTGAGATACTAAAATTCTTAAAGTCCTATGAAGTTGAGAAGGTAGCTATAAAGGCGTCCAAATTTCCTTAATCGCATGGTTTAATCCCTTTAGAAATCTGAGAAAACGCGTGTGGATCCTCAAGAATTAACTAGTACTTATTGAGATTAGTTACTATGACTCAACGAGCAAACGACGAACTACGCAATATGAACTTTGATATTGGCTTTCAGAAACACCCTAAAGGTTCTGTACTCGTCAGTTTTGGCGATACCCGGGTGTTATGCAGTGCGTCCGTTCAACCCGGAGCACCACGTTGGAAAGTCGCGCAGGATCTTCCCGGCGGATGGGTGACCAGCGAATACTCCATGCTTCCCGGGTCAACGGAAAGCCGTAAACCTCGTCCTTGGGGGAGCAGAGTTGACTCACGTGGTGTTGAAATTCGGCGTCTGATTGGTCGTAGCCTGCGTGCTGTTGTTGATGTGGAAGCCATAGGCCCTAACTCTATTTACGTAGACTGTGATGTTATAGACGCGGATGGTGGAACCCGTTGCGCCAGCATTACAGGCGGCGCGGTAGCCCTCTATCTGGCACTGCGCACACTAGTAGATGAAGGGGAGATTGAGGTCATTCCTATGAGTGAGATGGTCGCCGCTGTTAGTGTTGGTATCAAGAACGGCAAGGC
>CAZLHX010000080.1:0-12218 GCA_964559475.1 uncultured Candidatus Bathyarchaeia archaeon | reverse complement strand
TTACTTATATTAACAACTGCTTCACCCCAATTTATCTACTCATATACTCTTACTCTTGACACTGATCAAGAGATATATTGTCCTGGAGAAGTTGTCCTAATCAAAGGTATAGGTCTCCCGGAAACGGAGATCCAGTTAATTGTAAACAATAGTGAAACAATCCTTAACGTTACATTGTTCACCAATCTAGAAGGAAAATACAATTATTCACTACAGTTAGAGGAGAACACAGTTGTAGGAAATTATTCCCTCATTGCTAATTCTGATACAGGTTCAGTTAAAACCCAAATACAGATAATAGAAAGAGAATGCTATCTATATCATACCTTAGACAGAGTAATCCAAGATACAAGGATAAGACTATTGTATAGAATCGATAAACTTTCAGGGAAAGGAGAATCAGTTAAAGAACTTCAAGAAAAACTCGAAGAAGGCGATTTTCTCTATGAGGAAGCCTATGAATTACTTCTTCAGGGTAATTGCCAAGAAGCAAACCAAAAACTAATCCAAGTACTAAATCAGTATGGTGAGGGTTACACAGAGTCAGAAAGTCATAACCAATACGAGCCTGAACTCGGGAGTTTACAAGAACTAAGGATCAGGATCAGTAGAGCTTACAATTTAATTATTAGGCTAAATAAAACCTTACAACATTTAGAAGAGAAAGGATACAAAATAGGTGAAATTCAAAATAACTTAGAAAGTGCAAATAGTAATCTTACAGAAGCAGAAGAATACTTAGAAAATGAGGAGGTCATTCATAGCGAAGAAAAAATTGAATTGGCAGAAGAAATATTGGCTGAAGTCTTGGACTCATTCAAAGAAATTACTAATGAGAGAAAAAAAGACCAAGCAAAGAGCTTCATAGAAAATACTGAACAAAGAATGAAAAAAATGAAAAAAATCCTCAAAGAATTATTGATAAATCATGAAAATCCCGAGGAAATCAAGAAACTTGAAGACATCTTTAATAAAACCATTGGAAACTTAAAAGAAATAACAGAAAATTTGGAACAAGGGGATATTAATAATGCTCTAGATGAACTTTCAGAGACTTTAGAAAATAATGAAAATGAAGTAAAAAATCTAGATTTTGAAATTAAAGAACTTAACAGACTTGAGAAAATACAAGAACTTTTAGAAAAAATTCAAGAATTTAGAGAGGAAAATTATAGTTTACCAGATTGTGAAGATAAAACTAATATAGAGAGTTTCTTGAAAAATGCGGAAATAATTCTACAAAGTGCTAATGAGAGCATTTCTGATGAAGGATCTGATAACTTAATTGAAGAAGCGGATGAAATAATTGAAAAAGTAGAAGAAATTATTGAAGAATGTCAAGAGAATCAAGAAAGTAATATTGAGAAGGAAGAAGATAAAGAAGATGATAGTGAAATTGAAGATAATGATACTGATAAAAACGACGAGGACATAGAAAATGAGGATGAAGATAACGATACTGATGATGATAAAGATATAGAACATGACAAAAATAAGGACAATGAGAAAGACAAGGATAAAGAAGATAACGATGATGACACTTGTGAAGAGTGTGATGATGATGACAACGATAAAGAAAAAGAAGATGATAAAACTGATAAAGAAAAACACAAAAAAAGAATAAAAGATGACAAAAATTAATGGCTATTAGGATATATAAATTTAGGAAAACTAATATTTAGAATTTAAAAACAAATAAAAAGTTAAAAAATTAGAAGCTTAAAATAATTTAAACCAACCTTTTGTTTTTACTCTATCACCATAAATGGTTTTCAGATCGTCAAAGTTCTTTGGTAAAGAGTTTTCAAATATGAATTTATGATTTCCTGATGCAGTTTCGATATTAAATTCATAGTAATCTGAATCCTCTCCTCTTGACTTTCTCCTAACTAGAATTTTCTTTATGTTTTTGTTATTTATATCGAAATTTTCGTTATTATCATCTAGGACTTCTTGAGGAAGCTTTCCAATATATCTGTCACCGAAATTCATATACGCACCAAATTGGCTTCCAATACGCCCAAAAAAGCCCTTTCCCTCTCCCTTAGCTTCGTGACCAGCTTCTTTTGTGGCCTTCTTGAGCATGTCTGATGTTATTCTTGCCATAATCATTCTCTTAGGAGTAACAGCTATACAGTAATCATCATGTCTGCCAAATGATTTTGGTTTTCTCGCATTCGGTAGAGTGAACATCACTCTTTCAACATCGGCTTCCATGTTATGAGAACTCGCTTCAAAATCAATTTGTTGACCACATTCACTACAAAATTTGGAATTTTCTTGAATCTCAGCACCACAGTTGGAACAATATTTTACCATCAGATCACTCCAGATAGAGTTTCCAATATGTGTTTTCTTTCTTATTTTTCTTTCTGAGTTAATTATAAACAAGCTCGTCTTGGAATTTTTCCAAATTTTTGGGCATGGTTTTTATAATAAACAATGCGTAAAATTTGGATAAATAACCACAAATGTGCGCATGCTTTTTGTATTAGGATGAAAAATTTTCCTTTACTTAATAATCCATTTTTAGGTAACCATTTCTTTTCAACCAGTGGCTCTGGTTTTGAGTATATCTCCAAACTATGTCTCCTTTTTTATCTGAGTTAAACTCCCATGGAGATACAAGGACCACATCTCCTTCTCTTACCCAGTTACGTTTCTTCATCTTACCTCTGACTCTGCATCTACGGGTAAATCCATCTTGACACTTTATTATAAAACGAGTATATCCTAAATTCTTCTGTACAACACCAAGTAAATCGTATTTATTTGGTAACTTCATTCCTTGTCTAATATCAGTCTCGCTTTTTACTAGCTTCTTTCCCATTGTATATCTATATACTAAGCCGCTATTTATAAATAGAAGTATTTATCTCTCCTTGATTCTTGTATAAGACAAATAATCAATGTCAATAAAGGTAGAAAATATGATTTTCCAAAAATTCTTTAAGTAGTATTTAAGTGATAGTCTCTCCAATCGTTATTAGTTTTTATATGTATAAATTCTCGATTTTTTTCTACATAATCTGAGACAATATGCCCATCCCCTTTCAGATAATATTTGTAGCTTACAAGCCCCTCAAGACCAGTTGGACCCCTTGCATGAATCTTACCAGTACTTATTCCAACCTCGGCACCTAGACCATATCTATAGCCATCAGCAAACCTTGTTGAAGCATTCCAGAAGACACTAGCAGAGTCAACGGTTGACATGAATTTTTTCGCATTGATTTCATTAGTGGTAAGGATGGCGTCAGTATGGTGTGATCCGTATTGGTTAATATAATCCACAGCTTCTTCTAAACTATCAACAACTCTCAGTGCTAAGATATAATCAAGATACTCTGCACCTAGATCTGATTCAGTGAGTGTTTCAACCGCATCTTGAATAATCCCTTGTACCCTAGTATCAGCTCTAACCTTTACACCTCCCTTTTTCAGTTTCTTAATTAGTGGGGGAATAATGTTTTCTGCTACGTCTTTGTGAACCAGAACACAGTCAACAGCGTTACAGACGGCTGGGTACTGTACCTTCGAGTCGTAACACACATTAATAGCCATATTAATATCGACCTTGTAGTCAACATATATGTTACATACACCTTCAGAGTGACCCAAAACAGGTATTCTAGTATTATTCTGGATATATCTAACAAAGTTATTACTACCTCTGGGAATAATCAAATCAACATAGCGGTCTAATTCAAGCAGATCTCTGACTTGCTGACGGGCCTCCAACAACTGGATCCACCCATATGGCAAATTACTTGTTGCTTCTCTTATTATTTCAAATAAAACTATATTACTATTCTTTGCTTCACTGCCTCCCTTTAAAATACAGGAATTCCCTGATTTTAGGCATAAACTAGCTATTTGAACGAGGGCATCAGGTCTAGATTCGAAGATAAACCCTATTACTCCTATTGGCGATGTAACACGGTAAAGATTCAGATTATCATCAAGTTTCATGGAGTAAAGAGTCTCTCCTATAGGATCAGGGAGTAAGGATACACTCCTTACCATGTCAACAATTTTTTTTATCTTAGCTTCATCGAGAACTAGACGTTTATAGATAGCCTCTGTGATTTCACCGCTACTAACCAGTTTTTGTGCGTATTCTGAGTCTTTTTTGTTCGCTTTTATTATTTCCAATCTTTTATCCCAGATAACCTCAGCTATGAATTCAAGAGCCGCGTTTTTATCATCTGAGGAGAAATTTGCCATGAGTAAAGATGAATTGTAAGCCTCCTTTGCTTTGATCTTAACTTCGTTCATTATTTTAACTCCTTTGTTAAGAATACAGTACCAATCTGTTCTGTGAATATCTTACTTATTACGTCTGGATGCCCACTGTTGGCTATAACAGTAGGGATCCCTAGATCCGCTAACTTTTTCGCAGCCTGTACTTTTGTGTACATTCCTCCAAAACCTTTACCTACTTGACTTGCCCAAGCCTCTACCTCGGGAGTGACATCGTGTACTACTTTTACAAGTTCTCTAGGTTGGTCATCAGGGTTGCCTTTATACAATCCGTCTACATCTGTCAGGATAACCAATAAATCAGCCTTAATTCCTGTGGTAACATATGAAGCAAGTGTGTCATTGTCTCCCACTTTTATCTCCTCAGTAGCTATGGTATCATTTTCATTTATTATGGGAATAACCCCCCAATTGATTAGAGTCTCAATCGTTTTTGATAGGTTAATATATCGACAGGGATCTGTGAAGTCTTCTTTAGTCAGCAAAATCTGGGCTATTGGCTGGCCATAATGGTCGAAGAAAAACTCATAGGTTTGCATTAAAATTCCCTGCCCTATTGCAGCTGCAGCCTGTAATTCTTCTATTTCACCTGGTCTTGAGGGAATCTCAAGCCGCCCAAGCCCTGCACCAATAGCACCTGAACTTACAATTATTGGGTCAATCCCTGTAGACTTTTGCCTCATTATCATACTAACTAAATTGGCGATCTTACCAACATCTAATTTTGAAGACTCATCAGTAAGGCTGCTAGTACCTATTTTAATTACGACTCTAGTTACTTTTTTTAAATAATTTAAATAATCTTCACAGTTACCTCTCATCAATTCAACAACTCCACAGCCTAATCCAAGAGAGGACTAGGCATTCTTAGGTATAGGATTGACAGAAATTTGACTAGTATAAAGCATTTTTATTTGTTCTGTGATAATCTCCGATACCAAGTTGATAACTGAGATAATTAAATAACTAATAAAGATTCCTCCAATTAACATGAAATATTTGATATAGATAGCACTTTGAAGAATATTTATTCTATTACCTCTTTCCTTGAACAAAGAATATGATAACGATATATAACTTGATTATCCAGTTCTCCATTAGCATAGAAGGCGAAGTTATCTACTACTCTGGAAACCTTTTTCTATACCCCCTGAACACCAGCTGACCTAATCCAACCGTAACAGCCCCTTGCATTGCATTAAATACCCCTAATAAAGGGAGCATACCAATGGCAACATTAAATGGAATACCATAATACTGGGGAAGAACAACAAGGTTAGCCAAGCTCATAGCAATTATCCTAGCTATAATAGCAGAAATAAAAACAATGAAGCCTTGTATTGAGTTAGGTTGATTATTCCTACCAATGAGACGATGACCTAGAAGCATCCCAACAACCGTGGAGAACTCGGCAATAGCTTTCATTGATCCCCCTACCAGATCACCACTCCTTGCAATTATTCCTAAAGAAGCTATAAGAGATGTTGAGGCCGCGGACGACATACCGAAGAAGAGGTAAGATAAGATTATCGGAATACCAGTGAAATCAAACTTAAGAAAAGGCATCCATGGAAAAGGTATCTTTAAACCTGAGAACTTTAACGCATAATCAAATACAATCACCATAGATGCTAATATTGCTGTTCCCGTGATCTTTGCTGTCCTTATACTTTTTTCCTGCATCCTAGATACTCCCTTAATAGGTTACTGTTTTATTTGCTAGCCCTATAAACTATACTATCTAAAAGGAAATATTGTGAGTGCTGATTTCTTAAACCATAAATATATCATTATTTTGATATTTTATTAATATTAAAAACCTATAATCCGAATATAATTTCGTAAAATTTTTGATTCTTCCTACCAGAATATTACTAGCTTAGATAACAAATTATTATATGTAATTATTTGAATTTTTGGGTGAAACTAATTATCTTTTATATTTGGTTCTTTTAGCGTCTACGACGAAATATTCGCCTGAGATATGATTTAGAGGTTTCACTGATTCAACGTTTACAACTTCATCTAAGGCTTCTTTCTTGATTTCTGATTTTAACACTTCTCCAAATATCCATACAACTCTAGGACTTATTTCGGAGTAACTGGTCATTTTACACTCCATCCAACCATAGGCTTCTCCTATCCTAGGAGGCTTAACTAGCTTAGATGGAACCTCTGTCAAGCCGAACTCCTTAATCTCACTAACTTCATATGGAAGATCTCTAGAAAGAGGTTCCATTAGTTCACCAAAATCTTCTCCAACAAGATTGACAACAAACTCATTATTTGCTCTGATATTTCTCCATGTATCATGTTTAATCTCGCAGCAGAAACCATACATGGGTGGTTTCGTAGTTGCGGGGCTATTGAAACTAAACGGAGCTGCATTAGAGACTCCACCAGGAGAAATAGTAGAGACTACAGTACATGGCCTAAGAAGCATTTTACTAAAATCTACGTCTACAACATCTACCATGATACTAAATAAACTATTAACATTAAAAACTAATTCAACTGGCTCAAAAAAAATCTAAAAATATCTACAGTGGATTTAGGAATAAGAAAAAAGTACTAAACAAATTTAAGATTAATAGACCTGAACGGTAGGAAAGGAAACGTCCAGATATCCTTTTACTAGTTGATGTCACGTCGATAGACAGAGGGCTACCGTTCAGGCGAATTTTATGTTGTTTAGGTGTTATTTAAGGAAAACGGATAGGTAAACCTAACCATTTTGGTAAAATATCATTCAAGTTTTTTATTTAGGTTAGAGATCTTACGCTGATGTTTATTACGTTATCCAGTTCAAGAGCTTTGGACATAAGCTCTTCAGCTGTTCCTTTAAGAAGCTCACCATATGCATTCCATTCTCCTGAAGCAACTGCATGATGAGCCTCATCAATGGCTCCAAGGTTTACATATGAGCTGATTGCCTCGGACAACGCCATCAAACTTCCTGGTTGATCCTTTATCTTAGCCTGTATGTGAACAAGATTGGTATCTGGAGTGAAAAAATCGATAAATATTGCTCTGAGCCTAGGCCAAGCTTTTACAACTCCTATTTTACTTCTTTTGATTTTGGATTCTGCCGGGTTCTTCGAGACTACCATAACTCCATCGGGTGCGGTTTCTGCATTAAAAGTTAAGTCAAGTTTAAAACCCATAGGGAATAATTCAGTGATCTCTCTATTAGTTACAAACCCTCCAAGGTCACTGACTTCGTCCATTACTTTTTCTGGGCTAATGTCACTGCCTGAAAAATCGACGAGAAACTCTGAGACCCAAATATTACTAAACCCAAAACCTCCTCCACTTAGGATGTTAAGACCTTTGTCACTGAAAATCTTGGTGACGTTGAGTAAGCTACCTCTTACATCGTTTAGATAGAAACGAAAATAATTAGTCATGCTTGTTAGATAGAGAGGAGATAAGATCATTCGCCCGGTATCATGTTCTAAAAAGCTGAATAGATTCTGTCCCGGAAATATCCCTATAGCTCCCGCTGTCTTTTGTGGTATATTTAGTTTCCACCCATTTTCTGAGTGTTTTATGGTGAGGTGCTCACATACTATCATAATTATTTTAAGGAAAAACGATGCTTATAATCAAATTGGGCAAGTAAAACTGGCTATTAAATTTGTAATAGCCTTGTTTTAAATTTGGGAATTATATAGGGTTTATTGGTCATTTTGTTGTGTTTGAAGGAAAAGATTTCTTAGACTTCTTGCATTTGTAGATTCTGGGTCTGTTTCCGTTACTCTTCGATTTTCTTCGTAGTAATCAACCAGTTTATTCGGTCTGCTCTTCAGCATTCTTCGTAAGTACTTTAGTTCATCTATATACTGGGTTAGAATATCTCCAGCGTATACATTATCTTCTATTAGGGACTCGACGAAGAAGGGGTCTTCATCCAGAATACAGTGAGCTAGTGCAAGCTGAGTCTTAAATGTAGGACCTCCGATCTTCCTAAGCAAAGATATATCTTTGTTTGCCATGCATTTCATGAAAACCGAGTTCATAAAATAAGGCAAGGATAGTATAAGAGCCATTGATCTATCATGAGTTTCGCTATCTAGTACCATTAGATTTGCTCCAGGAAAAAGCTCCTTGGCAAGTTCTTGCTCTCGTTGCTGATTTATCACTGGTACTACAATTATGGTTTTTTCCTCAAATGTTTCCACATCCGGACCAAACATAGGGTGCACAGAGACGGGTATTATTGTTTCTAAGTTTCTTCTAAGAGCCAATACTGATTGATTTTTAAGGGAAGAAATCTCAACTATATTTATCTTCTTTTCAGCTAGACGGGAGATATCATCGATTATATTGGATGTTACACTAATGGGAGTACAGATAACAATAGTATCAGATGCCCCTATAAACTCCGAAACTGAAGAAAAAGCCTTGCTCCCAGTTTCCTTAGCCACCCTTTCCATCCTTTTCTGTTCTATATCAAATAAGTTTAATTCATGACTTTGACTTCTAAAAAGCCTGATAAAAACAAACACCCATCTTTCCTGTTCCCAGTATTCCAATCCTCAATTTTTTCTCCAAGCTACAAACAATTGCCAAGTATTTCAACGTTCTCGATAGGTTAACCTGCCCATTAAACACCCTGATAAATTTAAAAAGTGTTGTTTTTAGAACATATATACTAATAATTATGGCAAATATGTCATAAAGTATATATTGTTCACATAAAACAATACATGAAGGGATGTTAAAGTGAACCCTTGTAGGCTGTGCATAAAGAAATATACAGAGAGTCCTTGCGAAGATTTAGGTCACTGTATTTTTGAGGATTCAGGCGAGTGGCCAATAATTGAATCTAAAACTATTGAGGACCACAGGTCTACTATAGAACTTATTAAATAAAGGATATTTTAAGTGAAGTTTATGAAGCATATACTTACTGATTTTGATGTAACTGAAGAAGAGTTAATTAATATTCTTGAGATCTCAAAGAAAATCAAAGCGGACCCCATGCAGTATGGGGATGCCATGAAGAATAAGACTCTTGTAATGCTATTCGAGCTTTCGAGTCTTCGGACACGGATCTCCTTCGAGACGGGTATGAACCAGATGGGGGGAAACGCGATCTACTATAATATTGAAGGAGGAAGTTTCACGAGGAGTGAGACCCTCTCTGATGGAGTTAAAAACCTCAGTAGGTACGCAGAGTTCCTTATGGTTAGGGTTCTCAAGCATAAAGATGTGGAAAGGATTGGTGAAGCAGCGACCATTCCGGTTATTAATGGAATGACAGAGATGTATCATCCCTGTCAGAACATGGCAGATCTACTCACGATAAATGAAAAGAAAGGAAAACTGGATGGGCTTAAAATTGCATACGTCGGTGATGGAGGATGTAATACAGCCAACTCGACGATGATTGGATGCAGCTCTGTAGGTATGAATGTAAGTGTCGTCTGTCCTGATAACCCTGAATATTCTCCCAGTTCAGAAATATTGAATCAAGTAGAGGAGTTTACCGGGAAGATTGTTAATGTAACCCATGATGTATATGAAGGAGTGAAAGGTGCTGATGTCATATATACTGATACTTGGGTTAGTGCTGGAATGGGAGAAAAGAAAGAAGCTAGACTTCAAGCCTTTCCTCCTTACCAAGTAAATATGGAGGTTGTCGCTCAAGCTAAACCTGATTGTATAGTAATGCACTGCTTACCAGCTCACAGAGGATATGAGATAACAAGTGAAGTAATGGACTCAGATCAATCAGTAGTCTTTGATCAAGCTGAGAACAGGATGCACGCACAAAAAGGACTCTTATTCTGGCTACTCAATATCTAAAATATTTTTACAGGAAAATTATATATTTAAGTACGTTCCTAAATGTTTTTTTAAAAAATTCCTTTATGACCATGATTGTATCAAATTTTTTGAGCACTTATAATCTATACCATTATCCACTAACAGGAGCGCCCAAAAACTGATATATAAAATTCTCAGATCTTCCTCTTCCACATCCTCTATAACTTAGTTCAAAACCTCATGTTAATAAGAGAAAATTAAAATATATATCAAATTATAGTCTCAAAAAATATTAAAATTATCCCAACTAGAACAGAGAAACTCGTAGTTAATAGCTGAACATATATTGTATCCTTTAATGAATGAGAAAAAAGAGGTAATAAACCATGACCGTCCTGAGAAAGAGTACTTACGAGCAAGACTGAGAAAGGTATCAAGCCCTTTGAGTATAAAACAAGGAAAATCATATGGGGACCAGACTCAGGTATGATACCTATTAAAGCTGCAAAAAGGATTAGGACAGATACTGGAAGCCCCTGAATTATAGAAGCAAAATCAAAGTTCTGAATCAGAAACTCGATTAAAGTCAAGGTGACAAAGATCCATAAGAAAAGTCGAGGAATATGCTCCTTAATTATGTGACCGTAAACATGTTCCCTTATGAATTCGACCCAAGTTTGTTTCTCCCTCGTTTCAAATCCTCGCTACTTTGCTTTTATATCGAAGTGTTCTGCGAATTTATCCGCGAGAAAACCACCCAAAATACCAATAAACATTGTTATAGTGAATATTTTCAAAGCGGTTTCAGGTACCATGGTTAACATAACGAATGCCTCATCACCTACAGTTGATAACATAACAGCCACCAAAGCACCGAAGCCCACCAAGCCATGCATATATAAGGAGACCACAATGAAAGCACTAATACATCCTGGCACTGCACCTAGAAGTGAGGATAGTATATACTGGTTAGCTGGTTTTCCTGTTAAAATACCATGAATTTTATATTTAAATCTTGGTTCAAAATAATCTATAACGGTCATAAAAACCGCTACAATTAATATTATCTTTAAGGTTATTCGTAAATTATCCAGTAGAAAACTCATCAATATTCTAAGTCCTCTTTACCTATTGATCTAACAACACTTTTCCTTTAAACGGATTTCTCATAAAAAATGTAGAAGGAGTTTAGTTTTAGTTATTACTTCAAATGTTTTGCTACGAGTTTTTCTAGTTCTTCTATGTGTTTTTCTTTGTCTTTCGCTAGTTTTTCCCAGAATTCCTTGCATTCCTCACATTGCCCAGCATCAGTGATATACTCCCTTTTGATCCTCCAGAGGCTCTGGCTTTCCTGGACTAGCTGGTTTATCAGATCATAGACATAGTTGTCCAACATTCTCTCTCACAAATAGTATATATGAAGCACTCAATAAAAACGGAAAGAACAAGACGAGTACTGAACATTCATACTAAGTTTGAGAATTTTCAAGAAATTAAAAGTGCCCGAATGTTCTTGCGTTGAGATGCAGTAATCATCTGCGCCAAAGCCCAGATACACTTGGAAGCCCATCTCAGTGCTCAGCGTCTCAAGGTCGTCCGCTCCTTAGACCTTAGGTCGCTCCCATTCGGGCAATTTACTATAAAGAAACATCCCTTTTAAACCTTACACGATGACATGGATAGAGATTATTAATTATATATCTATGATAATATTATTTTTGAAGTATATTTTGGTATTATTTCGCTATAGTTTCCTTGGGAGAAACAGTAATATACTCATGATCTGGCAATAACGTTTCCACATTCCTGACTTGTTTAAAGATATACCCCGAAGACCCAACCACTGAACCAGTTAACCCCATGATCAAAAAGAGTAGTGATATTCCCTACCCAGGACCTACGCCTATCAGCCATCCAAAATAAGGTGCTAGCAGTCCATCCTACATCATACCGTGTAAGAGAAATCCGTCAGCCAAAGGCCCAGTAATAGCCATTGCTACAGACTGACTCATGAGAGCTATGAAAGCGCGAGCTGAAAAAACAGAGGAACCCCTCTCCCTACTATAAAACTACCCAATAAAAGCAAGAAAGCTATAGTTAATATTTCTTCAAAGTTTGAGGATGAAATAGACGATAAGGCTGTAGAGCTGAACGCTAATAAGGTAATGAGTATAGCACGTGCG
>CAZLHX010000079.1:0-12310 GCA_964559475.1 uncultured Candidatus Bathyarchaeia archaeon | reverse complement strand
ACATTGCTAGAAAGCTATAACTTCTATATGGTTCAATGAATCTGTAAAATTTTCTGATACCCATTTTTTAAATCCTTCAATGAAAGCTGATTAGTAAGGAACCTATTTAAACCATTAATAAATAAAAATATGGGATTAAAAATTAATAAAAGAAAAATTGGAATGAAGAAAAATTAGTTATTCGACTTCTACCTTTTCTTTTCGCACATGCTTAACTTCAGATTTCTTCTCTATCTCGCTGCCGATATATTCAAGTCCTTCAATCCGGTTTTCAATTAGGGAATTTATTGCCTTCAGCACTTCGATTTGTGCGTTATTTAGATGGTTAACTGGTTTTAGGTAACTATCAGGTAATACCTCAACCATAACCCTTTCAAAGTTCCTCTGAGCTTGTGATAAGTTATTCATGAGGTCAGCCATGTGATCTATCTCTTTCTTACTCATCTTGTTCAGTAAAGTAGATCACCAACTCATTATCTAAAATTTTCGCCTTAGTTAAACTCATTTGATGGGTAATGGATGGTAGAGGTATAACGTTTACAGAGTCACCAATTTCAGAGCAAATCTTTACTATCGCCTCATCACCAATCCTTTCAACCTCGCAAGCATCTTTATCAACAAATGGTGCCTTAACTTTCAGCAAAAGCTGATCTTCTTCATGAACTGTTTCTATAGGTGCTCCTTTAAAGTAAACCTTCGTGGGGTCCTCATCTTTGAAAACCTCTTCAGCTCCAATATTTAACATCCCTACGCCTTTTAGCTCTGAGTCAAAAAGTCTAAGTGTCTTTATCGGCAACGGGTAAAAGCTGGTCTCGGCGTATTTCATAATGTCTTTCTGCGTAGTTATCCATTTGTCAAAGAACTTATCTTGAATATTTTCTGGTAATAATTTATTTACTATTGCCATATCGACATTAATTCCGTAAAGATTTGATGTGATGAAGGTTCTTCTCATATTATTTATTGAGAAAGAATCAGGGTTTGCTATCAGACGTAAACTAGTAACTTCACTGTCAGCTAATATATTTCCCAGTTTTTCAAGACGTAAAATAAACTGAGTTTCAGTATCTATTACCTCCTTACTGGGAGCAGGCATGCCTATTAGAGGTGATATTGCACTTGCTGCCCAGCTGAAAGATCCTGCTAATTTTAATAATTTTTTACTAATATTTCCAAATACTTTCGGGAAGAAAATGAATTTCAATGATTCACCCGATGGAACGGTGTCTAGAATGAGTACATCATAATCATTAGTATCATAGACTTCCTCAATTTTTAGTAGAGCAAACAACGCAGTCATTACGGGCAAAGATGCTAACTCGTAAGCCAAGGTCTCATCTAATCCTTGAGACTGGAAAACTTCTGCTATAAAATCTTGGACAACTCCATAGTTTCTAATGGTTTCTTTGACTGGATCAATTTGTTGTGCCCAAAGGTTATCATAAATTAAGCTGGGTTCATTGCCTACTGAGAGCCCTAAAGCATCGCTTAGAGTATGAGCTGGATCTGATGATATTAATAGAGTCTTGTATCCTAGATCAGCTGTTTTTAATCCCGTCATACAGGATATTACAGATTTACCTGTTCCTCCTTTGCCTGTGTAAAGTATGACTCTCGGGTGTTTCGTCTTCTCTTCTTTCACTAAAATCTTTAGTAATTCCATAAAACCGAGAAATAAACCTAACGTTTATTTTAAGAATTTAAAGTAGTTTGAAGTATTCTGTGTGTATTTTCTCTTTTGGAATTTTTTTGGCGTTGAATTGAGAGGAAATATCCTTTATCATATTAATTGGACCGCATATGAATATATCCGGATTTTCAAGTTCCTTACTTTGCTCTAATATCTGGTCCGAGGTTATTCGAGGTGATGTTTTTGTATCTATTACATCATAGATTATATTCTCTGAAGGTTCTATTATTTCATTCATTTTATCTACAAGTACCTTGTCCCCTTCGTCTCTAATACTGTGATAAATATGTATCATGTATTTTCCTTCAAAGTCTATCGAATCAACCATGCTTAGAAAAGGGGTTATACCTATTCCCCCCGCAACCCATATTTGATGATATCCTCCTTTTAAATAGGAAAACCCTCCATAAGGGCCCTCCACTTTTACCTTTGTACCCTTTTTTATGGTAGGTATTTTGTCTGTGAAATCGCCCAGTTTTTTAATGTTAAGCGTCAAAAAATTATCTTTAACTGAGGACGTTATTGAAAAGGGGTGTCTTTCCTTTAGACCATCTTGATCAAATTGGGGAAAAATAAATTGACCTGGTTTGAATTCTATATTATCTTTCTCTGGGAGTAATCTGATCTCAGTGATAGTATCAGATAGTTGATCTACTTTATCTATTCCATATTCAAATTTTTTACTTAAAACATTATTAAACCAGCTTGTATTCAAATACGATAGAATAGCAACAAATACCAGCCCATATACGTAAATTTTAAGTATAGGTAAATAAGATACATCGCTTCCTGTTAAAAAAGAGTGAACAGCACCTAGGAGAAGATATATTCCTAGAGTCTTGTGTATTTTTCTGAGTTTCTCGTATTCTAGTTTTATATAAAGTGAGATTAATATTGCAATACTCATTAGTATTAATGCGATTTTTCCAATATTCACCGCAATGTCTTCACTAGGTAAAATGTAAAGTAAAGCTGCTAAGATCGAGTCCTCTAGAAGTCTCGCTGAAAGAAAAGTAGGGTGCAATAGAAGAACAATAAACGCAATTTTTCCCTTGTCATGATGAACTAGATATACGGTGTCTAATCCTCCATATAGTTTGTCAAGAAAACTGTTTCTCGAAGATAAAAGCACGTTAAAACTCATTAAGCCTATACCAGCTAATCCCGCAATTTTTGCTAAGCTTGTAAAAGTAGAATAAATTGTGATAAAGTTAATGACTGAAGGTTTTTCTAAAAATAAAATTATAACAGGTAGAAATGATAAGATATAAGTTATGAGGTTTGCTCCGAATATTTCTTTTTGCATAAATTTTCCAACCATTGATTTGATTTGCCTATTTTATTTAAGGAATTCCTGTAATATATTTTAATTGTACCATTACCTCGTTCTAATTATGATTAAAAATTCACAGAAAATATTGGTTATCGCGATTATAATGATAAGCGGTGTTGCTTTTATTTATTTTTCCAATACTGGGAATGAAAACGGTGATGCAGAAAATAATTCAGGCGATTTACCAAAAAATAAAACTGAAATAGAAACAATGGTTTTACCGATAATAGATGGCTTAGTAGACGAAAAAGATTATTCAAATTTAATCTATGATGACGCAACCGGTATAAGTGTTGGGTGGACTAATAACGATGAATCAATTTATATAGCTCTATAAGCTCGGGTGAAGGCTGGGTGTCACTAAGTATAGATCCAGACTCAGCAATGAGAGGTGCTAATTTCATAATTGGTTACTATGATGAAGGTGTTTATATTAGCGATGAATATGGTACAAGCAACTTCGTGCATAATACGGATAAAAACCTAGAAGGTACTGATGATATACTTGAGTACACTGGTTCTGAAATTGACCAGACGGTAATAGAGTTTAAAATTCCTCTCGATAGTGGCGATAATTATGATAAGAGTCTGAAATCTGGTAATACTTACGATTGTATAATAGCATACAATAATAATGCTGATAACTTCACCACCAAGCATACGAGAATAGGAAACATACAAATAACCATAGAATAAATCAAAGAAAAAATGCGTATAACCAAAAAAGTATTTTAAATAATTAATGCGTTAGAAACTAGTTATATTATGAACGATAATTTAGTAAAAAAATCGATAACTATATTTCCAATTACCTTGAAGAAGACCTCTTATTTAATTTAATAGAAAACTGGAAAACAATTTCAACAAGGTTACCTAAAGGTACAGACTCAATTAAAGAATCAATAACTGGTCAAATGTATGGAGGTATGATAAAGGCTTATTGCATAGAAAAGAATATTGAAGAAAGAGATCTTAGTGAAGAAGACTTAGAGTATTTGAAAAAAATATTTGAATCAAGATGCATTGAAATAATAGAGTACCTGTATGTGTTTAGCTTGGATTAATAAAGTGTAAATTTTACATATTTTTTAAGGTTTTTAGCTAATGATTTCGTGGAAAAGTTAAAATAAGGTTTATTTAAACTCAATATTAGCATTGATAATTAATGAGCTAAACACGTACGAGTACCTAGATAAAATATTTGGTCGTTACTATCATTATGAAAAATGAATATATTTAAATACAATTTTAATTAAATCTCCAATAATTATTGGGAGAAATCCTTAATCTAGAATCTAGAGGGTAGATAAGAGTAAAGTAAATTCATATTTAGATATTTTTACCGTGAAGAATTAATTCTACCATACCGTTGGATTTAATAGGTAGTTAAATTGGAATTTCCAAAGCCAAGTGTAGTAATTAGTAAATGTATAGAATTTGATAACGTTAGATGGAACGCCCAAATTATTAGTAATGATTTAGTTAAATCTCTTATTCCTCATATTGATGCTATACCTGTATGCCCGGAAGTAGGAATAGGTCTACCCGTTCCAAGGGATACTTTAAGAATAGTAAGAATAGATGGTGAGGACAGACTTATTCAACCAAAGACTGGCAAAGATTTTACAGAGGAGATGCGAGAATTTACAGAAGATTTTCTTGTTAGTCTTCCCCCGGTTGATGGCTTCATTATGATGAGTAATAGTCCTTCAAGTGGTTTATCCCATGTTAAGATTTATGCTGGGGTAGAGAATGCTCCAGTTATTGAGAGAGGGGCAGGGATGTTCGGGAGGGTTGTGAAGGAAAGGTTTGGTCATCTTGCAGTGGAAGATGAAGGAAGATTAAGGAATCCAACTATTAGAGAGCATTTCCTTCGTAAACTTTTCCTGTTTGCAGATTTTAAGATAAATACTGGTAATAATATGAAGGATCTGGTAGATTTTCATACAAGGCATAAATTATTACTGAAATCTTATAATCAGAAAGAAATGAGAAATCTGGGAAAAATTGTAGCAAACCATGAAAAAAAGCCATATGATGAGGTTCATGAAGAATACAGAAATATTTTGCAAAAGGTGATGATCCGAGCTCCGAGCTGCGGAAATAATATTAATGTTCTACAAAACTCTATTGGTTATTTCAGCGATGACTTGAAGAAAGTTGAAAAAGATTACTTTTTAGAAAAATTAGAGCAGTACAGAGAGGGGAAAATCCCACTTATTGGGCCAGTTGATATAATGAAATCATGGATAATTCGTTTCGATGAAGAATATCTCTTAAAACAGAGCTACTTTAATCCATATCCTGAAGATTTATTGGACGTAGAATCAATAGCCCAAGCATGCGACGGAAGAAACTACTGGAAATAACATATTTTTTTAAAGTTTGTATACTCCGAAATTGGAGGATTTTTCATGTCAACCGAAATAATGATAATGCAAGCGGGGGCAATATTATTCGCTGGGGGCTTCTCTTTATTTCTTAGTAAGTGGGAAAAATAAGCCAGGATTCAGCAGAGTTTTTCATCAGCTTTATCACAACTACAAGTTACTCTTTAATGAGTGTTGGAATAGCCACAGTTACTACTGCACCAGGTCAGACAATTTACTGGTCAAGATGGTTGTTCTATATGATAGCCTGTTCTTTACTCATGTATGATACAGCGAAAGCTTTGAAGATACCGGACAAAGAGTACCCATGGATGGTGCTTCTTACCTGATTAACCATGTTTAACGGGTTACTAGCAAGCTACATATTAAGCTCTGAGAAATTGATTTTTTACATACTTAGCAGTACAGCTTTTGTAGGATTATTAAGTATGGTCCTAAAGGGCGAGGATAATCATGGTTTCAAGTCATTGAAACAGTTTATGCTTATTGGATGGACTCTCTTCCCAGTCGTATTTCTTTTTGCCCCAACGGGTTTTGAAGTATTAAATACTGCCACTTCTGAGTCGGGATACCTATTATTGGACTTTGCTAACAAGATAGTATTCGGAGTATTTACATCCAAACTCAAATAGAAACTTCCCAACTTTTTTAAATTATAAGATTACAAATACGTATGGTTTATCTTTTAATAATCTGAATTAGTTGTATGGCTTCGAAAAAGAGTATATTGAAAGTAGCAAATGTAATTGGTTTTCTTGTAACATTATCAGTAAATGCTGCAGCTAATATCCTACCACTTAATGGGGTCACTACAGGTGAACTTAGCGATATATACGGTAACTTATTCACACCGGCAGGCTACGTATTTAGCATCTGGAGTGTCATATATTTACTACTGGGTGCATTCATATTTTATCAATTCAGTGTAAAAGATGAAGATTTACACGAAAAAATTGGTTGGTATTTCGTAATAAGCTGTTTCTTTAATAGCATCTGGATCTTCTTTTGGCACTATTACTACGTAGCATTAAGCGTTATCGCCATGTTCGGTCTTCTAGGCTCTTTAATTCAAATATATACAAAACTAGGAATAGGTCAAGCAGAAATTCCGCCGAAGAAACGGTATATGGTTAATACTACTTTCAGCGTATATTTAGGATGGATAACTGTGGCACCCATAGCAAATGTCGCAGCTCTTTTAGTGGATATTGGATGGAATGCATATAATACAACGGCTATCTACATTACATCGGCTATGATATTAATTGCACTAGTGCTAACATTAATCAACACCTATATTAGGGGAGATATTGCCTATGCCGCTGTTCTAGTTTGGGCACTAGGTGGAATAGTCCAGAAACAGCTAAATACAATGTTAATTCCTTGGGTCGCAGGACTCAGTATCGCCATAATTATTTTAGTATTAATAGTAAAAAAGACAGGCGTTTTGAGTTCGAGTATGCCTTTATAAAAATGTGCATATGGATGCATTTCAACTATTTGTTTTTTCACTTAATAAATCCAAAAAATTAAACTTTTTTTTCAGTTATTCTCAAAGTATATATTACAAGTTAGATGTTTTTTCTTGGATAAGAAAACGTAAGTTGGAGTAATCACATATAATTCGAGTATAAGGATAGCCTGTATATTTATCATATTTTAGCATAATAATATATTGTTAGTTTTAGATTTTTATTTCTAGTAGTTTCTCTACGTCTTTGTCTTCTACTTTTTCTGGTTCCATTACTATGGTCCCGTTTTCTGAGGCAAATATTGCTTTTCCGTGAGCCCTTACTAGGGGCATTATGAGTTCAGTATGACCTGTTTCAACGATGGTCTTGATGTCGAATACACAGAAAGCCTCTATGTTAATATCCAGAACTTTATGTAATGCATATTCGTACCTTAATAGTTCCTTGACTTCTCCTTCTTTGAAGAAACAACTCATCTCTCCTACTGCCCTCATTCCGAGACCTTTTTCTCTGAAATATGATTCAGTATCTCTAATCTTTCTTAGAGCCCTTATGGTTTCTGGGTATCCCCCCTCAAAGTACCATTCATCATATCTAGGCGTAAGGATATTCCCAGATTTGAAATTAAGCTCGTAATCTATGTTTTTTTTCTTGAACCATTGGGAGATTTGTTCGGGTGTTTCCTCGGTATATATATAAACAATTCCTTTTCCCTGGAAGAATCCATTTGACAGGAAATCGTATACTATTTCCCTCTTGCTTTCTTGATTATCATAGAACATGATCAGATGATCTCTCGGCTTTACATTTTCTAGAAATCTATTTACTCTTGAAGAGGAAATCATTTTATTATAGTATCCATACTCCGTGTTAATATTGTTATCTATTAAAGATAATTAAGCTAAATCTCGGTTATTTCGATTAATTTTTTTGCAATAGAGCTTGCGTTATTGCCCTCAACTAGCTTTATTCCATAAAGATCAGCCAGCTCTTTTACGTTTTTCTCGAAGGGATCAAGGGACGATAATATGATTAAGGATTCTAGATCCATACGTTTAACGCTGAGTTCCATTAATTGGTTAAACGCTTCTTCTCCTTTAATGATGTTCAAGCCCATAGTTTTATCTTGTTCAGAATTTTGACCTGATAAGGTGAAGGAATATTCTTCACTTGTTTTTCCTTTAATCAAACCAGGTACGTTTACGACCCAGCCTTTTTTCTCTAGTTCACTTCCAATTTCATGTGCCAGTTCTTTTATCTCTTTTTTTTCCACGAACTTTTTATAGAAAGCCTCAGATTCTAACCCGTTCTCCCAGTAATCCTCAAACACGAAGCTCATACTTTCGACGTAAGCGGATGTATTTGACCATACACAGTGACCTGTACTCTCCCACTCTTTGGTTGACATTAAAACTTCATTATTGTCCACAATTAATAGTAGAAGATTAGATTCAACAACATTGTGTTTGATATTGGACATATCTATGTCAGGTTTAGTTAAATCACTAAGATCTTCCTCTATGTTTGAAATTATCCTCAGTTTTTTATCTTTAGCATTGACGAATAAATCATTTAAAGGCATATATAATTTAGATAACCTACTTGTAAGAACATCAACGCTGTGAATGCTTCTTTTAATCATTTCCTCAAACATAGCTTTACAGTCTTGTTTATTTCTAATAGTCTTGAATTCCTGTGGCTTCTCTCCGGTTTTTATAGAATTTATCATAGTATTTGCGTTAGGGGCGAGACTCCATAGACTTTCATAAAATATCTTCATGGCTTGAGCAAAATTTGATGCGTTAGTCCACAGAACAGTATCATCCTGAGTTGTCATGCTCATATCATCGTCCATTAAGACGGAGGTAAGAACTTCACCCTGATCCATTACAATAAATCTTATAGGTGCATCAGTTGTCAGGTGCCTAACTTCTATATCTTCTATTATTTTTTCAATATCCTCAACATTCGTCTCTTCAATTCCGGTAAGAACCCTGATCCTTTTCCCTTTTCTACTTAATTCTATTAATTTATCCTCAAGACCCCATAATGATAGCCTGAGAAGATCCGATGAAGTAGTTACAATGCTTAACTCTTCCTCAACATTAGACCACATCTGTGATAGAAACTCGTAGACTTGTTGTCTTCCTTGATAAAACCGAAAACGTGGCTCCTCAGTTACCTTTAGCTCGGAGCTGGCGATTTTACCTATCTCTTCTAGAATAAACTCTTCATTTACTCTCATATCATCTAGTTTTTGTTTAGTCTCATTTATGCGGTTGTTGAGGATATCATCGAGTGGTACTGAAACAAATTTTGTTGGGCGTCCCATTATTCGTTGAACTAGCCCTTTCTCTTCCATCGATTTTAGGGTCCTATAAGTCTTCATTCGGTTAAAATCAAATCTACGTGAGATTGTTCTTGCCGGACATGGCCCCATGGCTGTTAGAAATACCAAGATCTGAGCTTCCTCTTTATCTATACTAAATTCAGTCAGTCTCTCATGGATCTTTTCTAGGGCCATATATCTCGACTCAGCCGTTATCTCACAATGTTATAAATTGTTCGTAAAATTGTTACAAACACATTGTTCGTACAAGTGTTACATATGTAAATTTATGACATTACTAAACCAATATAGGTCTAATGAAGCATAAATTCCTAATTAAGAATAATGATAAATTTTGGCCAACCGTTCTTTGGCAAGGGACCAGTATAGTAACTTACTATATTGATGATCTTTCTGATGATGTGAAAATAAGGGAAAGCAGGGGAATAGATTTTGATGAACTTTTGTTACATATTGATCGTGGAGGATCAATTTTCTTAACAACCCAGCCAAAAGGTAAGGAAATTTTTGAAAGTCAAGTTTCAAATGAACCAGTATTATCGGTAAGTAAAAATAATTCATAATGGTGAAATATATGATTCAAAAGTCAATAAAAGCTTGTCCAAAATGTGGTAATGATGGTATCATTATAGACTGGGAAGTAGGTGAAGAGATTTGTGGGGGTTGTGGACTAGTCTTAGATGAGAACCTGGTAGACCAGGGAAAGGAATGGAGAGCGTTTAATTTCACTGAGATTCAGAATAAAAGTAGAACGGGTCCTGGAATATCTTATAGATTTTTTGATAAAGGATTATCAACGGTATTCTCAAGTAACCGGGATTCAAATGGGAAAAAACTCAGAGAAGAAACACGAATAAAAATGAGTAGATTGAAACGATATGACAATCGAAGCAAGATAGACGAAACTTGGAGAAGAAACCTCAGTATAGCAATGGCTGAACTAGACCGACTAAGTGCAAACCTACACCTGTCTAAAAACTTAAAGGAACATTCAGCCTTAATTTACCGGAAAGCGCTCAAAATGGACTTAATAAGAGGAAGAAGTATAGACGCTTTCGTAGCTGCTTGTATCTATGCATCCTGTAGAGCAAATCAGGTACCAAGACCTCTCAAAGAAATTACATCAGCATCCACACGAGAACACTCCGAGATATCCAGAACATACAGACTAATACTCCGTGAAATGAACATGAAAATGCCAATAGATGACCCAATGAAATTCGTGCCGAAAATCGCATCAAAACTAAATCTAGAAGGCGAAGTTGAGATCCAAGCAATCAATATTCTTCGAAAAGCCAAGAAACTAAATGGACTACAAGGAAAAGACCCCCGCGGATTAGCCGCAGCCGCATTATACAAAGCAAGCAAAGCAAATAATGAGAGAAGAATACAAAAAGACGTGGCTAAAGCAGCAGGAACATCTGAAGTAACCCTAAGAAACAGATTAGTAGGTTTGGAGAACCTATTCCAAGACTCAGACGTAATAATTTCAAATGATTGAACAAAATCATCCATACTTTTATCAAATAAACAATCACATAAAATAGATTAATTCTAAATAGTAGGCTAGTAATAATTTAATCAACCCATTCTAATATTCTTTGTATGATTAAAGAAATTGAGCACTACGAATACAAAAACGAGATAACTAGTTCGAATAATCCTGTATCAATATTTTTCTGGGTAAGATCTTGCGATGGCTGTAGGAAATACAAACCAGTATACGACGAGCTGCCAAATCACATCTCAGAAGTAAGGTTTCTCAAGATGGGGATGTTAAAAAGCATAGAAAATCTAAGACTGGCAGAAAGTTTAGGGGTTGAAGAAACTCCAACAACCATACTCTTCTGCAAAGGAACAAAAATAGGATCAATTGTAGGATTCAGAACGCTGGAAGAAGTAAAAAAGGAAATAGATAAAATCCTCGAAAAATGTTAGAAAAGTATAATCCTTTTAGATAACCGTTCAAGATTTACTTCCATGTTTCCAATTGGAGTCTACTCATATATTATTGGTGGTCTACTCATAGGGTTAGCGGTAAGCTTTGTTTACATCTTAACAGGCACTCATGCAACACAAAGCACCTTCTTCAGTACAACCTTATCATACTTCAGCAAACTTCCATACTTTCAGAGAAAATCCCTCCTGGATCAAAGAGTCTGGAGACTATACTTTATCTCTGGTGTGATACTAGGAGCATTACTATACACTTTAACTATTTCTCCTGATGGGTTCTGGGTCACATCAGTCTCATTATGGAGGCTGATTATAGGGGGCTTTCTCGTAGGTTTTGGCGTAAGACTTAGCAGCGGATGCACATCCGGTCACGGAATAAGTGGAATATCCAGCCTTTCCTCTACCAGCCTATATGCTACAATAACCTTCCTCGTCGTCGGAATAATAACAGCAAATATATTGCAAATACTGGGGGTAATTTAATGGAGAATAAGCACATCATACTTTTTATAGGTGGAATAATTTTTGGTTTTGGACTCGCATTCGGTGGAATGAGCAAACCAGAAATTGTACTATCTTTTCTGAGGCTTGAGGATCTTGGGCTAATTTTGCTAATGGGCTCAGCAGTAGTACCAACAGCAATTTCCATTAATATCATACCACGATTTATGAAAAAACCAGTACTTGGAGGAGAATTCAAACCAAGACAACGAAAATTAAGTAGAAACACCATCCTGGGAGCCATTATCTTCGGTGTAGGGTGGGGATTAAGCGGACAATGTCCAGGTTCTGCACTTAGCAGTATTGGAATCGGGAATTATCCAATATTAGCCGGAATTGGCGCGATGTTCCTAGGAGCATACGTAATGGGTAGATATTTCGGTTAACAATTATCTATTAATAACTTTTTTGTAATATAATATCGTACGTAATTACGTACCTTTATAAGAAATTTTGAATTCTTGTATACATTAGTTTAGTACGTAACTATGCATAATATAGAATCCATAAATATCCTTAAAAGAGCACGTGGCTTACGTTTAAGTACTTTTCATTAAAATGTAGGAAAAATAGCAATATGTATCAGATGGAAAGAATTAGTTACTCATGCATGCATTT
>CAZLHX010000078.1:0-12345 GCA_964559475.1 uncultured Candidatus Bathyarchaeia archaeon | reverse complement strand
GTGGCTTAGGCCTCTCTGCTGCTTGGTCCACGTGAGACCCTCAGTATAGACTGGGCTGAATCCGAGCGGCTACCCGACTGGTCCAGTGAGACCCCATAGGAGCGTGCCGCCCGTAAGCCACTCAAAGGGGTGACACCCGTGAATTATGTAGGAATAGATGTACATAAAAAGATGTGCCAGGCAGCCATCCTCGACGAGGAGGGCGAAGTATTTGAAGAGACAGAGTTCGTGAACTCCCCGGAAGGTATCGAGGGGTTCGCGAAGAGGCTTAAAGACCTTGGGGGCGAGGTGGGGGCTGTCCTTGAGTCCACGGGGAACCTGTGGATCCAGGTCCACGACAGGCTTGAGGGGCACGGCGTCCCGGTAGCCCTCTCCAGCCCGTCCAACAGCCGCCTAATAAAGAATTCCCGGCGTAAGACTGACAGGGACGACGCCAGGGCCCTGGCCCGACTGCACCGGGCAGGCGTTCTCTCCACCTGCTACGTACCAGGACCCCTGGAAAGGGGTCATAGGGAACTCCTCCGCCACCGGCTGCGGCTGGTTAAGAACAGCACCGCAGTGAAGAACAGGATCCACAGCCTCCTGGACAAGCATGGGGTCCGCATCCCGTATAAGACCAGGTTCAGTAAGACTGCGGTGGAGTGGATGAAGGGGCTAAGCCTCGGCTTCATTGATGACTCCATTCTGCGCAGTGACCTGGCGCTGCTTGAGGTGCTTGATGGACAGGTCGTCTCGGTGGAGGAGAAGCTGGCCGCCCTCGCGGTTAATGACCGGGATGTCAGGCTGTTGATGAGCATGACTGGTGTGGACTACTTCTCCGCGTTGATGATACTGGCTGAGGTAGTCACCGTGGACAGGTTCAGCTGTGATAAGAAGTTCTGCTGCTGGCTGGGGGTGACCCTTAGGGTGTGGCAGTCCGGCGAGAAGACGTGGATCGGCGGCATCGGTGGACTGGGGAATAAGAGGATGCGGTGGCTGCTGATACAGTGCGCTCACACGGCCCGCAGGTATGACCCGCGGATGAGGAGGGTTTAAGAGAGGGTTGAGAGGAGGAGGGGCGGGAAGTGCGCTGTTGCTGCGGTTGCCCATGAGATGGCCCGTGTCATGTACTACATGTTGAAGAGGAGTGAACCTTACCGAGGGGTTAACATGAAGTTATGGGAGAAAAAGCTTAAGAGGATGGAGAAAGATGCGTTAAATGGCTTGCGGAACTAGTATGGAATCCACCTAGATGCCTTGGCTTCCGGAAGTTTTTCCATAGGAGCAGCAAAAAAGTGAGGGACTGCATCAGGGAGCTTGGTGCGGAGTCTGTTGTGCCTTATATGAGCAATCAATCTAAGGGTGAGCCAGTTCTCAGAGTTGACCGTTTATTCAGAACGAGTGGTGGCTCCGCTGAGGATAGGAGACTGTATGGTTTGGGTCGGGCTAGTGTTGAGAGGGTTAACTCTAGGCTTGACTATGTGGGCTTGGAGCAGTTTAAGCTGCGTGGGTTGAGGAAGGCGCTGTTCCACGTCTTGATGTGTGTGCTCACGTTACTGTTGGTGGCTGTGGCCGCGTTACGGCTTGGGAGGCCCGAGAAGGCCAGGTCCATCGCCTCTTTTTACGAGTAGGAGTTAACATAAAAATGTAATATCGCAACAAGCTGGCGCGCGCCACATAATCGTACACGACGGACTATTTTCTTAATATATTATAAGAATTCTTCATCTGACTTAGGCTATAATATTTTTTTTGGGACTCTGGTATGTGGCTAGAATTGCTTTGTCTATCTACGAATGTTCATAGACATTACTTAGATGAAACGCTTTAAATACTGCGATTATTGGCTATGCTTTTGGCGGGTGAGTGGGGCCTCCTACCCGTTCCGCCTAATAAACCCCGTGGCAAGGAGGATGTGAATATGAGAACAAAGAACCTATCATTAATGGCAATATACGCGGCTCTATACGCCGCTCTGGTTGTATTTTTCCAACCATTATCTTTCAACGCTCTTCAAATTCGAGTTGCAGGGATACTGAGACCTGGTATTGCTAGAAAAAAAGAATTAGTCATAGCCTACGCAATAGGAACAGTTGTAGCTAACTTATTCAGCCCTTTTACAGGTATATATGAGATAGCCTTCATGCCTGTAATGAGTCTAGTAGCTGGAGTATTCGGATATGAGATATCAAAGAGGTTTAAAGGGAGTTATTACGTCTGCGGCATAGTTATCGCCCTTGTTATTTCCTTGAGCGTCTCTTGGATGCTTTATCAGCTCTTTAAGCTCCCGGTTTTGGCTACCTTACCAGGATTGTTGATCAGTGAACAGTTTGTTAACTTCATCGGATCAGGACTCTTTAGGCTGGTTGATAAAAGGTATGAGTGGTGGAAACTATGAAAAAAGCTTTAGTGATCCTAAGTGGAGGACCGGACTCTGTAACTGTGGCTTACTGGGCAAAGGCTCAGGGCTATAGAGTATGGTCAGTCACTTTTGACTACGGCCAAAAAGCTAGTCGAGAGTTAAAAGTAGCCGAGAAAATATCAGAAGAATTAGGAATAAACAATAAAATAATTGATCTCTCAAATATCTCGGACATCTATCAAGGTGTCACAAGCCTCGTCGATGATGAAATTGAGGTCACGAGTCAGTTCTCCGATCCAATCATCGTACCCTTTAGAAACGGCGTTTTTATGGCCGTCACAGTAGCCTACGCTGTGGGCCTAGGAATCGATGAGATTTTTTATGGTGCCCATGGTAGCGATGTAGCCTTTTACCCTGATTGCAGAAAAGAATTTTATGAGGCCTTCCAGAAATCTGCGAGACTTGGAACAGAGAAAGATATCATAATCAAGTCACCTTTCAGTGACATCCGTAAATCAGATATTATCAAAAAAGCTTCAGAGCTCGGCGTGCCACTAGAAAAAACATGGAGTTGCTACTTGAATGGCCCTGTTCACTGTGGTAAATGTGAGTCGTGTAATAATAGAAAAAAAGCATTTAAAGAAGCGGGGATACCTGACCCAACTAATTATAATGCTTAGGCAATTCAGAAAGTATAAAAATTTTAGAATGTCTGAGGTTTAAAAACTTCATCTATTATCATGTCTCAAGTCTTTTTGTTATCAGTCTTGTGATATAGGATCCAGGTACAATTGAGAGTATGGTGTGAGCTAGATTATAAAATGCGGTTATTATAAGAGTCCACGTCATTACTTCTGTTACAGAGGCGTGGGGTAGTCCGGTCCTTGACAATAGCCCTATTATAAAGTCGTAGTAGAACGGTGCGACGAATAGTATAACCCAGTAATTAATTATGCTCGTTACAAATATCCTAACTAGAACCGCTGCAAGGGTACCTATAATTAGTTTGGTAATCCTTCTCTTTCCCCGGATAATACGTTCAGTTAGCCAGTAACCAAGAATCATGGAGACCACTGCCGCGTATTTCATTGCTGGACCGAGAAAGTCACCAGCTCTTATCGTTAGGATTATCCAGTAAATTGTTGAGGTTATCAGTCCGTAAATGGGTCCTAACATGTAGAAAGAAATTATCACGGGAATCTCGGTGAAGTCTATCTTTAGGTAAGGCAATATGGGAAAAGGTATGGTGATATTAGTTAGTGTAATTACTACAGCCATGGCGCTGAACATAGCAGCGAGTGCTAGTTTGGCGTTCCTGTTAAACCTTATATCAGTGATTGGGTCCATCAACTTGTTTCAAAAACCAAGATACATTAACCATAATATTAGTTGCTACCAAATACTGAGTAATATTGTGGGTTGGAGGTAATTCATTTTGATTAACTATTAAAGACGCCTTTCCAAGATATTATTTGAGGATGTATAATTTTACTAAAAAGGATGCTCGAAACGGTTCTAGTTCAAATGCTCTCTCTAGAAGTAGAGCTTTTGAGATAGCAGTTATGACGATGACAGCTGTAATGCTTGTAGTAATCTCAAAGTTTTCCAGCAGCTTACACCACACAGGGCAGGCTATATTCGCAATGATCTTTACGATAGGAGTTCTCGTAACCAGGTCATATTTCTCAGCGGTCTTTATCTCATTAATTTCGGGAGCTATTTACTCCTTCCTATCTTTCTTCGGGCCATGGATAATGGTATCATGGCTAGTGAGAGGAGTCACGGTTGCGGTACTCTTCAGGGCTTTATCAATATTCGATAGAGACCCACCTTCAGCTATCCTTGTTTCCGTCTCAATGACAATCAGCTCCTTCGCGACTGGAATGACTCATTACCTATTCTTGATAAAATTTTTAAACCTACTATCCTACACCCCACCCTTCTCACTTGTCCTATTTACCATCGGTATATCTGTAGCCTCTACTCTAATTGCATCATATCTCGCAACTAAGTTAATATATCCTCGAGTTAGGTTAGTCTTGCCCTGGTGATCTGATTTGGTACATTTACGAAGCCTATTTCACGAAAGGAAAATGAGTGACATCGAGAGAAGGTGTAGAAAAGCATACGATGAACATGGAGTCAGCTCTGTAATATGGAATGTGACCAGCAGTTGTGATTTAAAGTGCAAGCACTGTTATATTGGAGATAACGTAGACACATCAAAGGAACTGGACGAAAAAGAGGCTAGGCAGCTAGTTAATCGTCTAGGGGACATTGGGGTACCTCTCCTGTTTATGACCGGTGGGGAACCCTTGCTGAGAGATGATATTTTTGATATCATAGAAAACTGCAGAGACAATAATATTACAACAGTTCTTAGCAGTAATGGTCTGCTTCTGGAAGAGGATAAAGTTAGGGATCTGAAGAGACATGAGGTCCATTTTAACGCAGTTTCACTATATGGCCCTAAGAAGGTACACGACGATGTAGTTGGTCTCCCAGGAAGCTATGAGAAGATTATGAGAGGAGTGCAGAACTGCATTGAAAATGATATCAATGTATGCTTCAAGACTGTGGTAAGCAATTATACATATCCTCATATCCCGTATATAATTGAGAAAGGCCTCGATATGGGTGTAAAGGCGTTCTATCTCTGTGACCTAATTGAGGCGGGAAGAGCGGAGGGTGCTGCCTTCTGGAGGATAAGTACAGAACAATGGGTAGAATTAGCAGATCACCTATTCCAGAAGGTCATTGTCAGGGGAGAGGCCGAGATCGATATAGGAGGTTGCCCATCTATAGGCCCACTTGCAATTGAGTATTTTAGCAAGAGGGATAGGGATGTAAGCCATGCACACGAGAGATTAAGATCCATGAGCGCATGTCCAGTTGGCAAAGGCCCAATTAGTATCAATGCCAGAGGAGATGTCCTACCATGTAACTTTATGCAGGACTATCCTCTTGGAAACATAAGGGAGAAGAGTATAAGCGAGTTGGCCCAGCATCCAGTTCTCAGATCTCTGGCAGATAAAGAAAATATATCCGGTAAATGTGGGGACTGTAAATACAAGATTCACTGTATGGGATGTAGAGCAAAGGCATACATCAACCTCGGGGATATTGAGGGAGAGGATAGGACATGCATAGTCAACTTTGGGGAGAACTAATTGCATCCAAAAAACATAAAGAATAAGGTGCTTGGCCAGGGAGTACCGAGGATAATATCCTGGAACACCACTTTTCAGTGTAATCTGAACTGTGACCACTGTTACATGGATTCAAAGATAAGAGAAGGCAAAGGGAAACTATCAACTACCGAAGCAAAGAAAGTAATAGATGAGATATCTAATGTTTCTACACCATTGCTGGTTCTGAGCGGCGGTGAGCCCCTAATGAGAGAGGACATTCTTGATATAGCAAGATATGGAACAGAGAGAGGGTTTAGGGTGGCTCTTGGCACCAATGGTACCATGATCGATGATTCTTTGGCGAAGAAAATCCTGGGCTCTGGTATAAGGAGTGTCGCTATTAGTATAGATTCCAGTAATCCGGGTATTCATGACTCTTTTAGGGGTGTGGAGGGTGCCTGGAGGAGTGCAATAAGCGGGGTAAAGGCTTGTACTAGGAATGGCATTAAGGTACAGTTCAACACAACCGTTACCAGGGAGAATTACAATGATATAGATAATATAGTAAGCCTCGCTAAAAGTATCGATGTTAAGGATCTACACCTCTTTTTCCTGGTTCCAACTGGAAGAGGCAGCAACATTCAGGACATAACGCCACTTATGTATGAGAAAATGATTAAAAAGGTGCTAACGAGGTACTCTGGGGATGACATTAACGTTAAGCCAACATGTGCTCCACAGTTCATGAGGATAGCAAGGCAGAAGAACATAGATACCGGTAGGTACAGCAAAGGTTGTATCGCTGGCATTAACTACTGCAGAATATACCCCAATGGTGATGTCACACCATGCCCATATCTTCCAATCAAACTTGGTAATATATTGGAGGATGAATTTGAACACATCTGGAGGGACAACCCTGTACTGAAAAAGCTGAGAAATCCTGAAGAACTTAAGGGAAAATGTGGGTCGTGTGATTACAAGTCTGTATGTGGGGGCTGCAGAGCAAGAGCTTACGGCTTAACCACCGACCAGGTTGATTCCTGTGGGGGTCTCCATGAATATCATGAACTAAAGGGAGACTGCTTGGCTGAGGATCCATGGTGCCTCTATAATCCAGCTTAATTAGCAAAAAAACCAATTCGGCTATTAAGAATAATTATTTTTTGACAGGTAGTAAAACAGAACAGTCTTTGTTAATTTGATTCCTATGCTGAGTAAAATGGTTAGAAGCATGCGATGAGTTATGATGGATGTTATCTCCAGAGTACGGTAATCTCCTTATGCATGCTTGTATGAAGGATATATATTATTTTCCCTCCCCTCACCGTGAAACAACGTAGCAAACGCCTGTACGCCCACCATCATGGGGCAGATTGAGACTGTACGCTCCCAGGCTCCTCCAATCGCATGCGCAGCCACCAGACTAGGCTGGGGTTAATGCATTCACGGAGAGACTTCTATGCCTGAACGTGCAACGGGATATAGTATATCCGCTGATGCTTCAGCACCCTAATAGCAGACAGCTTTAAACACGGGTACCTCTACCCCGGGAGCCTCATAGCAGCGGTCCCAGGTAATTTCCTGGGCTTCTACCTCTTCGGCCACATGCTCAAGAAACGGTTCACATGGGGGCGGTTCATTCTAACGAGCCACCTAACCCTCACCTTGGCTAACCTTGTGGTGGCTTTCCTCTACGTGACCTTCTATAAGCTTCTCTACCTCGGGCAACTATTAGAGCTCACAGCCTCCGCCCTGGTGCTGCTTATAATCGGTCTTACCTTGTGGTGGTTTGTGACCATGCTTCCCTTCGTCTTAATCGTCACTCCGCCTCTTATCAGGGGTGCCTCCGCGGCTTTTCCCTCCCTCGTCAGGGAGGATGTGAGGCTCCATAGCCTGCAGGAGGAGCTCCCAGAGCGTGAGTTCGCCTTATCGTTGATAGCCCCGGGCATGTTTATGCTCTTGATGGGGGCGCTGGTGTATTACTCTGGTCTAGGCGTCTTCATAGAAGGCTACTTTGGGGCCACGGTAAAGCAGCTGATAACGTTGATGTCCATCATAAGTGGAGGGGCTTTAACGTTAACCGGGTCTCTAGTAATGGTAAAAGAGAGAGTTTGGCTATCCTCCAACTTCCTTGTTTATTGGGCTATTGCTGTTGATCATGTGTAGGTTTATTAAATGCTCCCCGGTTTAGCTTTTCTGTGATTGGGTATCACCTGATACTGGACGGGGTGCTCAGTAGAGACCTTATGCGTGTAGAACTAGAACAGGTATTGACTTGTCTTCCCCATGAGATTGATGTGCAGATCCTAGAGGGGCCAATCATTGTGGAAGGGCTTCCGGGGAACCCGGGGTGGACCGGTTTCGTCATAATAGACAAGTCACACATAGCCATACACACATTCAAGCAAGGAAACAAGGTATCTGTAGACGTTTTTTCCTGTAAACCCTTCAAAAGAGACAAGGTGGAAGAGAAGCTGCTTGAGATGCTTCCACTGAAATTTTACAACCTTCAAGTACTGGAGAGAGACGAAAAACAATTAGAGAGCGCTGGGTGACAGATCGTAAACTCTTAGGAAGAAGCCTTTCTTGAATTAAGTTTTTGTTGCCAACTGGTATTCGAGTAGACGCAGTAAATATTATTTACACTATTTTCGACTACGTAGTGGTTCATAGAGTCGTGTATTATAGAATTTATAGTAGTTTTATGTAATATCTTCATGGGAGGGATAGTTTAACCGGGAGAACGACACCTTGATTGGTGTATACGTGGAGGTTCAAATCCTTCTCCCTCCACTACCAAAATACTAGTCTACTGAGCCAAATCTCAGTAAAACTACTGGACACGCGGATTTCTCAAAAAATAAGGTATATCCAAAAGAAAAATGCACCAATAAGAATCACTACTAACCTCAGAAGCGATGAGCAAATATCATACATGTGTGGACTCTTATACATGATCCGTGAGCTACAGGAATATGACTTCGAAATAATCCTTGAAACAATAAACGACGCAGCGGAGGCCTATAAGGGGGTTATTCCAGAGGACGTATGGAAAGAACCCTATATGCCGGAGGAGGAGCTACGACACGAGATAAAAGCAGGCGTCAAGTTCTACGGACTATTCGAAGAAAATAGTATACTGGGAGTAATGGGGATCCAAAGCGTAAAGGACGCTACCTTGATCAGGCACGCATACGTTCTCACCCAACATCAGAGGAAAGGTGTTGGAAGCAAATTACTACAATATCTCATAGGTTTAGCAAGTACATCTAAAATAATGCTGGGGACTTGGAAAGACGCCCAATGGGCAGTAAACTTTTACCTCAAACACGGCTTCGACCTGATACAAGGTGAAGAGAAGAATAACCTGCTAAGAGAGTACTGGGACATACCAGAAAAGCAGGTTGAAACCTCGGTGGTTCTAAAACTAGAAAAATAAGCTGGACCCTCAACCAGAGTTCGACGTCTCCTTAGTTGGATCCAAACTCAGGAACCAGTAGACCATGGCAGATATAACTCCGATTACGCCTAGAGTCATACCCATACCTCCCCAGCCATAATTGTTGATCATCAAGCCACCGATACCAGAGCCCAGGGCAGCTCCCATCTTCTCGGCACCCGAGTTAAGGGACATCACCGTGCCACGGTACTCAGGTATCTGTTCCAAAGTAAGGCTATGAGAAGAAGAAATCAAGGCCCCTGCGAAGAAGTAGCCTAGGAGGGAGGAGACCAGGGAGAGCCACAGGTATGGCAGGTTCGTGAAGGATAGAACCAGTAAGCCTGCCATGAGGGCTGAGGTTACTGCCATGTTTTTCCTACCGAACCTGTTCACAAGTCTTCCACTGGTCAAGCTACCCAGTGTGAGGCAGAAGTATAAGCCCATTATCAGCATGGAAGCAAGCCCTTTTGAGACTTGGAAGCTCTGCCTGAAGAAGGATGGACTGTAGAAGCCGATGGCCTGGTATGCGGTTAATGATAGACCGTAGCCAATTATACAGGCGACTGCGGAGGTGTTAGTGGATACCATCCTGAACCCTTCGAGTAGGCTAACATACGCCTTCCTTTCACCTATCTCTTTGGAAGGTATCATCTTGTACACCAGGGAAATGCTCAGTATGTTTACTGGTAGGATGATTAAGAGGAAGGGCCACCTCCAACCACCTTGACCAGCTATGAGGTTGATGGCTGGTGCTCCTATTATGCCGGATAAGGCTGTGCCTGCTATTATCCACCCCACTGCTCCGGCTCGTTGCTCTACGGGGAGGTGGTCTGCGGCTATTGACGTGGCCATGGGGAGCACTGTCGCCATGGGTACACCGAGCAGTGAGTAGGCTAGGAGTATGGTGGGGAAGTTGGGGGCAAGGTAGCAGGCGATTGAGGATAAGGTGATGAATGAGAGGCTAGTCAGCAGTAGGGATCTGTGGCTGACCCTTATGCTTAGGGCGCCCATGATGAATGCTGTGAGAACTCCTAGCAGTGATGAGATGGTCCGGATCTGCCCGGTTACTCCGACGGATACGCCGAAGGATTCTCCTATTTCTATGAGAAGCAGCCCAGCGAGGACCCATGGGAGCCACGTGGAGAAGGCTGAGACCACCAATGAGAAGAGGATAAACTTTCCCTCAAACTTATTGTTTTTCACTTATAGGGCCTCCAGATAAGATGTATTACTTGTGTCACCATTTTTCTCATGAGTACACTGTTCTATTAATGTAGTGGAAGAGGTTTAAACTAGTTGGCCGAAGGGGTCAGGGCATATGTGCATTTACCTTGTGTTTGTTCTCCATTCTAACCTTTGTGTCTTTTATGATAGTCATCAATAAACATCTAAGATAAGAGAAATCATAAACAGGAGAATTAAGTACAGGTACTCTAGGTTTTCAACTTATGTTGGCCGTGTGAAGATGTTGTACTTTTCCTCTTCGCTCAGCTCCTTCAAGACTCTTCGTGTTACATGTTCTACGGGGTCACCGATGTTAACCCTGTCCTTCAGGTCCTCGTAGCTCTTGAACGGGGCTCTTTCCCGGAGTTCAATTATCTGATACATTAATTTTTTCCCTATCCCTGGTAGGAGCTCTAAACTGTGCATTCTCTGCGTTAAAGGAGGGCTAGTGTTTATGAACTCGATGAAACGTTCCTCATTATCGAGTACAATTTTTTCGATTACGTCTAGGAGCTCTGCCTTTGCAGCACTTGTTAGCTCATCATACTTGATTCTCGAAAGTATATGATCTACTTTAGCCCTGTCCCCTCTTCCGACGTAAATTCTATCCCTGATCCTATACTCCGCATCTCTCTGTGGGAAAGCCTCAAGCAAGGTAAAATATGACTCACCCACTAATTGAAGTATCCCCGTTGCGGAGCGGCTTGCCCTGGGCATACCTGGTCGACCATGGGGCAGATAATCTAAGACATAAGCGTAATCTTCATACTTTTTAGATTCTTTATACAGTTTTTTCCGGCTCCCATGGAGGGCTCTTTGGTATAAGTTCAAGAGCCATGGTATTTGTAGGTTGCTTTCAATGTTTACAGTTACACATCAGTGAAGAATATGAGCAATTAGTATCTCTTTGAAGCCGAGAACCTCTTAACGTTTACTAAGGCTTCCCAGATGGCACTTTCTTATCCTCGGTTAACACTTGTAGCCGCACAATGTATACATCGGTTACAGGTATATCTCTATATTTAGCCTGTTAACTAGTTCCTTATACCTGTTCCTTATGGTAACCTCAGTGACCCTCGCCTGGGAAGCTATCATACTCTGTGTCACCTTTTCGCCCAGTAAACAACAGGACATATACACTGAAGCCGCAGCCATTCCAGACGGATTCTTCCCCGACGTAATCTTCAACTCAGTCGCAGCTGCTAAAACCTCAAGAGCGACATGTTCCACTCCACCCGAAAGATCTAGGTTTTTCACAAGCTTGGAGATAATCTTACCAGTACTGATACTTGGAATATCCCGTTCTAATAGATCGTGAAGATACCTGTAGTTTCGGGCAGCCTCCTTTTTAGAGATGTCCGCCACTTCGGCGATATCTCTCAAGCTCTTTGACACGTCACAGATCCGGCACCCGACATACAGTGAAGCAGCTACAAGGTTATTGATGGTCCTACCACGGGTAGCACCTTTCTTCAATACCTGGCGGTAGATCTGCGCAGCTGTCTCGGTCACGCTTCTCGGGGTATTCAACTCGTTACTAAACTTGGTCAGCAACCCCAGCGCCCTGGCCAGGTTACGCTGATTACTTGAGGCTAGCTTGGTGCGCCTGTTCCACTTCCTCATCCGGTAGAACTGGCTTCGCTGATCAGGTTTAATCCTCCTCCCAGCATAGTCACGGTCTTGCCCACTTATGGAGGAGCTGAGCCCCCAGTCATGGATGGTAAGTTTCATCGGTGAACCTGTTCTGGGCTTATTCTGCATCTCCTGAAGGGTAAATACACGCCACTCCGGCCCTCGATCCATTGTATCAGTGCTCTGGACAAAACCACAGTCGTGGCATACTATCTCACCGGTTTCCATGTCCTGGATGATATTTGATCCTTTACAGGCCGGGCACTCCATATGGGTCTCCGATAACGTTGTCACATAACCACTCAAAAGGCTATTAATGGATACCCCTCTGTGGCTTATAAATTAGCACCGTCCGCACTGAAGATACATGAAAAGTTGTTTATGCATAAAAAGAAGGAAAAAAATATATAATAGCTGAAGTTTTGCGTTTTTAGAACCGAAGCAGCCGGTACACAGTCTCAGGCTTCGCTCTAAGCCTAGCCTTCACCATCGCCCAGTCTCCACGAGACGCCTCAAACACTGACGCCCTTGACCCAGCGACAAAACACACCGATGGCATGCATCCAAGGCTACTC
>CAZLHX010000077.1:0-13096 GCA_964559475.1 uncultured Candidatus Bathyarchaeia archaeon | reverse complement strand
TTTCTGGATTCTTAATTATATCATCAACTCTTAACTGGCAGAACCATTGAATCTCATCGCCCAGATCCTTCTTTATTAGGCCTTCACATATTTCTCTGGTCCTCTGGTCGAGACCAAAGTTATCATCTGTGAACCAGAAAAATTGGCTATGATACTTTTCATGAAGAAGCTTGAACTCGTTTACGATTCTTTCAGGTGACTTTGTTCGCTGTCTAGTGTTCCAGAAACACCATTGGCTGCAGTAACTGCAATTGTGTCTGCACCCTCTCGAACCTTCTACTATGGCAAATGGCTTCTCTTGGTCAGCCATAAGGGAGAAGTAGTAATTCTGCATGTTATCCTCAACGTGATGGTAAGCTGGAAATGGAATGGAATCCAGAACATTGATTAAAGGGCGATCTTCCTCATGGACGATCTGGTTGCCAGTTCTATATGATAAACCTTTAATCCCACTCAATGACTTATCAGATTCCAGTCTTTTTACTAATTCAGCAAAGGTTACTTCTCCTTCCCCTCTTATCACATAGTCTACTTCTGGATAATTTCTCAGAGTCTCTTCTGTTAGTGCTGTGAAGTGCTGTCCCCCCAAGACGGTTTTAATCTCTGGGTTGATCTTTTTAGCTAGTCCCGCAGTTCTAATCGCATAGAAGGCATTTGCTGTCGAAAGGCTAGAGGGAGCTACAAGATCAGGCTCTATCAGAGAAATCTTCTTTTCCAGTTTATCCCAATCTAATCCCTCAGCCTGAGAGTCTACTACTGTAATTTCAGTATCTGGGTGTTTTTCTTCAAGGTAGGCTGCAAGGCAGAGTATCCCGAAAGGTGGTGGGATGTATTTTCCCATGATAAACCAGAAGTCCTTTGGAGGCTCTACAAGCACTACGTGCATTTGGTGAGACTATTGTAAGCTTGTTTATAGGTTAATCTATTGTAATCCTTCTTTGATTACATTGGGTTCAGACCTAGTTTATCTAGTGTTTCCTCCGTGGGAAAGCCTTCTGTATCCCAGCCTCTAATTTTGAAGACTTCTTGAACCTGTTTCTCGAAGAATCTTCTAGGGATCTTTTTTCCATTCATTAGTCCAGATATGCTTTTCTCTTCAAAGAATCTTTTTGGTAGAGTGTCATCCCCGTGAGTGCGCCCTTTTTTCATGTTGTATATCCTGCTGAGGGATTGCATCCTCGAACCAGCTATAAGTAGTTCCTCCTCTGTATAATCAAAACCTGTAGCTGCGTTCAGAAAAGGTACTAGTCTATCAAATCCGTAAGGTAGGAAATCACAGACGATGAGACTATTTCGAGCGTTTATCTCGTCCTGTCCTTTAACTATTAGTTGTGGTAATTTTTCGAGTACCAGATCTTGATTCATTTCGGAGGTTGCAGTCCAAAGCCTTGTATGGCTTGCGAAGTCGCTTGTGACTAGTGCGAGTGCCATACTGTAGCTACCTAGGGGATTAACACCACTCAATTCCATTCCCGCTGTTTGAATAGCCCAGTAATCGCTGCCTCCTCCAATTATTTTTGAGGCTTTTCTTGTTCCTTCCGCAAGTATATCTCCTATTCCTTCACGATAGGCTATCTTCTCTATAAGCTCATAAACTGACTCCGATGAGCCAAATTTAATTCTCTCATTTTCTTTAGGGCTCAGTACTTCTTTTTCCGCTGACTCCATGGCGTAGCTAATAGTTACTCCGGTGCTGATTGTATCTAACCCGTATTTATCGCATAGCCAATTAGCCTTTACGACCTCTTCAGGATCTTCAAGCATACAACCAGATCCAAGGTAGGCTGTGGTCTCATATTCTGGTCCTTCCATCTTTTTTCCATTCCAGTGGCTGACCTTACTGCACATAATGACTCCACAACCATAGCAGCCTTTACTGGTCCACTTTAACTTCTCTTTCATAGATTCGGCGGTAATGTTTTCATAGTGCTCGAATTGCCCTTTCTGAAAATTTTTAGTGGGTAAGAATTTCCCAATTTCCTGACCCATTTTTATCCACATCATTGTCCCTAATTCTTTACGTTTCTTCGCATTGGGATGTTCTTTAAGATCTGTAGTTAATTTTATAGCTAAATCAGCAAACTTCTCTGGCTTGGCCATTTTAATCGTGGCATCCCCATTAACTGTGACTGCTTTGAGTTTTTTACTACCCATGACCGCACCTGCACCTCCTCTGCCAAAATGTCTGAAAAGCTCAGTACCAATAGACGCGAATCTAACCAAGTTTTCTCCAGCCGGTCCTATACATGCAACTTTTGATTTTGGATGTTTTTTCCATAAAGTTTTTTCAGTCTCGAAAGCATCCGCACCCCACAGAGTATCTGCTTTTTCAAATCTTACATCATCAGGTGAAATGTGGAGATAGACTGGTTTCTCCGATGCCCCTTTAATTAGAAGGTAGTCCCATCCTGATCTTTTTAGAGCTGGTCCAAAGTGTCCCCCAGCATGGCTGTCAAGAAAAGTATTAGTGAGTGGAGATCGGGTGACAAGAGCCGATCTACCGCTAGTCTGTATCAGACTTCCAGTTAGTGGCCCGGTGACGAATATGAGGGAATTCTCTGGGTCAAATGGATCTTTACTATTATCCTCTTCAGTTAGGAGCCTCATCCCAACTCCTTTTCCTCCGATGAATTTTTCCAATATTTTCTTGGAGATTTTGTCTTTCTTTGCTGTTTGTTCTGTGAGGTCTATCCGGAGGATTCTATCAAACATGGCTATATCATATCAGGGATCGCGATAATTGAGGGTTGCTGGAAAAAATGTTGTTAATCTTTACTCTAGTGCCTTCGTGGCTTCAAGGAAGGTGTCGATACCATTGTCTGCTAGTTTTTTCGTCAATACGAGTGGTGGTAGAAACCTTATAACATTCCCATAGTGGCCGCCCTTCTCAACGATGACTCCTCTCTTATATGATTCAAGTCTTACTTTGCCGGCCATCTCTGGGTAGGGTTCTTTGGTGTCTTTATTCTTCACGAATTCTACTCCGATCATCAATCCGCTTCCTCTGGCATCTCCTATGTATTTTCTCTCTTTCTCTCCTTCCTCCTTTAGTCTCTTCAGGAAATGTTCACCGAGTTCGGCAGCATGTTCCGGTAGATCGTATTCCTTCATGAACTTGAGCCCAGCTGCTCCTGCTGCCATAGCAGTAACGTGGCCCCTGAAAGTACCGATATGGGCGCCTGCCTTCCATGTATCCAGCTCATCTCTATACATTATAGCCGATAAGGGCAATCCCCCTCCGATTCCTTTGCTGATGGTCATTATGTCTGGGGTTACCTCATAATGTTCACAGCTCCACATCTTCCCTGTTCTACCCATTCCTGCCTGAATCTCGTCGAGGATTAATGGTACTTCGTTCTCCTCGGTAATCTCCTTTATCCTGGGCAAGTACTCTGGAGGTGGGGTTATGGAGCCTCCCTCTCCCTGGATAGGTTCCATTATAACCGCTGCAGGGTCCACTATACCGCTGTTCGGATTATCGAATATCATATTGAGATATTCCGCGCACTGTAAACCACAGTCAGGGTAATCCTTTCCGAAAGCACAGCGATAACAGTACGCGTAAGGTACAAAGTGAACTTCAGGGATAAGTGGGACATACTTGTCTTTGAAATGTTTGTCCCCTGTTATTGCTAGGGCTCCGCTGGTCATACCGTGGTAGCTTCCCATGAATGCAATTATCCCACTACGTCCGGTGTTATATTTAGCTAACTTTATTGATGATTCCACGGCATCGCTTCCAGTGGGACCGCCAAATAATAGCTTTGACTTTCCCTTCATCTTCCCTGGGGCGATTTTCATGATCTCCTCTACAAGGTCTGCTCTAGCTGGACTTGGAAAGTCAAGGGTGTGAGTTAAGTTCTCGAGTTGTTCCTGGACCGCTCTGACGACCCATGGGTTACAGTGACCTACTTGGAGTACTCCCGCTCCTCCAAAGAAATCTATGAAAATATTACCATCAACATCTTTGATGGTAGCACCTTTCCCCTGTTTAAAGGCGACAGGTGTTCCTCTTGGGTAACTTACCGCGGCTCCTTCTAACTCCTCCTGGCGTTGGAGCATTTTCTTGCTCTCCTTTCCCGGTGGTCCGGAGATTATCTTGGGAGCCTCACTGAAACTGAATTCTTCTAAGGATCTTCTAGGCATGGTAATCATCTATGTGGGGGAATCTATTGATATAATAGTTCCCGCTAATTATTTCTTTTAAGCATAAATATCTGTGAAACAAATATTAATCATGGACGTTAGGTCTGAGGTTAAGAGTAATTATGAGGAGTTAATTGATCTACGTAGATGGTTTCATATGCACCCTGAACTCGGTTTTAAAGAGTATAAGACTTCAGAGAAGATCACTCAGTACTTGCGTGATCTCGGATTCCGGGTAAAAACCGGAGTAGCTAAGACTGGTGTAGTCGGGATAATGGATGGGGATGGGGGTGGACCTACTCTTTTGATGAGATCAGATATGGATGCTTTACCCCTGAAAGAAGAAAATGATCTCCCCTATAGATCGGTAAATGAGGGCTTGATGCACGCTTGTGGTCATGACGCACATATCGCTATGCTCCTCGTGGCAGCAAAGATCCTTAAGAATCACCGCGACCAGATAAACGGGAAGATAAAATTCGTATTTCAGCCTAATGAAGAGGAAGCTGGGGCTGAGGATATGGTTAAGGATGGGGTTATGGAGGACCCGGATGTCGATGCGGCGATTGGTGCTCATATCTGGACTCCTATTCCTACCGGTACTGTGGCCGTTGTATCAGGACCAGTCATGGCTTCTAGCTATTATTTTAAACTTAAAATTATTGGGAAGGGCGGTCATGGAGGATCACCTCATACTGTAATTGATCCTATATTATGCGCCTCTCATGTTATTCAGGCTGTTCAATCTATCCAGACAAGGGATATGAGTGCCTTAGACCCTACTGTTATTACTTTTGGTAGAATCCATGGGGGTAGTTTCAACATAATTATTCCTGAATCGGTTGAGATTGAGGGAAGTATACGGTGCCTTCATATGAAAGATAAACTGGTAAGGGACCGTTTTGAGGAGGTGGTAAGCAGCATCTGTGCTGCTCATAAGGCAGAATATGAGCTTGATTTTCTTTGTGGTAACAGACTTCTTAGTAACCATGAAGCGATGACTGAATTAGTCCAGGAAGTAGCAGGTGATGTGGTAGGAGATGAAAAGATCATAGGTGAGGAAATTAGAATGATGATAGGAGAGGATTTTGCTGAGTTCTCTCTAAGGGTTCCAAGCTGTTTCTATTTCATTGGGACAGGAAACCTGGAGAAAGGAACTGATTTTCCCCATCATAGCCGTCATTTTAAGATAGATGAGAACAGTTTACCCATAGGAGTGGAGATGCATGTAAAAACCGCTCTGGAATATTTCAAAAGAAATGGATAATCGAGTATTTTAATAGCCAAGAGCAATCCCTAGACGACGAGGATCAGCAGTGCCTTTGAACCCTTCATCAGACTTCCATACACACTGCATACTTCCCATTGGCCAATGATAATCCCCTAAGGGACGTGGCATGATCCCAATCTTCTTCAGATCCGATATCACCTCTTTAGGGACCCGGTTTTCTACTTCTATAGTCCAGTCGTCTTTTAGCGGCCAAAATCTGGGGGCATCTATAGCCGGGTAAGGATCCCACTCATATTCGAGGATACTAAGGAGAACCTGGGGGACTGTGAAGATGCAGTCTCCTGGGCTTCCTAATGCCATCCATGGTTCACCTGAATTGGATACAATTGTATTGGCTATAGCATGTTGAGTTCTGCCCCCAGGTTCTACAAGAGCATATCTCTCCCACCCTATTCCACTACCAGGTACCCCATCTATAACTACTCCTGGGATTCCTGCTCCTCCTGTTTCCATCATCTGTACCCAATTGCCTTTTTTGTCAACTATACTGAGTTCACAGCTATCATGAGGGATGTGGGTATTTGATGGGAGACTGCCTCTATGGGTGGGAATACTGTGAGTTAAGCGAAGATAATCACTGAGGTTAACTCTTGGTCTTCCCCCTTTCCATAGATCAGAAATAATCCTATGGTAATCTTCCGAGAGGAGGGTATCTATTGGTGTATCATAGTATTCTGGATCATGGATGAGATTTCTATCAAAATGTGCCCTTCTTAAAACCCATGATATCAGCGCAAGAGTCTCTGCTGATTCTGTATAATGACCTATTTCCAACAAGTCAAAATTACTCAACACTCCGAACAAGAAACCTGTGTAGAACCCACCTCTTTGTGGCGAGGGTATCCCAATTATCTCGTTTTCCTTATACTTGATTTGTATTGGTTTTAACCAGAGAGGTTCATAGTTAGCGACGTCCTCTTGAGATATATACCAGCCTAACTTCTTGGCTTCTTCAACGAAATGCTTTGCCCAATCTCCTTCCAAGAAGTATTCAGGGCCTTCTTTTGAAGCTCTCTCAAGTGTATCAGCCAAATCAGGTCGTTTCCAATAGTCCCCAGCAGGAACCTGGAAGCCCTCTGGAGTAAAGTGTTTTCTCCCACTTGGGAAAAATGTTCGACCTTCCAAAGAGCTTGACCTGCTCCCGGATCCACCAAAAAGTATTGCATATTCCCAGCTAGTTACTTTATGACCTTCTTTGGCTGCTTTTATTGCTGGCTGAACAAGTTCTTTCCATTTAAGTGTACCAAATTTTTCCAGCATAGATTTTAGTCCTGCGGGTGAACCTGGTATTGCAGCGGCCGTATGGGGAGAATATGGATGAGGGCAAAAAGGTGATAACCCATCGGGAAGTATGGGGGATGCATCCATAAAATAGTATTCACTTGATTCAGAGTCGTAGTAAAGAAAACTAATTGTTCCACTATGCGTAGTCATATGCGGCTCATAAACGGGACCTGCAAGACTTCCAGCAATAGCAGCATCTACTGCGTTTCCCCCCTGTTTTAACACGTCAACCATTATTTTACTGATTTGTGGGTGGCTGCTGCTCACCATCCCATTCTTTGAAGAAACCACTTCCTTTCGTCCTTGATTTGGCTCCAATTTTATCAATAAACTATTATCCATGAAATATTTGAATTAACGGAAAAATTCAATATCCTTGAAAAAAATAATATATTATGCATGAGGAACGTAGTTTCCCTGAGTGGGTCTTTCAGGACGAAAGACCGGGAACTGATCGAGAATACTTCATGAATCTTACTAGGGTAATATTTCAGGCTGGTATGAGCTGGCAGGTTGTTGCCAATAAGTGGGATAATTTCCTTGAGGCTTTTGATAACTTCGATATTGATAAAGTAGCCGCTTATGGTGTTGATGATGTCGAGAGGCTCAGGAATGATAAGGGTATCATACGTAATAGACAGAAGATTAAGGCAACAATTGAGAACGCTGAGGTCTTTCAGAGAATAGTTAAGGAACATGGTTGCTTTCAGAGCTGGTTGGATAGCTTGGATAAATCCAATAATTACGAGTACATAGTAAAACGACTCATTAGCATTTTCTCTAGGGTAGGTAAAAGTACCGCGCATATTTTCCTCTGGAGCGTAGGAGAGCAAATAAAATATGAGGAGAGCATTTACTCTAAAAAGCCTACAAAAATTGTCTAAGAAATTATAAAAATTGAATAAAATTAGTTTAAAATTGATTTTTTTTTGGTAATATGGACTCTTTTTTTGGCTATTCTTCTGGTCTTTTGAAGATCCTGTTGGTCTCATTCATGAATTTTCTGATCGGTAATTCTTGGGGGCACTGTTCCTCACATTGACCACAAGCTACACAGTTAGCTGGCCCCATCTCAGGGCTAATCTCTTCCCAGTATTTTTGTTTTATCTCGTCGCTCTGTTCATTCATATAGTACTCATTATAATAGCCTAATATCTTCGGTATCTCAACACCCTCGGGACACGGCATACAGTATCTACACTCTGTACAGCCTATGAATCCTAAGTTGTTGTATGTTTCAACGACCATCCTATATAATTTGAGTTCCTCCTCAGTCAATTTTCCAGGGCCACTCCTGTCAGCGTACTGAATGTTCTCTTTAACATGCTTCATCTCACTCATGCCACTCAATACAGTGCTGACCTCTGGGTGATTCCACACCCACTGAAGAGCCCATTCAGCTGGTGTTCGATCTTTTTCAGCCTTCTTCCAAATTTTCTTTACATCTGCAGGTGGAGTTACAGCTAGTTTTCCGCCTTTGATAGGCTCCATTATTACTACAGCCAATCCTTTATCAGCAGCATAGCGGAGGCCTTCAAGCCCTGCCTGATACTCTGTATCCATATAATTGAGCTGTATCTGACAGAAAGTCCATTTATCATAAGCGTCTATAATTTCTTTGAAAATGGATAATTCATCATGGAAGCTGAATCCAAGATGTTTAATACGACCGTCTTCTATAGCGCCTTCAGCCCAATCAAATACCTCTAATTCTTGAAGAGTTCCCCATCTTTCTCCTCTAAGCCCGTGTAAGAGATAGAAATCAATATAATCAGTCTTGAGTTTCTCTAATTGTTCATTAAGAAACTTGTCAAAATCTTCTCTTTGCTCCGTTAACCATGTTGGCATTTTCGTGGCTAGCCTGATCTTTTTTCTGTATCCATCCTGTAGTGCTTTCCCAACGAGTTTCTCGCTCTCTCCCTGATGGTAGGGATATGCTGTATCAACGTAATTCACGCCATTATCAATGGCGTATCTTATCATTTTGATGCTCTGTGGTTCATCAATATTACTTGAGTCTTTACCAATAATGGGGAGTCTCATAGCTCCAAAACCAAGGGCTGATGCTTCCCAGTCTAGTTTTCCAAATTTTCGATATTTCAAATTGTGCACCTAAAATAGTACGTGAGCTTATTCGAATCATCGTTTATAGAAGTTCCTCTCCTCAAAATTTGCTAATGTTATTTGCTATCTCTGGTACTCGTTCTATGAATCTATAATGAGATCTTATACAATTTCAGTTAGAATAAAATATGATGTGATATAATTTCACTTATGGAATCAGATAGATTCGAGAGAGTTATGGCTGTTATGAGGAGAGAAGTCCCTGATAGGGTTCCATGGGCTCTATGGGGGCACTTTCCCGCCTGTGAATGGCTTGATTATTTTAGCTGGGAGCTAAGCACCAGAAATGGTGAGCACCAGGCTAAGGCTCATATGGCCCTACTGCGAGAACTTGACTATAAGATGGACCTCATGAAGGTTACCCCTTACTACCGTTTTATGGCCATGCAATGGGGAAGTAAGTTCGACTTCAAAGATAACGAGGAGGAGGCTCCTACTTTAAGCACTGCTGTTCAAGAACCTGAAGACTGGAGTAAACTATGGGTTCTTGATCCAAAGAAGGAACTGCGAGAGTTCGTTCGCGCTAATAAAGTGCTATCTCGGGACCTTCGAAGAATGCCCTTTATATACACTATACCAAGTCCTATCATTCAGGCTATGAATGGAGTAGGTACACCGGAGAGGGTCCTTGAGGATATGGAGAAGAATCCGGATGCCCTAAAAGAAGGCCTCCTGACGATTACTGAGACTACAAAAGATTTTGCTGAGGCTTGTGTTGATTCAGGGGCTACTGGGATATTCTTAGGTATTGGCGGGGGAGGAAGAATATGGCGTGACTTATCAAAGAAGCAACTGGAAGAATACGCTCTAGGCTACGATAAAGAAATCTTGGAATCAGTTGATTGTCCCATTAAATTATTACACATATGCAGTACTTCAGAGGGTAATGCCCAGGATCCAGGACTGATGGAGGATGGCTGGTTTAAGAAGTATCCGATAACAGCATTAAACTGGGATATGCATGATTTCACCCCATTAAAGAGGGGAAAAGAAGTATATGGAGACGTTTTCTGCATCGTAGGTGGGTTAAACCACAGAAATACTCTGAGAACAGGGAATCCTGAAGAAGTTGAGGAGGAAGTAAAGAAAGCGATTCGTGATGCTGGTGAAAATGGCGGCTTTATGCTAGGTCCAGGATGCACAGTCTTCCAAGATATGCCTTTAGCAAACTATAACGCGGTAGGTAGAGCTGCGATCAAATACGGCTACTACCGAAAATAATTTTGTGACATTTTTTCATTTTGAATGATTTAAAATTATGGATATTATTTATTAATTCACAATCCATTCTTACAAGTGGTAGCCCGGTGGAAAAATGTCCCTAGAAGACGTCAAATACCTAGGAATAGTTAACGAGATAGGACTGGAGAGAGATCAAGACGAGTTTAGTAATTTCAACCTTACTGTTGGGATTATGGTAAAGACTGATAATAAATTAGACTTATCAAAAGGTCAGGAACTGGTCAAGCAGTTACAGAAGGAGCTACTTGGAAAAAACATTGAGTTAGGGGCTATCGCTGTTCCATGTCCAGAGTGCGGAAAGACTTTCAACAGCGAATTCGGCATGAAACAACACATGCGCATAGTCCACAAGAAAAAAACAAAGAAATCCAGAAAAAAGCGTTCCAAAAAGAAAAAGTGAAAAGTCCATTAATTTATCTACTACAATAGTTAAAAATTAAACAAAATTAACCTTTATTAATTCGTAAAAATTACTAACTTTTTGTTAGATTGAAAAACTACATGAGACTTGATATGAGATTCAACAAGCCCTGACTTGTAACAGAGCTCTAGCCCTTTTAAGAAAGACTCATGACGTGAATTCATAAGTGGCTGATGAATTTGGAGAATAAAACCGAATTTTTTACTAGGAAGAATATATAACGATTGATTCGAAACCAGAGTCTTTGTAATATAGGAAATGAAAAACCAAGTTGTAAATTTCAAGGCGCTTTAAGAATTGAATGATTATTTCGTATGTAGTTACGTACGAATATCTTGACTTTTACGAAATGATAAGCTACTTATTATTTCGCGTAACGTCTACAATAAGACAGAGTAGGCTATATTTTTGATGGAGCCTCGGGCGGGATTCGAACCCGCGGCCAACAGCTTACAAGGCTGCCGCTCTACCTCTGAGCTACCAAGGCTTGCACTGACTTTAAACAGGGCTGTCAAATAAAGTTTCTTCTTAGTTTTCAGAATATAGTTGGTTTAATAAATTAATCTTTCTTAAGTCAAATTTTGTTAACAATAAGTTTATTTTTTTAATCATTTTAAATGTCAATTTTAATGCTTTTTCAAGAAATTTTAAGAAAATATTCTGCTTTCCTAGAAATGTTGATGTTTGATCCTGTATACTTCTATTGTTATGACTAAAAATGTGTGGGTTGGGTCCTTTGAAAATTAGTGCAGTTATATTTGACAAAGATGGCGTCCTGATCAGCTCCTTTAACACTGTTTATGCTGCAATGAATAAGACGCTTGAACATTATGGTTTTGAAAAATTGGGTAGAGAGGAGTTTAGAAAAGAGTGGTGGGGTATAAGAGCTGATCTAAGTTTTGAGAAAAAATTAGGAATAATAAGAGAGGAAGCGCTTGAGGTCTTCGAGTTTTACAAGCAGAGGAGAAAAGATCTGGAGTATATGACTGAACTTTATCCCGGAGTAATTGATATATTAAGAGAACTTGGTGAATATTACAGTCTTGGAGTAGTGACAAGTACTTTCCGAAATACCGTGTTGGAATTGCTGGAAGATTTTGGTATAAGTGAGTTTTTTGATGTTGTGGTTGGTGGAGATGAGATGACTCCTAAACCTGCTCCGGATTCTATTCTTAAAGCCTGTGAGAGACTCGGTATCAAACCAGAAGAAACTGCATATGTTGGGGACACCGACGCTGATATAGGAGCTGGTAAGTCTGCAGGGTGCACTACAATAATTGTAACTACATCAAAGATGCGAGAAGAGCTTGAGAAAGTTGAAGGGATCATAATAATCGATAGTCTGCATGAATTAAAGGAAGTTATCAATAAGAAAAGAGACTAAGGATAAATCTTTTTAAGAATGTAAATAACTCTAGATTTTTCTTCCTATTTCTTTTGCCTTTATTAGGAGTTCTGAGTTCTCTTTTGTTGGGTTAACTCCTGTTCCATAGCTTTTCAGATTTCCCAGTATTTCCATTCTCCAATAATGAGTCATCCTCTCATTCATCCATTCAAGAACTTCATCGTATGCTCCTGAATTATTCCATCCATATGCGACTATGTTAACACATTTTACTCCCTTAGGGAATTTCAGGTAATATTCCTCACCATGGCTTCTGCTGTAGTAATAAAGTCTATCAAAAAATAGTTTAGTCCTACTGGACACATGGTCATAATAAATTGGGGTTCCAAGAATGAGGGATCCCATTGACTCGAGGTGATGCATTATCGTAGTGAAATCATCATCAGGATATATGTAACCATCCTCATCCCATTGGAGGGGATTAATCTCCATATCCCCCAAGTAAAAAATATGAGTTTCATTCCCATTCTCTCTTGCACCGGCTAGAACTTCCTCCACAAGTCTTGCTGTATTTCCCTCTCTTCTAGGTCCACCCACTATTCCAATGACTTTCATACCTCAAAGATTACTCTTTAAGTTATGAATATAACGTCTTGAGTAACTAATGGTTATACTCTTATGAATGAAGCTAGTATTGTTAAAATATGACTTTTGATGTTCAAGGCAGCTGGCCCGCTCTAGCTACCCCCTTCTCAAATAATGATGAGATAAATTTTGAAGTCTTGAGGCAGCTTGTAAATTTTCACGCAGAAAATGATAGTAGTGGGATCTTACTCCTTGGAAGCACGGGAGAAGCTATACTACTCACTCAGGAGGAGCGTTCGAAGATAATTGACTGTGTAATAGATGAGGCCAATTCTAAGATCCCAGTAATGATAGGAGTCGCTGCAATGACTACAGAGCAGACGATCACGAATGCAAAATATGCCAAAGATGCAGGCGCTGATGCCGGTCTGATGGTTCAGCCTCCCTATATTAAACCTAAGCAAAGCAGTCTGTATCAATATTTCAAGGATGTGGCTGATTCCGTGGACCTACCCCTGGTCATATATAATAATCCAGAGCGCTGTGGCGTTAACATAGAGCCTGAGACTATCGCAAGGCTCTCTAAACACAAGAATATTGTCGCGATCAAGGAAGCTGGACCAAATCCCTATGGAGTAATGAGGACTGTAGAGTTAAC
>CAZLHX010000076.1:0-13367 GCA_964559475.1 uncultured Candidatus Bathyarchaeia archaeon | reverse complement strand
AAGTAGCGGGGGGTAGATTTGAACTACCGTCCTCGGGGTTATGAGCCCCGCGGGCTAACCTGGCTGCCCCACCCCGCTTCTCTCAAAAGTAACCCAGCTATAGTCTTATAAACCATTCGTGGTTGTGAATGTTTGGTATCTGATGGCCAAGATCCATAAGATTGCAGTGGAGCGGATGGAGAAATTATTCAAGATGGCCATAGATATTTATGATGAGAACCCCGAGCTTAGCCGTAGGTACACTGATCTAATAACGAGGATCGCTCAGAGGACTCGGACAAAGATACCTCGGCATATAAGGAGAAATATATGTAAAAAATGCGGAACCGTCCAGATTCATGGGGTTAATAGTCGTACTAGGATCCGTCAGAAGAGAGAACCTCATATTGCACGAACCTGCCAAGTCTGTGGATATATAACCAGATACTCCTTCGACAAAAAGAAGAAAGAGACAAAGAATACATGAAGAAAGCTGAAAGGACAAACGTCTTAAGAAATACTTTTCACCCTAACTTCTTCTTCATTATGCATACCCATGACCATCAAACTAGTAAGCATTGGCCTTAGGGACCACCTTGATCTGAGCTTAAAGGCTTTGAAGGAGATCAACTCATCAGATAAGGTCTACTTTGAGAGCTATACTATGAAACTTGATACTACCCTTAAACAGCTCCAAGAGACGGTGGGGAAAACTGTTATCCCCCTTGAAAGGAGGTCGTTAGAGGAAGATGTATCCAGCATATTGATGGAAGCCGTCACTAAGGATATATCAATCCTGGTGGGAGGAGACGCCCTAAGCGCAACTACCCACATCAGTCTTCTCATTGACGCTAAAAAGCAGGGAATAGAAACAGTGGTTATTCATGGTGCCAGTATCATCTCTGCGGTTGCTGAATCAGGTTTAAGTATCTACAAGTTCGGGAGAACTGTAACTGTTCCCCTTCCCGAAAAGGGTCCTGTGGACTCTGTTACACGGACCCTTAGGGAGAACAGGGAACATGGCTTGCATACCTTGTTATTATTAGATCTGAATATACCTGAGGAAGAATATCTCTACATCCCACAAGCACTGATGCGTATAATAAACTCAGATCAGTTTCCACCGGATACACTAGTTGTCGGTTTAGCACGAGTGGGAAGCGAAAATCAGATGATCATCGCTGACGAAGCATCGAAACTTATCAACCTTGAATGGGGAGAACCTCCCCATGTGTTGGTGGTTCCAGGTAGGCTTCATTTTCTTGAGGAGGAAGCCTTGAAAGTGCTTGCAAAATGCCCTCCAAAAGTATTGGAAGGCAGGTTTGTGATGGGAGAGTTGGAAAGTCTCATAGATAAGTATAGCCAAAGCTGCCGAAAAGTACTTGAGACTTTGGAGCTCAGCGAGCCACCAAAGAAAGTAGACGAAAAACAGGTAAGAGAACTACTGGATCATACAGAACGATACCTTAGTGATGCACAATATTACTGGGGTGAGAACAATCCAGTAGCTCTAACCAGCGTTGCATACGCTGAGGGCATCCTTGACGCGTTAAAGCTTTTAGGTTTGGCAGACTTCCAATGGTAAGGATGACTACAGTACTAGCTAGCGGCGTCTTTGACCTCATTCACTACGGACATATTCGGTTCCTGGAAGAGGCCAAAAAAACAGGAGGAAAGAACTCTAAGCTAGTGGTGATAGTTGCCAGAGATGAGACCGTTAAACGTCTAAAAGGATCATCTCCTGTAATACCAGAGGACCAGAGAAGGGCTATCGTTGAGAGCCTTGAAGTTGTAGATGAAGCCCTCCTTGGTTTCGAGGACCTAGATCTCACACGAGTAGTACAACAGCTTAAACCAGAAATAATCGTAGTAGGCCATGACCAGGGCTATATCTGTGACCAGCTTAACAAGATCAAAAAAGTCTTAGAGATGGATTTTAAGATTACCAAGATCGAAAAGTTCGGGGAAGATGATCTTAATAGTAGTAGTAAGATTAAGCGTCGGATCGTCGAAGGGGCACGAACTCGAGAGTAACCATGTCCCCATCAACAACATTAAGCTCCCTTCTAAGATATACTGGAGCGATAATCTCAAGAATATCATCATCATGGATACTCCGTTCAGCGACGATTAAAGCCCCCTCAACCTCACCATCTATGATCAGATGATAACACCTGGCGGAACCATAAGCGCGGTCTTCCTCCTGGAAACCCTCAAGGTGGACTCCCTGTCTACGTAAAATTCGATTTCTTTTCTCCAAGGCATCATGTTTAATCATGATATTAAGGGTACCAGGATAAGGGTCGAACCCCAGTTTCTCCTCGATTTGTTTCCGGTATCCCTCCTTGCTGATATAATATGCTCCCTCGAATAGCCCACTAACTACTACTCCCTCAAGTATTATCGTCTCTGATTCCTTCCCTTCTATGTGCCACTTTAATTCCTGCATAACTTCCTCTAACTGACCGAGCCCCCTGTTGGTTATCTGTACACGGCTACCTTCAGAGCCTACCTCACGTTCAATGAGACCCAGATCCTCCAGGACCATCAAATGTCTTGAAGCGCTCTGCTGACTACCCCCCATCTCCTCTGCCAGATCCGTCGTGCTAATCTTGATCCCCGTCTTCGATGCCCCCAGCTTAAGAAGCGAGTAAAGGGTAAACCACAGATGGGGTTTTAATCGCTCAGTCATGGATTTCACAAATTTGGGTATGAAGTGAAATATAACTCTTTTTTAGGTAGCTATCCCTTGGCTACAGCCACAGGGACGCTCATGGCAACTCTCTCAGCAAGCCCCACCTGATGACTTACATCAGCCACCCGGTGAACATCCTTATAGCTATCGGGACTCTCCTCCTCAATAATCCTACCACTTGCAGCCTTAACCAAGATACCCTTTCGCTTCAAATCGTTAATGACCTCCCTGGCGTTGAACCTACGACGTGCTCCGCTTCTGCTTAATATTCTTCCCGCTCCATGAGCGGTTGATGCAAAACTCCTCTCTTCTCCTCGTTTTGTGCCTTTCAGTAAATAACTGGCGGTACCCATGGTGCCGACAAGCAACACGGGTTGACCTGTATCACGGTATTCCATTGGCAGGTCATTTCTTCCGGGTCCAAATGCTCGAGCAGCCCCTTTCCTGTGTACTACTGCTGTTACCCTCTTACCGTCTATATCGTGCTCTTCACGCTTGGCTGTGTTATGAGTCATCCCATATACCAGTTCCATCCCCATGTCCTCAGCGTCCATATCTAATATTTCCTCGAACGCTTTCCTTACCTGATGCATAATTATATGCCTGTTTATAAAAGCCCAGTTTACGGCGCAACTCATTGCTCCGTAATACCCTTCTGCCTCCTCACTTTTTAGAGGTGCACATACGAGTTCTCTAGCCGGGATATACATGTTATACTTCATTGCAGCTCGGTCCATGGCGCGAATGTAATCAGTGGCTATCTGGTGTCCGAATCCCCTGCTCCCTGTATGTACCCATATGAGGATCTGATCTGGATCAGCAATCCCAAAGGTCTTGGCTGCCTTCTCATCGAATATCTCTTTTACCCTTGAAATTTCCAAAAAATGATTACCAGCCCCAAGGGTGCCCAGCTGAGACCTGCCACGCACCTTGGCTCTATGGGAAACCTTCTCAGGATCAGCCGTCTCCATGCAGCCACCTTCCTCCGTGTGGCTCGCATCCCGGTCCCAGCCATAACCTCTATCAACAGCCCACTGGATTCCCTCACTTACAGCTTCCTCCAACTCGCTGACACTGAGCCTCATTTTACTTCCCACACCGACTCCACATGGGACCAGGTCAAAGATCTTGTCGATAATTTTCTCTTTCTCGTCTTCAATGTCCTTTAAAGTCAAATCAGTCCTCATCATTCGGACGCCACAATTAATGTCGTAACCTACTCCTCCCGGGGTAATTATGCCTTCCTCCTCATCGAAGGCTGCCACTCCTCCGATGGGGAAACCGTATCCTTCATGTCCATCAGGTAAGGTTACGCTGTACTTGTAGATGCCTGGTAGCTGGGCGATGCTAACAGACTGGGTGAGGGTCTCGTCCCTCATCATGGCTTCCAGCAGTTCCTTATCCGCGTAGATACGAGCAGGGACGTACATGTGCCTGCTGTAAGCCTTGGGTATCTCCCAGGTGTTATCATCTATGCGATCGATGGGAAATTGAATCATTCTCAACAACTCTCTGTCTAGGGAAAACTAATAAGCGTTTATTGGTCCATATACCAATATGCGTTGGAAGGTTCTAAAGTATATTAGAATCAATGAGGTTCAGAAAAGGATAGAGAGCTTCGAGAACAAATATGGGAGCCTGAGTTACCTCCACGCTGAGTTCAGCAAAGGTAGAATGCCTCCAGGGCAGTTCGATGACTATATTGAATGGAATACCATGGATCACGCCCTTCGAGCTTACCAGGAAGGTGAGGACTTTGAGTACATGGCGGAGGAAGAATTAGAGCTCAGCCCAGAAGACTATGGAAAACTAACCCCTCGTAGACTTGAGCTCCTCGACCATATGACTAGGAGCATGGCAGGGAGCATCAATGAACTTGCAGATCAGGTGGGGAGGGATGTCAAAAATGTTCATGATGACCTTCACATACTTGGTAACCTGGGTTTTGTATCCCTCACTAAGGAGGGAAGAAGAATAGTTCCTACTCCGATCGTCTATGAGATTACCCTGAGCTTTGGCTGACCAATAATTATTATACTGAGGCTCGTTTATCTTTTTGATACAATATGTCGATATATGATGCTGACCTCATCCTAACTAACGGAAAAATTCTTACTGTTGACGAAGAGTTCTCATTAGTTGAAGCCATAGCAGTTAAAGAGGGTAAAATCTGGGCTCTGGGAACAAGCGAGGAGATAGATGAGCTTGAAGGAGAAGAAACCAAGGTTATAGATCTAGAGGGCAAAACAGTGATGCCTGGTTTAATAGACAGCCACCTACACGTTGTCGGGACTGGAACCGCTCTACAGAGGATAAATTGCCGAACACCCCCCATGACCAGTATAGAAGATATTAAAGAGGCATTAGCCGAGATGGCCAAGGAAACCCAGCCAGGAGAGTGGATCCTGGGTAGAGGCTGGGATCAGGCTAAACTTGAGGAGCACAGGAATCTTAATAGGTGGGATCTTGATGATGTGGCACCAGATAATCCTGTATTATTGACTAGAACTTGTGGCCACGTTGAGGTTGCGAATAGTAAAGCACTGGAAATTGCGGGAATAACCGAGGAAACTGAGGATCCCGTTGGAGGAAAGATTGTTCGCAATGAGGAGGGAGTTCCAACTGGACTGCTAGAAGAAGCACCAGCTATGAATCTAGTGCGAAAGCATGTACCGGAAGTTGGTATTGTTGAGACCATGTGGGCAATAAAAACAGCTTGTGATGCTTTCAGCAAGGAAGGGATAACTAGCGTAATTGATGCAGGGAACACGGAACATGAGATGGTGGCATACCAGTTACTCAAAGAGAAAGGTGATCTCAAGGTCAGGGTTAACATGATGCTGAGAGCTATACAAGGAGAGGAACCGATAGAACAAAGTGTGAAAAGAGTCGAAAACTTCCCCATGATCACCGGTTATGGTGATGAACTTTTAAAATTCCAGGGATTGAAAATTCTTATAGACGGTGGGATCGGCGGTAGGACTGCCTTACTGAGAGAATCATATGAAAATGATCTGGATAATTATGGGATACAGACCGTTCCAGAGGAAAACTTGCAGAAACTTGTGGATACAGCCAACATGAGAGGGATGTTAGCTGGGATCCACTGCGCGGGAGGAAAAGCAATGGATATCGTTCTGGACGCCTTTGAGAAGACTAATGAAATTAAGCCTATCAAAGGAAGAAGGTTCTACCTCATACATGCCTACCAGCCAAGTGAGAAAAACTTTGAGCAGTGCAGAAGGATGGGAATATGCGTCGCTAGCCAGCCAAGCTTCCTCTACTACTTGGGGGATAGTTACTACGAAAATGTTGGTCCTGAGAGAAGTAAGTGGCTAAAACCCCACCGGGCGTGGATAGATAATGATATAATGGTAGCTGCTGGAACAGACAGCCCCGTAACACCCTACTACCCCTTCCCAAGCCTCTGGGCATCAATCGCCCGAAGTACCGAGGTAAAAGGAACCCAGATGGGGACAGAACAAAAGGTCCAGCGAGAAGAAGCCATAAGAATGTACACCATTAACGGAGCATACCTAACCTTCGAGGAGGATATTAAAGGAAGTCTAGAACCCGGAAAGCTAGCTGATATGATAATTCTTGACAGAGATATAATGACTTGCCCAGAAGAAGAGATAAAAGACATTAAAGTTCTACAAACATTCCTCGGTGGAGAATCAATCTACAAAGCATAATCCCAAATTCTATAAAAATACGTCCTTTTGAATTATCTAATATTTCAATTATAATCTACTAGTCTTAAGGGCTTGGTATTATAATTTTTAAGGGTAGTAATTTTAGTATATACTGTGGACCGCAAAGATCCCTATTTTAGCCTGTTATTAGATCTTCCCGTATTGAACAGTACTAATATGGAGGTTCCTACAGCCAATCCCAGTGACCCAGTTTACAGACTATTTGATCTCTTTGTAGTAAATAATGTAGGCGCTGTTATCGTTGTAGAAAATGAATCACCTATAGGTATTGTTACAGAGCGAGACGTTATTGAACGGGTTCTGAAACAGGAAAGAAACATCGAAACCACTACTATAAGAGAGATAATGTCCACTCCAATTGTGGCGATTGAATCAAATCAACCAATAAGGCAAGCAATCGAGAAGCTGAGAAGTAATAATATTCGTAGAATGGTAGTCACAAAAAATAGAAATCTGGTAGGGATAACAACCGAGAGAAGACTACTGAACCTCGCTCATACTGTTTACCTAGAGAGAACTCGAGGTGTTGGAGCTGGCTCGATTGAATCAGGTATAGAGAAGCCTGTTATTGCTTATCTCAGCACCTATCCCCCGAGAGAATGTGGTATAGCAACATTTACTCACGACTTGGTAGACGCGATAACCAAACAGCAGTCCATATCACCACCAGTTATTGTAGCCATAAACGATACAGGGAGCTACTATGACTACCCTGTTGAGGTGAAGCTCGAAGTGGAAAGGGACAAACGAGAATCCTTTGAATCAATTGCACAAAAAGTTAAGGAATCTGGAATTGACGCGGTAAACATCCAGCACGAGTTCGGTCTGTTTGGTGGTAACTGGGGGGACCACCTAGTTTCTTTCATGGAGGAAGTTGATAAGCCCATAATAACGACCCTTCATACTATCCTGCAGGATCCCCCACCAGATGCACGTAGGGTTATGGATGAAGTCCTCGAACTAAGTGACTTAGTAGTCGTATTAGCAAGAGTTGGCTCAAAGATCTTAGAGGAAGTACATGACACTCTACCCTTCAAAGTCAGGTACATACCCCATGGATGTCCCAATGTTCCATTCATTAAAAGTAGTACAGCCAAGAAAGGATTAGGTCTTGAGGATAGATATCTTTTATCAACGTTTGGCTTGATAAGTAGAGGAAAAGGAATAGAGTATGCAATTCAATCCTTACCAGATATCATTGAGAACAGACTGGATGTTCTTTATCTAATTATTGGAGAGACTCACCCTGAAGTCCGTAAACATGAAGGGGAATCTTACAGGCAGAGCCTTTTCGACTTGGTAGAAGAGCTTGGAATAGAAGAAAATGTTAGATTTGTTAACCGGTTTCTAAGTAAAAGTGACTTGATTCGTTTCTTACAGGCAACGGATACATACATCCTGCCATACCCAAACAAAGATCAGATAAGCAGTGGAACAATGCTGTACGCCTTATGTACCGGAAAAGCTATAGTCACAACTCCGTTTCTCCACGCCGAAGAGGTAGTTAAGGAGGGAGCAGCCTTAAGCTGCGAGTTCAGAGATCCCGCATCCATCGCTGTTAATGTTAACGATCTCATTAATTCAGAGGAAATGAAAGATCAATACGAGCACATGGCATACGAATATACTCGGGATAAGATATGGCCAAACGTCGCCATGAAATATATTAACGAGTTCTACAAAACCCTTGGACTGTAAATATATGCTCAAAGAAAAAGAAACCAAGTTAACAGGGATTAAACTTTTTACAGATGAAACAGGCATCCTTCAACACTCAAAATTCGGAGTAATTGACCGAAGATACGGATATAGTACAGATGATAACGCAAGAGCACTCATCTCAGCGGTAAGATATCACAAAAATTACGAGGATAATGAATCAATAAATTTAGCTAAGAAGTACTTAGAATTCCTATTATTCATGCATATAAAAGATGAAGGCTTTCATAATCTTCTAAGCTATGACAAGAGATACCTTGATGAGGTGGGAACAGAAGATAGTATAGGACATGCCTTATGGGCTACTGGTTACACAATAAACTCCAAGATACCAAAGATGCTAAAGCAGCTTTCAAAACTATTATTTGATGAAAGCCTTCCTAAAGCAAGGAGTTTCACATCCCCCAGAGCCATAGCCTTTACATTACTAGGATTATGCGAATACAGAAAAGCATACCAAAAGGACGACAACCTAATTGGAGACATTAGAAGATTCGCTGAATTCCTAACAGATAGGTACCATGATAATGTTGGAGAAGGTTGGAAGTGGTTCGAACCATATGTTACATATGCTAACCCTAGGGTGCCACAAAGTTTACTCGAGACAGGGATTTCACTTGATGACGAAGAACTGAAAGCTATGGGAAAGGAGTCATTGGATTTTCTCATAGAAACTCAGTTCATTGATGATGTATTTCATCCAATAGGTACCGATGGTTGGTACAAAAAAGGGGGAAAAAGAGCTTATTATGACCAGCAACCCATTGAGGCATCATGTATGGTAGAGACCTGTATGCTAGCATCTAAAATTTTTAAAAAAAATAAATATATTGAATATGCTCAGGATTCTTTCGACTGGTTCCATGGAAAAAATTCACTAGGAATCGAACTCGTAGATGAAGAAACTTACACCTGTTATGATGGATTAACTCCGAAAGGACTGAATCAGAACAAGGGAGCTGAATCTACCCTGTCTTATCTGCTTGCTGATCTCTCTATATCGAAGTAAAGTATTTGAAGACAATTCCAATAGTATTATTTTTATTGGATGAAGCCAGGTTTCTCTGTTATGGCTCGATTTGAGGGAAACCCAATCCTAAGCCCAGTACCAAGTCATCCTTGGGAGTCAAGATACGTTTTTAATCCAGCCATGTTCGAACTTGGCAACAGAATTCACTATATCTACAGAGCCATGGGGGACGAGATGGTATCCAGATTGGGATACGCCTCCTCTACCGATGGATGCATTATCGATGAAAGACTACCATACCCAATATTTGAGCCAAAAAATCCAGAAGAGGTCAGAGGAGTCGAGGACCCTAGGGTTACTATAATGGGGGACAAATGTATTATGACCTACACTGCCTTCGCAGAAACCTCACAGATTGGGATTACAACAATAAAATCAAAGGATCTCCTTGAAAAAAAATGGAACTGGAGCGAAAGAATATACCCATTTCCAGGAATAACCAATAAAAACGCGGCACTTTTCCCGGAAAAAATCGATGATAAATATGTAATGTTTCATAGAATTGACCCCGATCTATGGATAGCATACTCCTATGAAATGAAAGCATGGTTCGACTCAAAGAAAGTTATGGGACCACGACCAGATAATTGGGACTGTGTAAAAGTAGGAATTGCAGGGCCACCAATTGAGATAGATGAGGGTTGGCTACAAATATATCACGGAGTAGATGAGAGAAGAGTCTACCGGTTGGGAGCCTTAATTCTGGATAAGGACAATCCAGAAGAAATCATCTACAGATCTCAAGAGCCTATTCTTGAACCCTGTGAAGAATACGAGTGTAAAGGACTGGTCCCAAACGTCGTCTTCAGTTGTGGCGCTGTTAGAAAAGGAGACTGGATACAATTATCATATGGAGCTTCAGATACAGTTATTGCAGTTACAAACTTTTCGCTCAATGAGATACTTCCTCCATTAAGGAAATAATGCAAAAGAAAAAGAAATACCTATTAAGTATAACCCTATTTTACGATTTTATATTTTAACGATGATCATGTGGGGAGTCGTGAGTCTTTATAGCATATATCTTCAGGCTTCCTTCTATGATATCATATTCTCTAAGTCCATCATATTCAATATCATTTCCCTCAAGAATACTCAGAGCTTTTTCCTGCATTCCACGAGGTACGTAGATGAATAATTTCTTATATTTCCGTCCAATGCTCGCACAGTCGCTTAAGAACTGCCAGAGTTCAGCTCGCTCCTCTCTTATATCTTCTGTTCTCTCAACCATTCCAAGTTCTTGGACTCCACCTTCACAATTCAAAATTACAATACTTGGATAAACCATCCCCATGGGTCCCTTTAATCCAAATCTCTTCTGTTCGTCATTAACAATAGTCTGGTAACAGTTAGGCCAGCTTTCCTCAGGCTGATCAACGAAAGGAAAACGAGTCGCTGCGATGATACGGGTTATTCTGTGTCTCTGTATTTCTGGGTCCACCATTTTAATCAAGCCCTATTTCTTCTGCTACTTCCTGCATTGCTTTGATGCTTATGCGGGCAAAGTCGTTGAAGGTTAACCCTATTTCCTCACACATCATGATGTTTTCACGGCTAATCTGCTTGGCAAAACTACTATCTTTCATCCTTCTCCTTACACTGCTTGGTTTCATACCCTCAAGATTATTAGGTCTTACAAGAGCGTTAGCAACTATCATACCTGAAATAGCGTCAGCTGCGAGTAACGCTATCTCGAATCTAGACTCAGCTTCATAACCAGTCAAGGGGTTATGGCTCTGTATAGCCCTAACTCCCTCTTTAGGGAGAAGGTCTTTGACCATCTCAGCAGATTTCGCCCCATGGCTGCTAAAGTCATCACCAAAAGTCTCATAGTCAATGTCGTGGAGTATACCAACTACCTCCCAAAGATGAGGATCTTCGTCGAACTCCACTGCGAGACCTCTCATAATTGCCCCGACAGCTATCATGTGGTTAATGAGGTTCTCATTCTCAACATGTTCCTTTACCAGTTCAATGGCTTCTTCCCTAGCGATCATGTCTTATTCACCTTTTCGGCTGAGTTTAAGCATTAGGATAAGAGTGTCTTAAATAGAAGTATGTTGGCTTGAGGGTATCAAGATGAATAAAAATGACTGAGACCCAGCAGATAAAATACAGGGAAATTCTGAGCTATGGGCTCATAGTAATGGCTCTAACTCACACCCTGACCCATGCTTTCCAGAACATGCACAGCGCATTATATCCTATATTAAAAACCGAATTCACGCTAACCAACCAACAGATTGGATTAATATCCAGCATTCCCAGTCTATCATCAGCTCTGCTCTCAATACCTACAGGGATCCTCTCTGATAAAATAGGATCAAAAAAGATGATTATGCTGAGTAACATCGTTGCCCTCGCAGGAGCAGTGATAGCAGGTATAGCACAAAACCCAGTTATGCTTATCCTAGCTATAAGCATGCTATATGTGAACACAACTATCTATCATCCTGCTAGCTATAGCTTTACTACCTTCATGTTTAAGCCTCAAGATAGATCCAAGGCGCTGGGTTTTCATGGGGCAGGAGGAACCCTCGGAATGGCAATAGGCCCAATATCAATAACCATAATAGTAGGCTTACTAGGTTTAGGCTGGAGATATGTTTACCTTGCCTGGGTTATACCACTAATACTCGGACTCATTTCTGTGTCTTTTATCAAATTTATACCTACAGCAGCGGATGAGGATAAGACGAGTCTAGAAAACGGAGTACAAGGCGCAGCCAAGTTATTGACTGCAAGTTTAGTATTATTTCTAGTTTTTGGAGCTCTAAGAACAGTAGCAGCTAGCATGTCTACGACCTTCCTAAGTTTATGGTTAGTAAACTCAAGAGGTTACAATGTTGCTTTAGCCAGTCTTATCTTTGGAGCGAGCAGTTTAATGGGAATCGTAGCAGCTCCAGTAGGAGGAGTCTTGGCAGCAAGATATGGGGAGAAAAAATGGACGTATTCAACCTTAATTATCGCTTATATAAGCTTCGCATTAGCCTTTCTGATACCAGGTAAATGGACTTTTGCAGTATTTTACCTCGGATACGGGTTCTTCAACCTACTCAGCATGGCAGCAAACAGCGCAATAATGGCAAAATTAAGCCCAAGCAGACAAAGAGGACTCGGATTCGCTCTATACTTCCTACCAGGAAGTATAATGGGAGCAGTAGCACCAATGATAGCAGCATATATCGCCGACTCGTTTGGGATGTATACGGTATTTCTAGCAAGCATCGGGGTATTCGCGTCAGCATGGATACTATTCACAGTCGGTGTGAAAGTTGATTAATAATTGTATATACAAGGAATTATTCTAAATATATTATTTAATTCATAAAAATCATGTTTAAATTTATAAAAAAGTTTAGAATAATGATTCATTTTTTTTATACAGTTGTATTGTTCCTAATATGATGAAGAGAAAAATAGTTCCTGATATTATTTGAATAATATTAGGTAGTACTTCTCCTCCGACAGGTGTAGGAATTTTATCTAGTAATACATCATCCCAGGTGGAAATTTCGCTTGCTTCAAGTCCTGGGGGCCACTCGTTGTCTCTTCCTGTATTTGAGTCATAAGGCATGCTAGCAATTTTTTTCCCGATAGCAGGAGAACAAAAATCTATAACGTCAACTACTCTGGTATTTAGATAATCTAAAGGAATTCTAAATTCGTAAATTTTATGATCATCTGTATTGTTGGGACTGGGACCATAACCAATCTTGGCTGTGAAAGGTTCAAGAATTTCTTCTCCACTAGCCCCAATTATTTCGATCTCACTTGTAACTCCTTCATTGTGGAACCATAAAAGACATTCATCTCCAGAGTTGTCAGTTGGATCTCCTGTTGCATCTACCATAACGTAAAGAAAAATCTCATTATGGGCGAAGTAAGTAAAGGTTTCTATTGTTGTATAACCATTTATGTCTGTGTTATTCTCGATAAAGATCTGGTAAGTTTCCCATTCTCCAAGTGAGAAGATTCCGTCTATTATGGGAGGAGTATCATTATCTGAAATTGGTGCTGAGGTTAATCCATTGACTATTATGGTATGAGTGAAAAAACATATTAAAGATAGTATAATTAAACTTATTTTTAAATGTCGCATAAAATTTCTGTATACTAATTATTATTTAAATTCTACTTATTTCTTAATAATTTATGTAATTTTTTTTTAAAAATATTGTAAAAAAGAGATATATGTTTTAATTATTTAGATTATTTTTTTAGAACT
>CAZLHX010000075.1:0-13567 GCA_964559475.1 uncultured Candidatus Bathyarchaeia archaeon | reverse complement strand
GACCTGAGAAGAAAACCCAACATTTTCGATAGCCCATTAGCAGAACATTTCAAAATATTAGCGTTTGACCAAAGAGGACTGGGAAGGACAAGTAAACCGGACAAACCATACAGTATGGTTGACTACGCTAACGATGCGGCGGGATTAATGAAGGCAATAAACTGGGACTCAGCACACGTGATGGGGCGCTCTTTTGGTGGAATGGTCGCACAAGAACTTGCCATAAGATACTCGAAGAAGATAGAAAAGCTGGTCTTAGCATGTTCTAGTACCGGTGGAGAAGGTGGATCATCATATCCCATTCATGAACTAGTTGAATTATCTTATGAGGAGGCAGCTAAAAGGTGGCTGGGCGTTCTTGATAATCGTTTAGATGCAGCTTGGCGGAGAGGTAACCCTGAAGAGTATAAGAGGAGAATTACAGAGTTTACTGAGGAGATGCGTGATCTGTTGGGCGATCTTGGATCTGAGAAACGTGTGGGGGTTGTCAGGCAGCTAGAAGCTAGGATTGATCATGATACTTATACTAGGGTACATTTGATAAAGGCGCCTACTTTGATTTGTGGGGGAAGATATGATAGCCAGAGTCCTCCTGTAAATCTTGGGAATATGCATAATCAGATGTCTAATTCGAGGTTAGAGTTTTTCGAGGGAGGACACGGATTTCTAAGTCAAGACCCCAAAGCATACAACAGAATAATTGAATTTCTTAAGGAATGAAGTGTGGATAAAATCATCAATTTTTTCTATGAAATCTGCGACTTTTGTTATTGTAAACTCTTCTCTTTTACTTAATTTATTGTATAAGTTCTCAAATTGAATCCAAATTGTGGGAGTATGGAAATGCATTCTATCTTCTATTATTATCCGCTCATATTTTCTCCATGTCATCACGATCGCTTGAGCTAAGATACCGTCAATAAGATCAATGTCAACAAGTTTCTTGTCAACAAGGCGCCCAATGCTCTCAAAGAATGTGAAATGTCGCACAACAGCAGTTAATACATTTGATCCTGGAGGGTGTATTTTATGAAAATCATCGCTGTCATTCCATGTGGCAGATTCAGCTAGATGCCATTGTCTTCTAGATTCTAGGCTGTTGAAAACGTTAATTATCCCCATGTATAATTGTGCTTGTCTTGTTTCTAGTTGTAATTGCTGTGTCCTGTTTGCTGTTCTTAGGTTTAAAGCATAATAGAATATTGAGGCTGTTAATCCAAGTATTGGAACAACATAGATGATCTGCTCAAGAGTAATCATATAGAATAAAGTTACGGTGAAGTGATGATAAAATCATCGCTTAGAGGTATCCTCCATGTTCAGTAAAATATTAAACACATACAGAAATAATAGATGGGTGTATAAGATATGCCTATTTATCTTGGTTTAACCAAGTCTATAACAAGGATGGAAGGTAATACTTCAATAGTAGCCAGTCTTTTACTCCTGTCATGGAAGCAAAGAAGATTACAGTAAAATATCTTGTATTCTACTTTGCCATTCTTATACTCTTTTACGAGTTATTTATGCTATTGCCGAGTGCTTGGATAGAATTAATTACGGCCAAGATTAGCTCAGCCTGTCTAAAATTATTAGGTTTCTCATCTGATTATGGGATTTCATCTGGTGAAGTCTGGATGACTCTATCAGGAGGACCCAGAGATGTCCATGTTTATATCATCAGAGAATGCACTGCGTTTCACGTTTGGGGAATATTATTAGGCTTAATTGTTCCTCTTAGAGGTCCTGAGTGGGGCAGAAAAATGGTATCAGTTGCTTTAGGAGGAATTCTTGTATTTCTAATGAATATTACACGGATCATGTTAACGGTGTATCTGACTGGATATGATGTACCACCCTTCAACTGGTTTTTTATAAATCCTACAGTAGAGACTTACCATTATCCTGTAAGTTTTGCTTATGGTGTGATAGGAATTGCCATCGTGATAGCTCTAATAAATGCATATATTTTGCCAGAGCTAGGTGATTTTCTCGTAGATCTATCTAATTTAGTTACCAGTAATCTAAGAAAAATTATTAAAAGAGAAAAATAGATCAGGATTACGACCTTAAAACGTCATAACCCAATGGAAAATTGCAAAATTTATTAACAGAAATCAAAGTTAAATGCTATAATTATATCCATAGTTGGAGTTATACTCTAACATCTTTAGGTACGATATGTATGGTGACTGAGACTCGGACTATTAAATCAATCTCATTGAAGGATAAGAAGGAAGTTTCCCAAGTTCAAGACGAATTAGCTCTAGACGAACCTATCTGTATTTTCGTTAATGATGAATATCAAGTCACATTGATTGCCTCTCCAGAACAAAAACACGAATTAGCTGTTGGGTACCTTTTCAGCGAAAATATTCTTAATACTCCATCAGATATCAGTGAGATAGATAATCGAGATAATAACATCTATGTAAATTTAAACAAAAATGTTGATCTTAGAGAAGTATCTATGGATAGAATGAACCTCATTGTAACAGCTTGCGCCGCAAACCCAAGGTCCAAACCTAAAAGCACTAAAATCCCCAAAGTAAAGTCGAGCATATCAGTCTATCCATCAGTCATAATGGACCTGTTCGGAGAGTTAACGAGTAGAGGGGATATTCATCTTAAGACTCGGGGAACTCATAGCGCGATGCTTGGTTCCATTGAAGGGAAAGTACTTGCTTTTGCTGAAGATGTGGGAAGGCATAACGCGGTAGATAAAGTCATAGGATCTCTCTTTCTAGCGGAGGATGATCTAAGCCAGTGTATCTTATTAAGCACAGGGAGGCAATCGGGTGAGATGGTGCTCAAAGCTGCTCGTGCTGGTATCCCCGTGGTATCTTCGATGACTGTACCTCTTATATCTGGAGTAAGACTGGCTGAAGCTTCAGGGATAACATTAACAGCGCTAGGTCTAGGTAGTTTAAAGGTTTATTCAAATTCTGAGAGAATTAAAGTCCCCTCATAAGAGCGTATAGCTCACTAATCTTTTGGGACTTTTTTCGTTTCATGGTTGAGTCAAGTTTGTCTAAAGGAACATATGATATGGCCTCTATATCACAGTACTTTACACACTCAGGATCTCCGTTGCAGAGATCGCATTTTATGGCAATATTATTCACTGGATCAATACTTACTCCTCCGATGGGACAAGCCATACTGCACACCCTACATCCAACACAAGCATCCTCATCCACTACCATTGCTCCGGTCTCTTCATTTCTTGAAATGGCATTAGTTGGACAAGCTTCCATGCATAGAGGTGTTGTACATTGCTGACAAACCATTGGAATATAGTTATGATATTCTCCCAGCTTCTCATAACGGATTATCTTAATCCTTGATCTACTCGGCTGAACTCTTCCCGTATTCTTTAGAGAACATACTGCTTCACAAGTTCTGCATCCAGTGCATCTCTCTAAGTCAACATTAAGTACCTTCAATTTTCCGTCTCCTTAGATCCTCTGTTTTTACCAAGTTTATTCAATTTCTTCAGTTCTTTTGCAATGTCACTCATACCCAAGTTCTTCAGTGTTTTTTCAAGAGGAAGCCCCGTCTCTTTATCCCAGCCACGTAAAGTATAGTACTCATCTTTCATTTTCTCAAATTTAGCTTTATCAAGAGTCTTACCTGCTTGAGGTCCATCAGGTACTGGTTCCTTGAAGAAGAAATCCGGGAGGGCATCCGTGGATCTGGTTCTATCATCCCTAATGACAATAGCCCTCTCTAGATTACAAACTCTTTCACCAATCTCGAATAGACCCTTCTCGTCCATGGGCATCCCAGTTGCAGCAGTAAACCGCTCTGCGGCAAAACTATAGCTAGTATCACCAAACTGCGAACCAGGGGCACCCACCCTATCAGGTCTCATCATCGTCGTACAATAACCCAGCGAATCAGCAATAGCAGCACCGTTCATCTCATAGATCAAAGCCGCTGGTTTCCCAATATATGAAGTAGCCTTAATGGCTTCCTCAGTACCGAACATCTTTCGTGACCATTCTAAAGATTCCTCTACCTCTTTGGGATCATCTCCCTTATACTCATCTTTAGGTGGCTTATTCCATAACACAACATGGTAGGTTGTAGCCCTCAGACTGTTTCCCCTGCTAGACACAGCTTCCCCAAGGGCTGTACCAGGTTCTGCCCTGAACTCGAAAGTCCTCATGGTTAACCCCTGGTTGTGGTAAAGGTAGTCATCTGCTTGCTTCCCAAGTTTCTTCGCGAAAGCAACTGGTCCGTCTGCTAAGACTTTACCGAATCCTTTTCTTACACTTATCCGTTTAGCTGTCTCAAATAATGCTTCTGTACTGCCCCGCTCAAACGGGATACCATCTAGGTCTTTTTCTGTTATAACTCCATCTGTGTATAGATGAGTTAACCATGATACTATGGTTGCAACCTCTTTGTTATCCAGCCCAAGATCAGTCATCATTCGCGTTGCTTTGAAAGCAGATGTTAAGTCCGTCATCCAGAGCTTCCAGGGCCAATAGGTTGGGTAACATCTCCATATGTTAGCGCCTACATTTGGTACATCATAAAGGGGCTGGCATGGGAAAGGGCATCCAAAGCATCCGATGTTCTTGACAAAATACTCACCTAAATAATTCTCTTCATATTCCTTCCGTACATCAGATCTGTCCCTCCAAGCATGGCTCTCATAATTTCCGACCACACCAGCATCACTCACCAAGAATCCCTGTAGATAAGCATCCTTTCCCTGGGCTCTCTCAATTTCTGCCACGCCAAGACGTTTTTTCGTCGCCTGGACGGTATCTACAAGATGCTTATTATACTCGAGTATCTTATCTGGGTCATGGACGTGAATTGCTCCAGTTCCTCTAACAACCAGTGCTTTAAGCTTCTTAGCTCCGAGTGAGGCCCCAACGGGGGTACCACTCCTGTAACCATGCTCTACTGTTGCTTGAACCGAAAGATTCTCCCCCGCAGGTCCAATAGATGCTACCTGTGCATCCTCATCATCAACTAGTTCCTTAAGCATCGTCTCAGTTTGAAATGTCCCTGTACCCCAGACAGAGAATGCGTCCCGGATCTCAACATCACTATTATAGATGTTGAGGTACACTGGCTTTTGCGACTTTCCTTTAATGACAACATGATCATATCCAGCATACTTTAGCTCTGGTGCCCAGGAACTACCCATACCAACATTACCAAGGGAATGAGTCTCAGTTTTCGCAGCAGAGACAACCGTCACTTCCATTCTAGAAGCGCCGATTAATCCTGTTCCTGCTAGTGCACCTGCTCCGAATATTACAGGTACATCGGGATCGAAGGGATCCTGATTTTTTTTACTATGTTTCCAGAAAAGCCAATCATTTCCACCTCTACCACCAAGAAATCTTTTTGCTTCCTTATCCCAACTGGTTGTGGAAATTTTTCCACTTGATAAGTCCACTTGTAGAACTTTTCCAGCCCAGCCGTTAACCATCAAATCACTGGACAGTACTATAGCCTAAACACTATATATACTATACAATGCATTAAATTAGTCAACATCCTATAATTTCCAATATACACGTAAATTTGGGATACTATATGCCGGAGAACATCAAAGCCTTACTGGAAAAATTGAGCACAAAAATTGATAAAAATAATATTCTAACAGCACAAGAACACCTTTACGTATACTCACACATAGGACCTTTTGGAGTAAAAAGTCAAAATAAACCCCTCGCAGTAATCAAGATTAAACCAGAAGAAGAGGAACAAGTAAAGAGGCTTCTAACTGGTGAAAAAATACTGGTTTTAGGAAACGATGAATTTCGTGAAATAAAGAGTGAGTTCCATGAACCATACATACTATTAGACCGCCAGGAGCCATTTACAGTAAGAAAATTAGAGAAATATCTATCAACACTGTACGAAGACGATAAAATTTCTAAAAAAGAACTTAAAAAAGCTAGATCATATCCACAATGGGTAATAAAATATATCCAAACTAGAGATGGATACAAAATAAACAGGACAGAAGAAGACCAAGGGTTTTGTGTAGTCCAAAATTATTTCAATGACATTCAAACTTACTCTTCAAAAGGTCGCTTAACATTATCAAAAGCACTCCAAAATAGGGATTTAATTCAAAGCGAAACTCTCATTGACTCAATATATAGCTGTACCGCTTGTGGTCAATGCTATGACCAGTTATCCTTGGACAGCTTAGAAATAAATAATGCATTAATTAAAACACGGTACAAAATTGCCCAAGAGGGCAATGTTCCAAGAAAATTTGAGATTGCCAGAAAAAATATCCGCGAATTTGGTAATCCCATGGGGCTCCTCCCTGAAGATAGAACCCTATGGATCGAGGAAGAGGTTAACAAATATTCCTACGAGGATAATCCAGTGCTTTACTGGACTGGGTGTATTACATCCTACAGGTTGCCAGAAATAATCAAATCCACTACACGAATTCTTGAGAAAATTGGAGCTGATTTTGGGATACTGGCAGAAAAAGAAAGCTGCTGTGGTCTTCTTCTTTACCTTTCAGGACATTGGGAGGATGCAGTGGATAATGGAAAACAGCTGATACAAAGTCTCCTAAATGTTGAGCACGTTATTACTAGTTGTGCTGGATGTTACTATGCATTCTCAAGGCTATATCGTCAACTAGGATTAAATTTACCATTCAAGGTCTCACACACTTCCCAGATAATACAAAAAGCATTGGAAACAACCCAAATTAGACTAAAAAAGGATAATGGTGCTTATCTTTGGCACGATCCATGTGACTTAGGAAGACATTGTCAAGTCTATGAACCACCTAGATATGTATTAAGATCGATTCCTGGAGTAAAATTGATTGAGACTACCTTGAACAGAGAACACACAATATGTTGTGGAGCTGGAGGAGGACTTTGGATGTACAATGAGGACGCCACCAATTATGTCTCAAATATGAAAATTACAGAAGCCACTCCTAAAAATATTGATGCTATAATAACGGGATGTCCAACTTGTATACTTAGTATGCGAAATACTATAAGAGAGAAAAATCTAAACTTAGAGGTACTAGATCTTGTAGAAGTTTTCGATAATTGCTTATTTTGATTTCAAACTGGAAGTATTATTGAGAACTCTAATAAGTCTTAAAAAGAAATAAACAACTAATTTTCCCGATTGTAAGTTGATTCAACAAATCGAGTTATTAGTTAATTTTATCAATGGATAAATTAACATCGAAATATGAGTATTGAACTTCCTGAGGCGAAGATATTAGCTAAACAGCTAAACAATTCCATTAATGGTCTAGAAATAGAATCATATGACTTGATGGATGTTGAACGAATGATGAAGATCGGTTTTGTTAACAAGAATCTCTTTGATTTTGAGGCGCTTATTGGCAAAGAAGTTGAGAGCGTTATATCCAGAGGGAATACCATTAGAATAAAGCTAAGCGGTTCCATGAATCTTCTCCTTGCACCAGAATATGGAGGAATTCTAACATATCTGCCCGAAGGAGGAAAGATACCTAAGTATCACCTAAAACTAGTGTTCACAAATGGATCGATGTTAACTACCAGGATTACTAGCATGGGATTAATTTACGCATTAAAAGATGAAGACCTCGAAGATAGTTATATGTATAAAAGAGATTTCCTTGGAGGGGTTTCCCCTGATGAAGAAGATTTCTCTTTTGAATGGTTCAAAGAGAGTATTGGTAAGGAAAATAGACAGCTAAAATCATTACTTGTTGGAAAAAATGCACATATTATCGGAGTAAGTAACGCCACATTTCAAGATGTAATTTACAGAGCCGGAATACATCCCAAACGTAAAGCATCAGAACTCAAATATGAGGAACTTGAGAAACTCTACAACGCAATAAAATACGTGGTCTCCAAAAGACTCGAAATGAATGGAAAAACAGAATTCACAGATATTTATGGAGATAAAGGAGAATATATTCCAGCTATGGGTCCAAATATGAAGGACCGTAAATGCCCTAATTGTAGTACTAAAATAGAAAGATTATCCCATGGTGGCGGACACGTCTATATATGCCCAAATTGTCAACCACTAAACAACTAGGTAATTAAACATCGGATTAAATTAACATCGATATAATTTACAAGATAATAACTGGTTTACAGTAATTAATTCGAAGAGGGCTTTGAAGTAGGCTTTATCCTTTGTATTTAATGTAGATTTTTTTATAATGAATAATAAGAACCACTTCTTTACTGTTTAGATTCAAAAACAATAAAATTAATGGGTTATTATTAATTGTTATATATCTATCAAGATATTTTTATTCAAATATGAGTGCTGGTTTTCAGGATTACCTATATGATATATTATTCGAGGTCTCCAGCGAGGATAGACACAAAATATTACTTCTTCTATTAAAAGAGCCCTCAAACCTCACGCAACTATCTACAAAGTCTGACTTAAATCTCCCAGAGACTCGGAGACATATATCTCGACTAATGGAAGTTGATCTAGTCGAGCGTAATCCTGATGGTAGCTACTTCTTAACCTATTTCGGTAAATGCATTTTGGAATTAATCGAGGAAATGTCATTTTATTCCCAGCATAAAGATTATTTCTTGACTCATTCCTTAGAATTTATACCAACAAAATTTAGGATGAGGCTGAGAGATTTCTCAAACAGCGAATTTATTGATAACGTTTTGAACTTTATTCGAAGAATAGAAAAAGTGATAAGAGATGCAGATAAAGAAATCTGGTTACTAGTAGACCAGTTCCCACTCAACTTTCTTTCACTTATATTAGAAGCGATACAACGAGGAGTACGCTTAAAAATAATAGAGCCTAGTGACAGAGTTCTGAACCCTGACCTCGAAGCGTTAGCATCGGAGGACAGCTTGGCTATAGAAAAAATGAGAGCAACGCCCCTTGTAGAACAAAGGATGCTCGAGGATATCGATCTATACATGTATATTTCCGAAAAAGACTGCCTTGTTTCTTTTCCTACAATTGAGAAAGAGAATGACTATAAAGGATTCAAGTCTATGACTAATTCTGCCCTTGATTGGAGTCAAAGTTTATTTCAACATTACTGGGAAATGTCTCTAAAAAGGGGGTCCCCTCCTCCAGTTATTGAAACCCAATTTTCGCAAAAAATTGACAGTACACTCGCTCTGGATAGTATTATCGTAGTTGGGCAAGAAAAACCTGAGTACGATGCTCAACTTATTCAAGATGCAGTAGATAACTATGATGAAGTAATTCTCAGAGGTAGATTCAATATTGGTACCTCGACGATATTAATTAAAAAAAGTACAGTACTTCGCGGTGAAGGAAGAACAGATGACATCCCTGATACTAAGATATATAAAAAAGGCTGGAATTTCCCTTTCGTAAGTCAAGAATTCTTAATTATTGTTCGGGGTGATGATATCGATGTCACAATAGAAAACATTCATTTCGAAAACTTCAATGGAACCTGCATCAATACCACTAAAGGAAATAGTGTAACTATCAGAAAAAACCGCATAACCCTACTATCAGGATTAGGCAGAGGATTGACTTTTGGAACATGGGGAGATCATATTGTTGGTATAACCGCAGGTGGAGAAAATCAAGTAGGCGGATTTCCCGGAGGACACTTAATTGAAGATAATTATCTAGATTTCGCACTATCCTATGGAAGGGGAGGATTCATCTCTAATGAAGGATTTGAAAAAGATCCAGAGTATAGACCTGATCTGAAAAATCATGAATACTTCATATGTGTGGGAATGAATATTTGTCGAAATAAAGGTAAAGTTACTGTAAGAAATAATACCATAAGGAACATGAATTCTAGAGGGATCCTAGTTTGTGATAACTGGGAAAACTCAGAGATAAAGATACATGATAATATAATTACCTCAGAAGTCTTTGGAGCCTATCCATATAATAGTCCTATGGCTGGAGTAGGTATCTTTGTTCAGAGTGCCTGGTCAGAACCCCGGTCAGGTTGCACCGTCGATGTTTTTGATAATAAAATATTCTGTGAAAAAATAAATTACTGTGGAATAGCGGTTCATGGACCCTCTATGTACGCTCCAGGAGCGGGTAAACTTACAAGTTGCTCCATTAAAAATAATGAAATTGAGATAATGAACGGACTTTATGGCTTACAGATCAGAAAAAGTGACCATACAACCATTACAAATAATATAATTAAAGGTGCAGCATATTATGTGAACCAAATAAGTGGCAGCAGGAGCAGAAATGATATAGATCTACAATCAAAGAACAATATTTTCGCCGATAATAATTTAGAAGGAATACATATCAAGCCACCTGATAAGTACAGTGACAACCACATTGATAATTACACTTTTACTGGATCCGGTAAAAAATCAAAAACCGCACACATTTGGCTAAACAATCACACCTCAAATAACTCAATTAAGATCAAATCAGCTGAAACATTCATAGATGAAGGAGAGAACAACAAAATTATTAACTAAATGTACTCTTTAGAAAATATTATACAGATATTTAAATCAAACACTATTGGGAGGAAAAAGGTTATGCCTAAATTTTTAGCAGTTCACCCAATGCCTAGTCCTATGAGTATGGAGGAAGGCGCACCTGTAGCAAAGATGGTCAAATCACACTGTACTGCTGATGCTTATTGGATCTACAGCTGGGTTCAGCTGAATGAAGAGGGAAAAGTTACGAAAACATTCTGTGAATGGAATGCCAAAGACATGAAGACGCTCAAAAAATTAATGGAAGAGTTAGAAAAAGCAGGATTGCCTTTGGAGGGAGTATATCCAATGGCAAAACTCGAACCGGAAGATTACGTTTAACAATCTACAGGACATATTTACTATTTTTTTATTAGGAATATGAAAAAGTTAGCTATTTATTAGAAGATTATTATTCTAAAGAGTCCCAATACCAATCAAATAAAGACTGAAACCACATTATTGATTTTAGATCCTCACATACAAATCCTCTATAATCAAAATCACCTTTTAATGTAGGAAAGGAAATTACCGCCTTTTTAGAAGATACAAATAATATAATGTTGAACGGATCCAGTATTTTATATTCAACTAAGGGATATAACATAAAATCTTTAGTAAAATTCTTAACAGTTCTTCCTAGTTGTGAATTAGGGCTTATTATTCCATTTTTTGGTCCAATTACCCTAAAATTCATCCCCTGTTCTAATTTTAGTTTAACAATATCAATCGAATTTAAGGGGAATTGATTGAAAATCAGGGATAAATTACCTATAGATTCGTTGAAAAAATTATCTATATGAGATAGAAAAATCATAACATTATCGATATATCTGCACCCCTTTAATTCGCCCACTCTTTTTAGAAACTCTGCTGGAATGCCACCAAGATTATAGCTTAAAAGATAATCTTGATAAATAGATATAAACTCAAATTCCTCTAAAATCTGAAGAACCTGTAAACCGAAATTATTTATACGGTACTCTCCCGAGTTGTCCCTATTTATTAATTTAATTTTCATAAGCCTAGATATATGTCTACTCGCTTCCTAGGATGTGAGATCTAGCCTAGAAGAAATTTCAGTTACTCTAATCGGTCCCATACTCAGGAATAAAAGGATCTTATGTCGAGTCTCATTTGATAATTCAAATAATAAATCATATAATAGATCAGGCGCCTCCAATCCTCTTCATTTCTATATAGTATTATCTTAGTATTGTTTGTTCAATTTTAGTGTTACTGAATAGTGTCATTTTTTATTTTACTACATCTTCAACTATTTTTAATAACGTACATTTTTTGTATTGATCTTTACTAAAAAAATTCTCTTCACATATACAATTCAGTATTTTTTTCCTTTCTTCATAATAATTTATTGCCAGGTATAATCGGGTTCCAAGGATATATAATTCATCTTCTCTTGATTCAATAAATTCTTTTAATGCAGAAGGAATTTTGTTATATTTTTCAGCATTAGAAAATACTGACTCTAAAAAATATGTAATCATTCCTGTGAACATTTCTGGTTCATATTTTAGCTGTTTATTGAATGTATTATAATAATATTGGATCCATCTATCTAGTTCCTCATCAGTTACAAAGTTTGAAAAAAAATTACCTAAATATGCCCAAGTCTCATCATCTATATTGTTTAGATATTTTCTTAACTCCCTTGGTTCCAAAGTTTTAAACTCCAGTTATAGTAACTCTTTTATTAAAAACACCTGTTACTATACTAAAACCAGAGAATAATTAAGAATAAGAAAAGTACTATTAATCAATACATAACTGGTAGTATTAATCTTACAAAGTAAGATTAATTTTTTTAAAGGTGTTTAATCTTGAGCTATTTCCTGTACAACTTCCTTTGTCTCGGGGAAGTCGTCTAAAAGGCTCTCAAGAACCACCCTAACTATGTGCTCTCTGTACTCTTCCTCATTCATCTCTGTATAGTATCTTCTTCGATGACCGCCTTTGCAGGTTTCAAGGTCATATCTTATGATGCCTCTATCAGTAGCTTCTTGGAGGAATTTAATTATCGTCGACCTAGATACTGGGTTTTCCATTTGTTTTCGAACCTCGTTCCAGATCTCCCTCGAAAGAATACCCCCACTGCTGTTCCATACAGCGTGGAGAGCGAGAACCTCATAGTCTCTATGTATCTTTCTTAAACCTTCTTCGGTTGGATCTAATAGGAATGTAGACATTTCATTTTTCACCCTTTTTTTATTATTCATGTACATTATCATATTAAAGAACATTGCTTTTGCTTTATAAAAGAGAGAATAAAGTTGACTTACAAATTGTTCAATATAAACAAAGGAGTTTCACCTTCGAGAACCCTCCTTACGTTCTCAGACATTTGATCCGCCCATACTTCTTCGGAGTCAAAAGAAAGAGAAGATATGTGAGGGGTAATCAACACATTCTCAAAATCCTTGAATTTCGCTAAGAACTCACTTCTCTCATTTTCTGGTCTAGGAACATCTAGACATACTCCTCCAAGTTTCCCGGATTTTAAGGCTTCAAATAGAGCTTCTTCATCCACTATAGCGCTTCTAGCAGTATTAATCAAGTAGACAGAGTCTTTCATCTTTGATATTACTTCTTTGTTAATTAGACCTCTCGTCTCATTGTTTAAAGGAACATGAATAGAGACAATATCCGATCGCTTTACCAGTTCTTCAAAACTTACAAATTCTACGCCTAGTTCTTTTTCTTCCTCAGGAGTAAGTTGATTCCTCTTGTTATAAATTATCTTGCATCCGAATCCTGATGCACATTTTGCTACCTTTTTTCCTATGCTACCCAAACCAAGTATACCGAGGGTTTTTCCATCTAACTCAAATAGGCTGTATCGTCTTTCTACCATCTCGTTGGTGTTCCATCTTCCTTCTTTACAGCCCTGTGCAGCTATGTGCATCTTTCTTAGCAAGGATAATATTGCATAAATGGTGTATTCCGCTACTGATGTGGCGCAAAAACCCGCATTATTGGCAACAGGTATATTCAATTCAGTTGCAGCTTCAAGATCAATTTGAGCATACCCAATGGAACCAAACTGAACTAGTTCCAATTTATTTGCGGATTCTAGAATTTCTCGAGATAAGTACGGT
>CAZLHX010000074.1:0-13604 GCA_964559475.1 uncultured Candidatus Bathyarchaeia archaeon | reverse complement strand
TTAATTGTTAAATTATCAGTTGGTTCTCTTATAGTATCCAGGTCTTGGAGAGTATATAGTTCCGTCTTTAACTAATACACTCACTAGTCTAGCTGCTTCACTTCGTGGAATGTTGTGTTCAGCCTGTAAAGCCTCGTATAGATCATCATCCCTTACAGAACCACTTATTCTTTCCATGCCTGTAATGGCGTTGAGTACTTTCTGGAGCTGGTTTTGTAGACTTCTTGGTTTACCCGTATAAAGTATGTCGATGTCTATCTCACCCGTTGTTATGTCTATCCCTACCTGCTCCAAGCTTTTTTGCATCAGATTAATGACTGCTTCCGCGTCTTCTATGCTAATTTCTTCTCTCAGATGGGCACGGGCACGGGCTTCTGCAAGTCTTACTAAGCTCTCCAGCTGTCTTGCGGTAATGGCTACAGCTGATGCTTCCCCTCCTTCTATGCTAGCACTCCTCATTTTAACGTAGAAATCACGTAGTCTTTCTATTACTTCATCCGTGATTAATGGTTTTACTTTCTTTGCAAAGCCAATGTACTTTCGGAGAGTCTGTATATCTATTAGAGGGACTCCATGTGATGAAAGTTTATGTAGTCCTAAGATATGCTCAGCCATATCCGTGTCTCTCTGTTGATCAGGTTGATCCTTGAGGATGAAGATTAAGTCGAATCGGCTTAAGATTGTCACAGGGAGGTTGATGTTTTGCGCAATTGTCTGGTAAGGATTATATCGTCCCAGTGTTGGGTTAGCTGCTGCCAGGATGGAAGATCGGGCGTTTAAGGTTGCTACGATACCGCCTTTAGCGATGGGTACTATTTGCTGCTCCATTGCAGGATGGATGGCTCCACGGTCTTCTTCCCTCATCTTATCGATCTCGTCGATACAACAGACTCCTTTATCTGCAAGAACGAGGGCTCCTGCTTCTAGTACAAAGTTTCCCGTTCCTCCCTCTTTCACAACAGCTGCAGTTAAACCTGCTGCTGTGCTTCCTCTGCCTGTGGTTAATAGTCCTCTGGGGGCTGCTTTTGCTGCGAAGTTAAGGATCTGGCTTTTTCCTGTCCCCGGGTCACCTATAAGCAATAAATTAATATCTCCTCTGATTCTGAGGTCTTGGAGATCTTTGTGGACTCCTCCCAGTAATAGGTATAGAGTTGCTTCTTTGATGTGTTCATGCCCGTAGATGCTTGGAGCTACGCTGCTCATGAGTTTATCAAATATGAAGGGATCATTGGATAGTTCTTCTATTATCTCACGGTCTTCAGGTGTAAGCTCCATTAGCTCCATTTCCCTCCCACTAACATCGACATAGCTGGCTTCTATAAGGAGATCAAAGTTTCGCATCTCTCCACCCCGACCATATCTGGGTAAAAGCCTAATGTATCCTGTGAGTTTTATCCTGTCTCCGGGACGTGCAATATCAACTATATCATCAGAGAGGTCAACGTTTACGCTCCTCGGCAGCTGTCCAGGGGGTAAATCTTCAGGTCTCTCCTGGATTGTAACTTTCTGGTTATCTATGAATACAGACTGTTTTGGGACTAATTCGAAGTTTTTTCTATTATCACAGGCGAGGCATTTTTGAGGCTTCCCAAGGTTTTGCCCGCTCTGTTCGATGTGGTTAAGTTCACCACATACAGGGCACCGGAATGTTGCACGAGTAACAAGGGGTGTTATACTGGATGCTCGTACTATGATCCCATTGATCATCACAAGTCTTCCAATGTGATCTGCTCCTATTCGCCTCAGTTGAGTCTCTGAAGGGAGATTCTTGAAACGGACGTTTATTCTTTTTACGCTCTCGGCATACACTGGATCTCGAGTTCTTAGTTTTCCTCTTATTATGTTGTTGAATATGGGAATTGTGCCCTCAGGATCGTCTAGAACTGCTTGAGCAAGATCCATATCGAATGTGTAGATGTCTGTAAAGTCGATTAACAGGCTTTTACTTCCCCTTACAATCATCTCACTTATTGCCTGATCATACTTGAACAGTTCCTGGTCGTCCATAAAATCTTCAATGAAACGGATGAAAGCTTCCTCGAAGGTGTCCTGTCGTGCCATTATTGTTCACTCAGACTCCTCATCTTTCTGCGCCATTCTTGTATGGTTTTATGCACCTCGTCATATAGGAGTCCCTCATCTTTTGGAAGGGGGGAGATGGGTGGACCTGCTCCTGAGGATGCTACTCGCACTATTCTTCCTATACGAGACTCTAGAATGTCTCTATATCTTGCCTTTATTCTCTTTATTACGGTAGGTTCCTCTTTTTGAAGAGCCTGTATAAAAGCCTGGTAGGCCCTTTCATAGAATCTTTCTGGTAAAGGACCCGGGGGTCCTGCGGGGTTTATCCTTTCTTTGAAGTGAATCTGAGTCCACTCTGTCTGAGTGATTGACAATTCCAAGTATTCTGCAATTCCATGGTTTACAAGTTCCTCGGCAACCCAGAAAAAAGTAGATAGCTCACTTCCTGCTTGGACTGAATTGATGTTTATTCCAGGAGTTTCAATTTTCGGCGTTCTCTTGGTTGCACGTATGGTTATCTCCGAGTTAATATAATCTAGGTGGGCTACCTTGGAACTCATCTTATCTTTTTGATCTCCTTTGACATATTAATAAAAAAATCCTCTAGACTCTTTAGAGTGACTAAGTCTTAAATCACACCATTATTCAAGTGTTCAGATGCAATCTAGACTGCACCATAATCCTGAAATCATCAAACTAGCTGAGACAGTAAGAAAACTTAGTAATAAAAAGAAAGTAAAGTCAATGGTTGAAGAACGGATCCAAGAATTCAGAAAAGTACATGAGATGAATTCATACAAATGGTATGAAGAACTAGTCTACTGTCTTCTAACTGCCTATGCGAGTGCCATGATGGGACAAAAATGCCTTGACGCTCTACTTGAGAGTAAAAACATTCTTGAAGGTGATCTTGACAACGTTGAGAGTTGCTTAAAAGAGGAAGGACATAGATTCGCCTCTCGTAGGGCACAATACATCTATAATACAAGGAAACTGGCACCGATAATTAAGGAGAGGGTACAGAGCTTCGAGGACTCAAAAGACGCCCGTGAATGGATTGTAAAAAATATAAAAGGCATAGGCTGGAAGGAGGGCAGCCATTTCCTTCGAAACGTCGGTTACTTTGATCTAGCCATACTTGACAGGCACATAATAAGAAATATGGCTGAGTTTGGCTTATTAGAGAAAAATGAAGCGGAAAAAGGATTAACAAAGAAACGTTATCTTAGGTACGAGCAGATCCTTTCCAATGTGGCCAATGAAGTGGAAATGCCCCTTGGTGAAATGGACCTATATCTCTGGTACCGGAAGACGGGAAAGGTCATGAAGTAGATTCATATTGCGTCAATATAGTTAAGTCTTATGAAGATTCGCTGGAAAGGCGAGACGAAGGAATTTCTTACCCTCTGGAGAGAGGGGAAAGATGTCAAAATGATCGACCAGAGAGTTCTCCCTCACAGGTTTGAGATTCTTACTCTAGAGGATCATAAAGAGACAGCTGACTCAATAAAGGGTATGGTATGTAGGGGAGCAGGGGCTATTGGGTGCGCTGCTGGCTATGCAATGGCACAGGCCGCCCTTGAAGCTAAAGAACTAAATGAAGACAAATTTGAAGAATATTTTAAAAAAGCTGCAGAGTATACTAAAAAGACTAGGCCCACAGCGGTGAACCTTTTCCAAGCTGTAGACAGATGTAGTGAGGCAGGTTCAGCGGGAAGCGTAAAGGAAAGAGTAGAAAAAGTAGTCAAGGAAGCAGATAAAATTGCCCTAGAAGATCTTGAGGCTTCTAAGAAGATGGGTGAGCATGGATCAGAGTTAATAAAAGATGGAGACAGGATCCTAACACACTGTAATGCTGGTGCTCTTGCCTTTATCGACTATGGTACAGCCCTAAGTCCAATACGATTTGCTCAAAAACAGGGTAAGAGACCATTCGTCTGGGTTGATGAAACAAGGCCCAGATGCCAAGGAGCAAGGTTGACTGCTTGGGAGCTTATGCAGGAAGGAATCGAATACGCTTTAATTGTTGATAACGCTGCAGGCTATTTCATGCAAAGAGGGGAAGTAGACCTGGTGTTCGTCGGAGCAGACAGGATAACAACAAGGGGGGATGTTGCCAATAAGATAGGAACTTATGAGAAAGCAGTAACTGCGAAGGAGAATGACATTCCGTTTTATGTTGCAGCTCCAGAGATGTCATTTGATCTGAAGACGGATTCAGGGTGGGATGTAGAGATCGAGGAAAGAGACCCTGAAGAGGTGACTAAGATGTGGGGCTTGAGTAAAGATGGTGAGTTAACAGAAGTTCAGATACCAGCGGATGGAACGACTGCACGTAATCCTTCCTTTGATATCACTCCAGCTAGATATATCACAGGTTTCATAACTGAGAAGGGGATAATTTATCCTCCCTTTAGAGAAAATATCCTTAAAAATTTCGGAAAATAAACCACCAGACCATGCAACTTGCTCCTAGTCAAATTCTATCCGGATTTTTTCGCTACAGGGATATAGGAATATATTATAATGGGCAGGTAAATTTAACCAAATTGCTTAAATTTCACTGCCGAGATCCTATTCCGGTGTCCCGCCCTAGCTCAATGGCAGAGCATCCGGCTGTAGTCAACGCCCTGAGGGGCGATGGCAATCAGGCCATGAGCAGACACCGGAGGGTTCCAGGTTCAACTCCCGGGGGCGGGACCATTCTAAATATCGAATTCTTCTGATTTACTTGGATCTTTATAACGTGGAAACTTTTCATCAATAAATTTCTCGACAGCTTCTTCAACCTTCATCTCCTCGGGAAGTTTATATATCTGAACAAAAGAGTCTCTTAAAATGTGGAAGGGTCCTTCTCCAATATTTCCAGTTAATAGAGTTGTTGCTCCCTCATCTAATATCATCTCGGTGATGGATATGCCTCTTCTCTTCTCCAGTGCTAAAGAGGGGTTCTTTTTCGTTTTCCACTCAGTTATCTGGCTGTCACCATATCTTACAAATATAAAGTAAGGAGCTTCCCCAAAATGGTGGGAAGCCTTTGATTCTAGACCCCTATCCTCGTTTATAGGTAAAGTTATCATATACTCTGTCTCTTCAATTGGTTCTATGTGTATTACAATTGATTCGATGGAGGGTATTTCCTTTTTAATTCTTGTTTCTACCTCATCCGACAATAGATGTGCCTGATCTACTGAAAGCTTTCTCTCTACGCCTATTGTTAATTCTCCCATGCAGAAGGGACCAGTCCTACGGCACCTGATATTATATGCTTCCCTTACGCCTCTAATCTGCTCCGCTATTTCTTTGATCTTTAACATTTGATCGGGGTCTTCGACCGCGTCCATTAACCCTAGTAGAGAGTTCCAAGCCAATTTCAGTCCCATTCTTAGAATGAATATGCTGATGACAACCCCTATTATACCCTCAATGGAGGGATAACCAAGGTAGCCTGAGCCGACCCCTACAAGGACTAGAATTGAGGCATAAACATCAGCCTTAAAGTCAGCTGCTTGGTTTTTGAGAGATTGTGAGTTTATTTCTTCGCCAATATTTTTTGTATATTCTGATATCCAATATAATACGGGTATAGAGCTTCCGACTACTATAACGACCAAAGTAGACATCATTAGTAGGCTTGGGTATAGGATTTGTAATATTGATCTCCTAACTATCTCACCCCCAGTAACGATCAATAGTATTGCTACGATCAGACTAATAATAGTCTCAGCCTTGTAATACCCATACGGAAAACGTTCTGAAGGTGGTTTTTTTGAAAGACGTAACCCTATAAATACTGTTATTAGCGAGAAGAGGTCAGTCAGAGAGTCAACAGTTTGAGCAATTACAGAGACGCTCCCTGACAATATTCCAACGATCCCTTTGGCGACTCCAATGAAGAAGACGATGACTAACCCTAATTTTGCAGTCTGTTCACCCTTGCTGAGAAGAACCTCTTTACTCATAAATATCAATTAATGGTTAAGTATTTGAAAAAAGGGGATTATTTTATATTTTTTCCAGCCAGTTTCTCGACTGCAACGGATACAGCCTGTGTTCCTTTATCTCTCATTCCCATGGCGTCACAGTGAAGGAACATCTGAAGCACCAGGCTGGTAGATGGTAATGGCATCTTATTCTCTGCGGCGGTCTCCATGATTATCCCTAGATCCTTTATATAGTCCTTGATCTTGAACCCTGGCTCCAAGTCTCCCTTCAGAAGCCTGGCTCCATTATTGCTTAGCTGCCAGCTTCCTGCTGCGCCTCCACTTACCGCCTCATGGACCTTCTCAAGGTTAACGCCAGATTTTGCAGCGAAGACAAGAGCTTCAGCCACACCCAGCATGGTGGTACCTACAAGTATCTGATTTACAGCTTTACATACCTGACCATCGCCATTGCCCCCAATGTAGGTTATCGTCTTGCCCATGGCCTCTAGAATCGGTTTATTCGCGTTGAATACCTTCTCCTTTCCGCCCACCATGATGCTAAGTGTTCCATTGTTAGCACCTATTACGCCACCGCTGACTGGGGCATCAAGCATCTCTACTCCCCTCTCTGCGAGTTTTTCAGCCATCTCTCGAGTTGCTATGGGACTTATGGTACTCATGTCTATAAAGACATCTCCCTCTTTAGCTCCATGTAATGCTCCTTGAGGGCCAAGGAGAACTTCTTCGACATCGGGGCTATCTGTGACGATGCTAATTACTACATCACTGTTTTGTGCTACCTCTTTCGGATTCTTGGCTGCCTTGGCCCCTGCTTCTATCAGGGGATCCATTTTACTGGCAGTCCTATTCCAGACTGTTACCTTGTATCCTGCTTTTAGGAGGTTTTTTGACATTCCTGTTCCCATTAATCCGAGTCCGATGAATCCTATCTTCTTCATTTTAATCAATTATAGAAATGTCATTATGGACTCTAAATAGTTTCGCTATTGAAGACTTTCAGTTTTATGGACTTATAATAGAAAGTCTGCTATTTATTCTAGATCCAGTTTAAACATTTAATACATAATATATCATATATAATCCTGCAATAATCAGTATCATGGAGTTTACTTTTTTAACATATGGAAGGTATTCAATAATTCTGGAGTATAAAAATTCCTTACTGTAGGAAAGGGCAAGAGTAAGGGGGATCAATAAGCAGGCAGCTCCTACACCATATGCTAAAAACATAAATAAAACGTCAATGGCTTTTCCAGCTATTGCGGATTGTAGTACCAGTAATATGAAGATCGGGAAACTGCAACTTAATGAAGCTGCTCCATAGCCTAAACCGTATATGTAGAAGGATCTAACACCTGCCCCTTCAGGAGCTTTCACCTCTAAAACAGGAAATCTATCAATAAAGTTACTGAAACCGCTTAATATGCCAATGATTATTAAAAATATTCCCACAAAGGGTATGACTATATCTAGACTGGAAGCTATTCTGTTTACGATAAAACTTGGAAGAAGACCTAATACAATGTACAAGGTTAGAAAGCCGATTAGAGTTGCTGTGGCAAATCCTAGGCTTTTTTTTAAATCTGGTTCTTCGGTTAGGTTCAGGTAGTAGGCTATATAGCTTGGTAACATGGGAAGGGCGCATGGAGCCAAGGTTGCCATGAAGCCAGCGGAAAAGGCCAGTCCAAGGTTCATCAGACTCATAGAGATTTCACCCATATTCCTCGAAGAGCTGCTCGAAATTCATGAGTGAGGTATAGTAGTTTCTATAAACAATCGTTCCTTCCTTATCTACAAGTAATATTGAAGGCACCGCGTTTACTTCATAGTCTACTCCTGCTTTGGGGCTGTGGACGAAGTACCATTCTATCTGGTAATCTTTTTTAAAATCTTGAAGGAATGCTTGATCATATCTAGGATCCACGTTAATAGTCACTATTTTTACATCATGCAGCTCATTTATCTCTCTGAGTACCTGTAGTTGTTCCTTACAAGGATTGCACCATGGTGCCATGAAGTCGATTATCAGTAATTTTCCTTTAAAGTCTCCAGATGAGAATTTGTTTCCCTCTACGTCTTGGAAATTGAAGTCTGGTACGGTTTTCCCTACATTTACTCCTTCTTTGGATTTATTCTGTTTGTTTATCAGGTTGTTCCAGTAGAAGAATCCACCCAGAGCCACGAAGACTATTATTATTAGTAATGGCAGGGTTTTTCTGTCAATTTCCATACACTAAATGCGAGGGACTATAGTTAAAAAAGGTGGTGAAAGGTGTTTACCTACTTTGAACAAATTAGTTATTTAATTCTTTACTAATACCCTGAGAGAGATAGCCAGGTTACTTTTGTGTTATCATCTTCGTTCTGCTGCGCCTGCAAGGTATATTCCTGCTCTTAATGCGTTGATCGCTGTTCTATAATCCTGGAAAGTGCCTATCATTGTTCGTCCATCGGTTCTCTCGAAGCTGGGCATTAAGTCCACAACATCACACATGGTGCTGGAGGTGAATCTTATCTTGACTTCCACTGGCTCATCCACTATCCTTGGAGCTGGCAGGGAGTTTCCTAGTGCCTCTTTAACTCTAGTTTTGATGAGTTTGCCACTTTCTTTAGGGTGAAGACACTTCGCAGCGTATCTGCCAACAGCCCATTTCACCGTTGCTGTTGTTATACCTTTTACGAAGTCTCTGGCTTCTTTAGTGGCTGCGGCGTCACCTGCGAGAAATATGGAAGGGACGCCATAGCTTCCCGCGAGAGCGGAGTTTAAGCCAAATTCCCCCGTTTCTCTTCCATTAATCCAGATCCCATCAACTGTTCCTCCTGATATTGTGTGGCACATTATACCATTCCTCGTCCCTTTCATGCTATGATAGCCAACGTAAAGTGCGGCGTCAAATTTTTCGTTTATCCCTTCCATCATAGAATTTGGTTTGGGGCTGCCCCTTACGAGGTTGGCTGCTTCATGAACGTCCTCGGGTCTCAGGTTTCTCATCCTTCCATGGGCATCACTGACCACGATTTCTTTTACACCTGAATCCATGGCTCCCTCTATGGCTGAGTTTAGGTCCCCTACCATTAGTTTTCTGGAAAAACCGTATTCGCTTTCTTTGTTGTTTACCTCGCTCCAGTCAACTATTCCACTGATTCCTTCCATATCGATTGATATGAAAACACTTTCTACTCTAGACATAGTTAATATATCTTCTTTTGATTTAACAGATTTTTCCTAGGTTATACAGTCTAAGTCTAGATAGTTTACTTATTGAGCGTCTTTGGCATCTTGAATAGGATAGGTTCACCGCAGTATAGGCATAACATCGTTTTTGGTACCAGATGTTTACAGTTATTGCATACGGTTAATGCTGATTTTTCTTCTTTTTCAGTATCTTTAGTTTTAAGAATGTATTCTTGAGTCATTTTCATTAAGGGGTTGATTTTGCCTTTAAAAGCTGGACGCAGTATTTCATCTTAGGGAGATGAATGAATGTGGTCCTAAGACTCTTATACTCTTTTTAAGAAAATCATGTTATGAAGCTCATTCATGATCCTGATGAGGGGGTTATGCGAGTTGCCTGTTTCGTCTCTGGTTCAGGTACTAATGCTAGGAAGATAATTGAGAGATCGTTGAGAGGGGGTTCTTCTTATGATGTAGTCTTGGTTTTCAGTGATGTTCGTGATAGTAGGTTCCGTAGGGATGGCGAGAAGATGTGTAAAGCCAAGGATATTGCTGAAGATTATGGTATATCCTATGCATGCAGGGATATTAGGGACTTTTATTCTGCTAAGGGTGTTAAACGTAGCGACCTGTCTGTCCGTCCTGAGTTTGATGAACAGGTTGTTGAGGCTATTAGACCTTATGGTGTTGATTTGATTGCTAACGCGGGTTATATGAGTATTATGACTGCTCCTATCCTTGAGGAGTATAGGGGTCGTATAGTAAATGTTCACCCGGCTGATTTGCGTATTATGGAGGGCGGTGAGAGAAAGTATACCGGTATTCATGTTGTAGAAGAGGCTATCCTGGCTGGGGAGGATGAGCTTCGCTCTACTACGCATATTGTACGTAGGAAGGTTGATTATGGAGAGATCTTGTTGATATCTGAACCGGTTAAGGTGGAGCTTCCTGAAGGTATCTCTCTAGAGGAACTTGAGGAAGATAATGATCTTTTGATTAGTGTGGTTGATGAGCATCAGAATAAGCTGAAGAGGAAGGGGGACTGGGTTATTTATCCTTTAACGATTCAGATGATAGGTGAGGGGAGGTTTGCCCTTGATGGTAAGGGGAAAGTCTGGCTTGATGGTGAACTATTGTCATCTGGGTATGTGTTAGGCGGTAATTGAGGCAACTATTGCGCTTGTTTCTTCTATTACCTCTTTAGTCTTGAGTTGTAGGAGCTTTTCACGGCTACCACCCCCGCAGTAAAAGGTTTCCATCGCAGCTATATCGGAGTCCATGACCGTCCTTACGTTTTCTTTGAGCCCTACTGTGGGGGTGCCCCCTGGATCGTATCCACTTATTTCATGAGCTTTGCTAAATGGGACTAGCTTTACATTGCTTGTACCTAGGGTCTCTGCTGCCTTCTGGAGGTTCACCCTCTTATCACCGGGTACTATTAGTAATGCATACTGTCCTTCACTGGTTATTGAGACAAGGTTTTTTGTAATTATGTGAAGGGGGATGCCGGTAGCCTTTGAGGCGTCAGATGTGTGCACGGTCTCAGACTTTTCTATGATCCGGTGCCATAGTCCCTTTTCCTCTAAGAAGTCTATTAAATTCATGTTGTTTCCTCATTATATTATGTCTACTCAAAAATGTTTGTAAAAATAAAAAGCTGATGAGAAATCTAATTAAACATATTTTTATTAAATAAAACTGGGTAACTATGTTGAATATATATAAGTAGGAGGATTAGTATTTACTTAACAACTAAACTTATACCAAAAAATAAGTAGTGACTCCAGTATACGTATATTTAAACTTAACTATTATAGTCATGTAATTTCAACTAATTATTTAGTATACGACCATGTTGTTTTTATTTGAGTTTGAATAATATACTTAGATATGTATTGACTCTGAGAAGACAGCTGCAAGATGAGGACGTCCGCAGAATTGTTCAAGAGTCAGTAGAACTTATCAAGAAAACCCAGAGTAATCTTAATCTACCTATTTCCAATAATCTGGCTTACACGAGGAAGAGGTTGAAGACGGGGACCTTTAAGGCAATTCATATGAACCATAAGAGAAGGAACTCTTATGATATTGATTATGGGAGCTTTATCCCGCCAGATACTATATTGCTGGATAAAAATCTACCCAGCTGTGATCATCCATTGAATTTACCTGAGCTGGCGGAGACCCTCACAATGTATAGCGCTGTACACGAGGTTCTTCACGCTGATGACCATATGAATGGTGATCGGCTGCTCACTGATACTCGGGAGCACATCTTGAGGGATCATAAGGATAAGCTCAGGAAGAGTATGCGGATCATAAAGTATGAGGGGGGCTGTGATGCTATCCGTAACTTTAAGGATCTGGCTACCCTCTGGGGAGTCCAGTATTCGGACATGGTCACCCATTACCGTGGATATGTGGTTCTTCGTCATATGAATTACCAGAAACTGGATCACTTTTGGAACAGTCTGAGAGACGATTATTTTCCTCCTAATCTTCTTACTTGTATAGAGAGGAGTAAGGGTACGGATTATGTTTTCTCCTTATTCACTGATAAGCTGGGTGAGTATTGTTTAATTGATGCACTTGATGAGTATAACTGCATTAAGGAAAAGAACTGTAGAAGTTACATGGTATAATTTTATTACGATAAACTACGTGAGAAGTATACAATGCTTTACGATACTCTGGTGGATACTTACAGTAAGCTGGAGAGCACTACTAAGAGATTGGAGATGATTGATATCCTCAGTGACCTCCTGGCTCAGGCTACTCCTGATGAGATTGAGAAGATAATGTATCTGACTCAGGGGAAGATTCACCCGGACTGGAAGGGGGAGCCTGAGATAGGGATGGCTGAGAAGATGGTTATCGAGTCCATTATGAAGGTCACAGGTCTGAAAAAAACAGTTGTGGAGAACATGTTAAAAGATCTGGGTGACATCGGTCTTGTTACGGAGGAGGCGATTAAGCAAAAGAAACAGAGGTCCTTCTTCCAGAAGGATATCACAGTCTCCGATGTATTCCAGGGTCTTGATACCATTGCTAGGTACGAGGGGCAGGGGTCCAGTTCTAGGAAAATTGATGCCCTGGGAAGTCTTCTGGCGGATGCATCTCCCCTGGGGGCGCGTTATCTTGCGAGGGTTGTGGTGGGTAAACTCCGTCTCGGTATCGGAGATATGACTATACTGGAGGCCCTGTCTCAGGCTTATACTGGTTCCCGTGAATCTAAGGAGGTTCTTGAGAGAGCGTATAATCTGAGCAGCGACCTGGGTAGTGTAGCTGAGACCCTCGCCTCGGAAGGTATAGAAGGTATAAAGGAGTACAAGATCAGGATAGGGTACCCTATTAGGATGATGTCAGCGCAGAGGCTTTCCACAGCTGAGGAGGTAATCGAGAAACTTGGGGGGCGGGTGGCGGCGGAGTTCAAACTGGATGGGGAACGTTTCCAGATACATAAGAAGGGGGACGAGGTTCAGATATTCAGTCGAAGGCTTGAGAATATCACGTATATGTACCCCGATGCGGTTAAGCTTACAACAAATCATGTCAAGGCTGATTATGCGATAATCGAGGGAGAGGCAGTTGCCTACGATCCAGATAGTGGAGAGGACCTTCCTTTTCAGACTCTTATGCAGAGAAGAAGAAAATACAAGATCCTGGAGATGATGGAGAAGATCCCGGTAAAGGTGTATCTTTTTGACTGTCTTTACGCGGATGGGGTGGATCTTACGATGGAGCCTTATCCACAGAGGATAGAGGTTCTGAAGGGCATGGTGGAAGAGGTGGATGATTTTAAGCTGGTAAACCGTTTGATAACCGAGGACCCCGTTGAGCTTGACCGGTTTTTCCAGGAATCCATCACGGAGGGTACTGAGGGGCTTGTGGTCAAGTCCTTAAACTCTGATTCGATATACCGTGCGGGAGCCCGTTCATGGCTATGGGTCAAGCTGAAGAGAAGCTACCAGAGCAAGATGGAAGACCATGTTGACCTGGTTGTGGTAGGTGGTTTCTATGGGAGAGGTAGAAGGGCAGGAACATACGGGGCATTACTGGCTGCGGCCTATGATCCTGAGGAGGATAAATTTAAGACGGTGTGTAAAGTAGGATCGGGTTTAACCGATGAGACCCTCGATGAGCTTCCAGAGCTCTTTGGGGAATATGAGATGAGTAGAAAGCCGTCAAATCTGGATTCTCTGCTAGAGGCTGAGGTCTGGTTTGAACCAGTAAAAGTGGTAGAGGTTCTTGGTGACGAGATAACTTTGAGTCCTCTTCATACCTGTGGTTTCAATGAGATTCGTGAGGGATCGGGGCTGGCTATACGTTTTCCAAGGTTCACCCGGTGGCGAGAGGATAAATCCGCTGAAGAAGCATCGACGGTCCAGGAAATAGTGGATATGTATAACGCTCAGTTAAGATCGATATAGGTTTTTAACCGCCTGCTATTGGGGGAAAAA
>CAZLHX010000073.1:0-13822 GCA_964559475.1 uncultured Candidatus Bathyarchaeia archaeon | reverse complement strand
AAACCAAAAGAATTCATAATCACTAAAATTTTTAATTATTTTTATTTAAATAAAATATCGAATATTTGAACAAGTTTATACTTTGCGTTGAAAAAGAGTTTATATTCCGATGAAACAAGTGCTTAGATTTTATCATCCACTACCTAAATTTCCAAGTGTATCTGTAACTGGGAACAAATGTAGCTTAGGATGTACCCATTGTAAAGGGTTTTACCTTAATAATATGCCGGATGTTAGTTCACCGGATCGACTAATTGAATTTTGTGTAGAACATGAAAAAAATAACGGCGTGGGGCTTCTAATAAGTGGAGGTTCTGATTTACATGGGCATGTGCCAATAGAACCATTCATTACTAGTATTAATTGGATCAAAGAAAATACTGAACTAATTCTAAATCTACACACAGGAGTACTTGATGATACTCAGGCTGAGAAAATAGCTTCAACTGGTGTAGACATAGTCTCAATTGATATAGTTGGAAGCAGAAAAACCTTGGAAGAAGTTTATGGATTGAGGTACTCAGTTGAGGAATATCTAAACACTTTATATCGATTGAAGGATGCAGGTATAAAACATATTGCACCTCACATAACTGTAGGACTACATTATGGAAAGATAAAAGGCGAATACAAATCATTAGAGTACATTGTTGATTTTAAACCAGAGATCTTAGTCTTTCTTGGATTAATACCGACGAGGGGTACACCCATGGAGCATGTTAATCCCCCTCGTATCGAGGATGTTACGGAATTAATTAAGGCTGCAAAAAATGAGATGCCTAGAACGAGTGTTGCTCTTGGCTGTATGAGAAATAGGAAGGATAAACATTTGATGGAGTGGGAAGCTATTAAAGCAGGAGTAGATAGGATTGCTTCCTCCTCACGATTTATTGAGAAGAAATCAGAGAATAATGGGTATCCAGTAAAAATTATTGATGGTTGTTGTGCCATTCCTGAACGCTATGAGGATAAATATAATTTAGTCATCTAAGGCCATTTTTATTACTTTTTTGAAATCCTCTGTTTTAATTCCGAAAAGAATAATATTTTTATCTAAAAAAAAGTTATTGATGTATTTCTGAAAGTCATTTATTTGTACTCCTTTTAATTGTTTTTCCAGATCCAATATTGACTCTTCAGGATGCATGAAGAAATCCCCAGATATTTTGATGTATTTTATAGTATTTTTGGATAGTTTTAATTCAACCGCAATAAGCTTTCCCCCCGGTATTTTGTATTCAGCTTTCTTCATTAACTCACCTTTGAAAAACCCAATCCTCTGAACTATATTTTTTAAAAAGTTCACTCACTAGTTCTTCTTCATAACCGGTAAGTTCTCCAGGTTCTAAGGAAATTTCAAAAGTTTTCTCAAACCCATTTAATAGAGCTTCTTTAGTTTCTTCGAATGAGATGTCTCTGCCAAGATATCTCCTAAGATTTGTGACACGATCCTGCACTGCTTTAAGCATCTTGTCACTAATTTTTGTATCGCTCACACGAAGGACTTTGAACATAGTCTCGATATCACTATCTACCAGAATTGTACCATGCTGTAAAACTACTCCATGACGTCTTGTTTGTGCGTTACCTGAAATCTTTTGCGTACCAGCTACAATATCATTAATAGGTTTAAATTCCGCATCAATACCCAATCCCTTTAAACCATTGGCAATAGCACCACAAATCTTACTATAGCTATCAAGGATATCAGCTGGAATCTTAGGATGGTTAACCGGTGCAACTAGACTGTATGTAATTTCTCCATCAAAATCATGGTAAACAGCGCCTCCTCCTGTGATCCTTCTAATAATGTCTACCCCCAAGTCTTTACAAGACTGAATATTGACCTCTTTTTCAATACTTTGAAAATATCCAATACTTACTGCGCTTGGGTTCCACCTATATAGTCTAATTGTGTTTGGGTTATTTTCTTCTAATCTTGCTTTTGCTATAGCTTCATCTATTGACATCTGAGTCGGGGCATCCTCTATCCTCATATCGATTAATCGCCAAGTTTCATTCATCTATATTACTCCAATTTCATCTAATTCACTTCTAACTTCTTCATCAGTAAGATGTCTGGGATAATTATAAAATGGTCCTGAAGGTCTCTCGTTGTAAAAGGGTCTATTGCACCCCGGGCACCCTGTAGTTTGGAATGCTATTCCATCTTTCAAGATCTCGGATAAATTTTTTACACCAAAATCGATTATTTCTCCTTTTTCATTGAATCTAAAGTCTTTATACGTGGTCAGATTTTTTGATATTAGATGTCTTGCTATTTGAATTCTCCTATATGATTTGATGTTTGGTTGTTGTTTGTCCTCGAGTTTTGTTCCTTTAATCGGTGTGAACGCAAAAAGAATCGTATGAATACTTTTCAAAAAAAGGGTCTGTATTAATTTTGCAGCTTGTTTTTCGGTCTCTCCCAACCCGATGATTAGGTTGGTTCCAACGTTTCCCTTGCCGAAAACTTCCACGGCTTGATATAAAGATTTGAGATGGCTGTTCCATTGATAAGGTCCATTTACATATTTACCTTTTATCTGATTGAAAATTTCAAGAGTTGCTCCATCAAGGGGTATGCTTACCATTTCTATTCCCGCTTTTTTTAGTCTTTTAAGTGTATCAATGTCTACAGGACAGATATCAACGGAAATAGGTAACTTTGTGTTGGATTTCAATAATTTTGCTAACTTAATGGTATCCTCTTTGAATCCTTGATAGTTAATGACTTGAATGCATATTCTTTGAAAGTTTTTTTTTGAATTTTTCAGTCCATCTATGATTTGTTCTAGCTCATAACTTGGCCATGTCACTCTGGATAGTAATTTATTATCCCCTTGGTAATCTCTTGACTGTGCGCAAAAACTACAATTAGCTCTACATCCAGACTCTGTATAGGACATTAAATAAGCTGTTGTAGGTGGTACATTAAGACTATAGTTTAATAGTCCCAAAACCGATGCAGTACCAATACTTACTCTGATTTTTTTGAGGATCAATATAGGGAATCATGTGAACTGCTAGTTATGAAACTTTCTTGAAAAATTTAGTTTTATTCTTTGATTCAATATTTAATCAGCAATTTTTGGGTATTTTTTTCGGATATTTGTCTGGTTTAGTAAGATTATAGGATAAAGTTTATTGTCTATTTAATGTATTTTGGTAGGATTCTTCTTCTCTTTAATAGATTCGCGTTTGTTACTACACTTATACTGCTCATAGCCATTACACTCTCAGCGATTACAGGGTGTAAGAAACCTAATATAGCTACAGGTATGACGAAAACATTATAGAAGAAAGCCCAGAAAAGGTTCTGTCTTATCTTATAAAAAGTTGCATTGCTTAAATTGATGGCTGTCACTAAACCAGTTAGGTCTCCTCTTACAAGTATAATATCTCCAGATTCTATAGCGATATCAGTCCCAGTACCTATAGCCACTCCAACGTTTGCTTGAGCAAGAGCAGGGGCATCATTAATACCATCACCCACCATAGAGACCATTTTATAGTCTTCTTGGGCTTTCTTGACGAATTCTACTTTTTCGTCTGGAAGAACTTCTGCATATACTTCGCTTATACCAACTTTTTTAGCTATGGCATCTGCGGTTGCTCTATTATCGCCTGTCAGCATTATTGTGTGTAAGCCCATAGATTCCAGTTCTTTTATTGCATTAATTGAATCGTCTTTTAAGGTATCAGCTACAGCTATTATTCCGATTGGCACCCCTTGGAGTCCTACGGTCATAACTGTTTTTGCCTCCGCTTGTAGCTTTTCCATTAATTTAGTTCCCTCTTGGTTCAGAGGCTCATACAATAATTGGGGTTTACCTACTGTAACTTCTTTTTCGTCTATGTATCCTTGAACTCCCTTTCCTTTTATTGCTTGGAATTCGGATAATTCTAAGAGTTTGATGTCTCTTTCAGTAGCTTTTCGGAGAATAGCTCTTGCGATGGGGTGTTCTGATCCCTTTTCAAGGCTAGAAGCGTATAATAGAATCTCTTCTTCATTATATTCTTCTAGTGGGATGAGGTCAGTTAGTTCTGGTTGTCCCTTAGTTATTGTTCCTGTTTTATCTAGTATTATCGCTTTTACCTCTTTCATGGTTTGTATTGCTTCTCCACGTCTGATCAAGATGCCATTTTGCGCCCCCTTGCCTGTTCCAACCATAAGGGCTGTGGGGGTTGCTAACCCAAGACTACAAGGACATGCTATAACGAGGACTGATATCATAGCAGATATTGCTAACATTAGTGGGGGGAGAGAGGTGTTAATCCATGGTATGTAGGCTTTTCCCCAAGCTAGTATTGATATCATTTGGTCAGGCAGAATTAGCCAGATTAAAAGGGTTAAAGCAGCAGTTACTATTACAAAAGGAACAAAAACTGCGATCACCTCATCCGCAAATTTCTGTATGGGAACCTTAGTACCTTGAGCTTCCTCCACCATCTTAATGATCTGAGCTAGAAAAGTGTCTTTACCAATTTTTGTTGCTTCTACATGTAGTAGACCTTCTTGATTTACTGTTGCGCCTATTACTTGGTCGCCTACATTTTTGTTTACAGGCATGGATTCTCCTGTAGCCATAGATTCGTCAACTGAGCTCTCCCCTTTAATTACGATACCATCGGTTGGTATTTTTTCACCTGGTTTGATTATCATGATATCTCCTTTCTCAAGTTTCTCTATGGGTACCTCTTTTTCCTCACCCTTTGCCTCTATTCTTGCTGTTTTTGCCTCCATTTTAAGAAGCTGTCTAATTGCTTGGCTGCTCTGTCCTTTGGCTAAAGCCTCATAATATCTGCCGGTAATGTGGAAGGCAAGAATCATTGTGCTGCTACCTGCATAATTGAAAAGGGGGGACACAAAGCTAGCAGGACCTGTTAACCATGCAATTATTGTACCCATTGCAATCAGTACATCCATATTTGCTGAGTCATGTGTTACTGAGGCATAAGCTGACCTAATTGTTGGGAAGCCCACCCAGAAAATAACAGGGGCAGATATTAGAGTGATTCCAAGATTGAAGATAAGAGGGCTTGGCCACATAATCCCTAAAAACATTTCTGGAATCATCCAGATAATAATGGGGATCGTTAAAGCCCAAGCAGTAATCATGCGTTTTTTGACTTTTTTGAGGTCTTCTAAATGGACGTCTACCTCTTCCTCCTCAGTTACATCGTATCCAGCATCTCTTACTGCCTGTCTTAGATCAAGAATAGACACTTTTTTTGGATTATATCGAACGGTAGCCTTCTCTGTAGCCAGGTTAACAACCGTTTCTTCTACTCCATCTATTTTCTTTAGGGCTTTCTCTACAGCAGCAACGCACGCTGCACATGTCATACCAACTATTTTTAGCTGAACTTCTCTGAAATTCTCCATCTTAGAGGGCAACATTGGTTCATAATCAACTTCTTTAATAGCTTCACCAATGTCATTTACAGATACCCTTTCTGGATCATACTCGATAACTGCTTTTTCTGTTGCGAAATTAACGTCAACCATTACAACTCCTTCACGTCTGTAAAGACTTTTAGTAATTACATTAGCACATGTCGCACAATGCATACCTTTTATGGGAACTACTGTCGTCTGAGTTTTCTTATTTTTATTTCTGGGATCTGACACAAACATCTATTTTAAGGGTGATTTTTAAACAGATTCTAAGATTTGTTTAACTTTATTTATCATGGTTCCCTCTTGATTTTGATGGATGTATGTCTAAAACTGTTGAGTTAAAAGTGATAGGTATGAGTTGTGAGCACTGTAATATGAGGGTTGAGAAGGCCCTTAAGAAAGTTAAGGATGTAAAAGAAGTTAAAGCAGATTACAAGAAAGGTGTTGCGGTTGTTACTTTGGATGAGGATTCTAGTGTTTCTATTGATGATTTAATAAAAGCAGTTAACGACACAGAAATATATACAGCTGAAAAAGCATAACCTTGATCATTATACAGCTTTGAGCCTCAATTAATTGATAAAGCTTAACATCAAATACTCAGTATAATCTTCATGAGTAATTTCGATGAGACAGAAATATTATTTGAGTTAGTCAAACTTAAGTTTGGGAATAGATTAGATGATAAGCAGTTAATTGAAGTCAAAGAAAAAATAAAAGAAATTGTTAACGCAACTACAAAACTTCGTGAAACTCCATTAACAAATAGTGATGAGCCTAGTTACATATTCAAGCCCTACTTGGAGGAAGAGACTTGAATTTCTGCTTCAGAAGCCTCAAAGAACTTTCAGAGAGTTTAAAGAATGAGGAGATGACGCCTACTGAGCTTACTGATTTTTTCTTAAACCGTCTTGGAGAGCATAGTCCAACTCTTAACGCTGTTGTTACCATAACAGAAGAAAGGGCACAGAAATCCGCGAAAAAAGCTGAAAGGGAAATAAAAGAGGGTGGGGTAAAAAGTGTGTTACATGGTATTCCCTATGGCGTAAAAGATCTTTTGGCAACAAAAGGAGGCATTCCTACGACATGGGGGGCAGCTCCTTTAAAAAATCAAGTATTTGACTACGATGCAACAGTAATCCAATTGCTAGACGCAGCAGGGGGTATACTGTGTGCAAAACTTGCCATGATAGAGTTGGCTGGTGGTATGGGGTACAAACAACCAAATGCTAGTTTTACAGGTCCTTGTGCCACTCCATGGAGTTTAGAACACTGGAGCGGAGGAAGTAGCAGCGGTTCCGGAGCAGCTGTTGGTTCTGGGATAATCCCTTATGCTATCGGTTCAGAAACTTGGGGTAGCATACTAAGTCCGGCGACCAATTGTGGAGTAACAGGGCTAAGACCAACATATGGCCGTGTAAGCCGACATGGGGCTATGGCTCTAAGTTGGACCTTGGATAAACTTGGACCACTGACATTAAACGCTGAGGATTGTGGATTAATTCTGGAAGTTATCTCTGGACAGGATCCCATGGATGAATCGACCACCAGCAGAGAATTTAAATTTATTTCACAAAAAAGAGATTTCAAATTCGCCTTTATAAAAGATTCATTAGAAGGATGTGATGAAGAAGTAACTAGAAATTTCAATGATTCTTTGCACGTACTTGAAAAGTTCTCCACCATAGAAGAAATTACAATACCTGATATGCCTTATGAGTCTATTACAAGGACCATATTGAATGCTGAGGCTGCGAGTGCTTTCGATGAGTTTACTAAGAGAGGATTGGCAGCTGAATTAACAGCCCCTGAAGACCGTTATGGACCTTATGGTAGATCATCTATTTTAGCAGTGGATTACCTTAAAGCTATGAGACTCAGAAAAATAATGTGTAAAAATATTTGGGACTCAATGAAGCCTTATGATGCAATTATTGGCCCATCCAGAGCCAAACTTGCTCCCCGAATAGATAAAGAGTTCAGAAAAGTAGCCCCTGGTTCAACAAGAGACGTCCTGGGTTCTGTTGGAAACGGGGCAGGTCTACCATCAATTACAGTGCCCAATGGTTTTAGCAAGGATAATCTTCCTACAGGCATCCAATTTATGGGAAAACCTTACTCTGAAAACATCATAATTTCTGCTGCAGTAAAATATCAAAAATATACTGACTGGCATCAAAAACATCCAGACAGGTTTCTTATTTAATCCACGTTTTCACTTAACATATTGAAATTTCGGGAGTTTTCTTTCCTGTCATAAACTCAATATCAATTTTTCCAACTATAGTATTTTTTATTCCCTCAGAGTTTAAAAATTTATCAAGGATTGGCTGTGAGTCTTCCTCTAACTGTTTAATCATTATCCTAAATGCGTTTTTCTTTTCTTCTAGATTTTCTACAAATGATGTTTCTCCTTGAAACATTACAGTCACATATTCGTGAGTGCATTCTCCTAGTTTGTAACCTTGATCAATAATAACTTGCCCCCAGACTTTTGGGTTGGATCTTAGATAGTCAAGTTTTTTTCCTTCATTTGCACAGTGAAAATAGATACATTGATTTTCTATATCATATCCATGGCTCAGTGAGACTAGGTAAGGCAGTTCATCTTTTACCATGGCCAGAGTAATATATTGGGTTTCTTTGAGAATTTTTTCTAACTTGTATTTCTCTTTAATCTCTTTATCCGTTCTTCTTAGGTGGTATCGCATGGTATCATTCTAGGGTATTAGGTTATTTCGTTTTCTATAAAAGTGGATTCTTCATTTACAATACTTTTATAGAAAGAGTTCAATTCCACGTTATGGGTCCCACTAGTTACAATTTAGATTGGATCAGGACCCTTTTTGGTTTAATAATGCTTTCCTATGGTTCGTATAAAGATATTAAAACAAGAGAAATTCATGATATAGTCTGGTTGGTCTTCGGTGGTTCTGGAGTGTTGCTGGATATCTATGAACTGTTTTTGGGTTCCTTGAGTCTAACTCAGCTTTTGGCATCTGTTGGATTTATGAGTCTACTTATGCTATTGTTTGGATATTTTAAGCTGTTTGGTGAAGCGGATCTTTTAGCATTTGTCGCATTATCCTTAATTCACCCCATTGCACCAAGGTATTTGTTAATCTATTGGGGATGGGTTCCACCTCTTTTTGCTTTTACTTTAGTATCAAATACTGCGATTATAGGTATCTTGTCGCCGATTATAATATTGTCTAGAAATATATTTTCTATTTCTAAAGGTGTAGATCTTTTTCAATCATTAGAGGGGGTTCCATTTTGGAAAAAAATCGTATTATTGTTTACAGGCATATATATGGACTCGAAATCGGTGAGAGGGGTGCCTTTTCATTATCCCCTTGAGACAAATGAAGGGGAAATTAAACTTAGAACAAATATCTGGGACGATGATGAAGCAGAAAAAGTGTTTAATAGTCTAAAAACAGAGAAAAGTAGAATCTGGGTCTCGATAACTTTACCTTATATTGCTGTAATGATGGGAGGATATCTGCTCTCCATTGTATTTGGGGATGTTCTTCTATGGATCCTTATACTATTCTTTTAATGTAAGTACATAACCGGGACGTTTCCCGGTATGGCTTCGATTATCAACAACAATCTTGCCATTCACTATGACGTAAGGGATCCCTGTTGGGTACTCTGTAGATAGTTCAGGTTTACCTGGAATTCCCAAATTATCCAGGTCCATTAGTACGATATCTGCGTAAGCCCCGGGAAGCAAGACGCCCCTATCTTTAACCATGAATGTTTTAGCAGGCATCGTCGAACATTTTCGGACTGCTTCTTCGATTGTTAGAAAATTGGAGTCTCGAACATATCTCATGAAAAACTTTGTGTACCCTGAAAACTGGTCTGGAAGAGGGGTCGCATAAGGTGGCGTCTTGTTTTGTATGTCTTTGTTGTCACTTATTCCAACATCTAATCCAACAGTACCCATGGGATGCTTAAAGAATTCCTTCATCTGTTCCTCAATACCCCGGTAATCTGTATGTGCCCCTTTACTATCTGGATCAACTATTATAAGGTCACAAAGGGTTTTCCAAGGCTTTTCTCCTGTTTTTTCTGCTACATATTGTAAGGACTTGCCCTCATATTCACTTTTCTTGTGCTCAACTATGATTAGGTTCTCAGCCCAATGAGAATTGATACATGGGTTGATAACTAGTCTCTGAAAGAGTTTACCTGACTCGATGTCCTCCCACGCTTTATCCCTAAACTGCTCCGATTTCAACCATTCAGATAATTTTTCTCTGCTACCAAGTAAACGCAGCCATTGTGTAAAATGCAGACTACACAGGTAAGGTAATGGTTCCCAGCATTGCCATGGGATTACATCAAAGCCGATAATGGTTCCTTCTTTGATAGCTGCGTCAATTGGTTCAAGTGTTGCTTTTCCGATTGAGGAACCTATTTCTGGCGTCATAGGTGTTACTGTCGTCCATCCCGGTGCTAGATGAGCGATATTAGTCTTGACCCCCGTCTTTTTTGCTGTATTAATTACTTCTTTTATTCCTTCTATGGGTTCAGCATTGTAAGTTCCCATCTTGATATCTTTACGTCTTCCTGTTCTTCTCCAGTGGGGTGAATATATGCCATCGTACTCTTGAAGAACTTTTACACATTCATCCATTTCTTCTTGTGAGGCGAAAACATCTGGATCATAATCCAGCCCAGAGGATAATCCTCGACAACCCTGTTGTAGTCCCTGGTGGATTAATTCTTTCATGTTAGCAATTTCTTTTTTATCGGCTTCTCGCTTGTAGTCCTCGCCCATAACCGCGAATCTAACAGTTCCATGTCCCAGTAAAGGGACATAGTTAATGCTAATTCCTTTTGAGATTATAAGATCAAAATACTCTGCCATGTTGCGATAATTAATAGACCATCCAAACTTTTCTTTATGAAGCTTGTTAATATCTTCAATCTTCATTAAAGTGGGCGCATGGTAGAGATAAGGTTCTTTTCTATAGACTTCATCAAATAGGATTCCAGGTGGTCTCATGTACTCATTTATTGGTGCTGGTGATCCACCACATTGACCTCCTACTATGGTGGTACATCCCTGCATAACTGCGCTTTGACAGTCCGGGTACCATGCGAGACCCCAATCACCATGACTGTGGGGATCTATAAACCCAGGTATCGCATATAGGTTCTCAGCATCAATAACTTTCTCTGCATCTGCATCTACTTTTCCAACTTCAATTATTCTATCGCCTCTAATGCCTATTGAGCCATTAACGGTCTTATGTAATCCGTCGACAATTTTTGCATCTTTTATTAGTACATCAAATTCAGTAGTCAAGTTAATCATTTATTATGATTGTTTTCAGTTAAAAGATGTGTTTATTTGATTTTCTATTAGTATTAGGGTGGATTGGATTACTCGGGGTTGTTCGGTATTTTGTAGTAGCAGGTCTTTTTCTACTTGAAATAATATCTGGTATTTATTCTCTCTGACATACATGAGACTATGGGGGGGAGGGGGGTGTGTTCATTTGTTCATTTGTTCGTTTTATTGATGTTGTTTTATAACTACCCTGCATAGAACTTGTTTATTTTTAATGATTTTTATTAAAAAATTGGTTAAAATATGCGGGGGGAGGGAAGCCAACACATTTTTACTAGTAAAATGTAATGTCCTAGAAGGGTTGTAGCGAGCCCGGTGGTTTTCGCTATAAATTTGTGGCGGGTCCTTTTTCTTATGATTTTCTCATACCTTATTTTATCTCTTGGACTTCGCTAATTCTAACCATGCATGTTTACTCCTGTATAAGTTCTAAATCCGATGAAAAAGATTTTAGCACCGGCACATCTTTCTGAGAGACTTTGAAAGGTATTTTTATTGTGAATGATGTTCCGCTGCCCACTCTGGATTTTACATCTATAACCCCATTATGAGCCTCCACAGTCTTCTTGCAGAAATACAATCCTAACCCCATACCTCTATCCTTGGAAGTATTAAATGGTTTAAAGAGATTATCCAGTTTCTCCTTAGAGATCCCTACCCCAGTGTCTCTTACCTCTATATGAAGTTCCTCCCCCTCAACGCTATTGCTTATGATTAGCTTACCTTTACTTGGCATTGCTTCACAAGCGTTTCTAATAAGGTTCTCCAGTACACGCCTGATCTTCAACCTATCGATACGAACAAGGGCTTCCTTAAGATCAGTCCTAACCGTTATCCTATCTGGAATGGGGGTCTCTCTGAGGATGGAATCGATGAAAGAGGATACCTCAATATCCTCCACCTCAAAGTGGTCCTCTGTGATGTTGCTCTGAATATCGTTCAGCATCTCAACTGCGTTGTCCACCGCCTTAGAGATAATCTCCCTCACCCGCTCGCTATCCTCTGGCCTCCTTTCCATCAGATACAAAGCGTTTCTTATGGCGCTGAGAGGCCCCCGGAGGTCATGTGCAACGGTCGAGGCAATCGCACCAGCAGCAACCATCTTCTCGGATTCCACCAGCTTCTGGGCCCTTGTCATCGCGAGCTGCTCCATCTCCTCTGAGTACCTCCTCAGGTCATCTTCCATCTTCTTCCTTTCAGTAGTATCCCTTATGATTAGAAGGACTTCGTTCATCTTATCATCAATATGTAGTATGCTTGCCCGCCCCTCGCCCCAGCCTAGGTTTCCTTCCTTGTCATACCACTGGAACTCTAGAGGTGGAATATCTTTCCCTCTCAGGAGGTCAAAGAAGAGGCGGAAAAACATAAACACATCACCAGCCCTGACAGGACTAATGGACCAGATTTTTCTACCTACTATCTCATCCTTACTGAAACCCGTGATAGTTGAGTAAGCATTATTGATCCAGGTTACTTCTCCTCTGAGGTTAACTGTAACGATGCCATCTGGTGCTAATTCCATCAGTGACCTGTATCTTGTCTCAGATCTCTTTATCTCGGAGTTGAGCGTTTTTCGGTCTGTAATGTCCCTGAGGAAGCAAAGGTAAGCGGTCTCACCTAGGTAATCCATTATGTTCATATTTACTTCTACAGGTATCTTATTGCCGTCTCTTCTCTTGACCTCGAATTCCGAGATGAAATTAGATATATCTCTTCGAATAAGACTCTCTATCTCGTTATGAAATTCGTCTTTGTTGAAGCTGATTAACAGATTGGTAATATCCACTCCAATAAGGTCTTGAGGGGAGGAAGCTCCCACTAGCTCCTTAAGTTCCTTGTTTGCGAATACTATCTTGTGGTTTAGGACTATCATGATGGCTTCCGTGGCCTCGTTAACGATACTCGTATAGATCTTCTCAAATCTCTGTTTTTCGACCACATCTCTGATCCTCTTTGCTAGGATCTTTAAGTGCTGGTGGTTCATCTCCTTTCGGAAGTAGTCATTCACACCCACCCCAAAGGCCTTCTCTGCTATCTCCTCGCTGCCCATCCCGGTGTATAGTATGATGGGTATAGTGCTCTCCTCCCTGATGATCTGGGTCAGCTCAATACCGTCTATCTCGGGCATCTGAAAGTCAGTCACTAGGCAGTCATAGTTACCGCCTCTAATCATTTCCCTGACTCTCCGTGGATCCGAACTGGAATCTATCTGGATCCAGGGGTCGGATATCTTCATGAACTCCCTGAACATTATAAGTTGGTTCTCATCATCATCTACATGAAGCAGTCTTATGAAGTTATTTGTATGCTGAAGTCTCAAGAGGATGCCGGTTGTTAAGCTATATGAGATAATAAAACTATTGATTATCTGTGATCCATAATAATAATATAGATAAATAAATGATATAATATAATGTATAATGTTCTGAATAGAAAATAATTGGAAATGCTTTATAATAACAATATTGTCATTATAAAGCAATAATAGTTGCTGGTTAAAAATACTTAACTTATTTACTGAGAAAAAAAATATGAAAAATAGGTAGAATAAAGATATAAGAATATATAATAGTAATATATAATATTGATATAGAACAATAAGACAGGGTGCATAGAGTGAAGAGTAAATCATTCTTCAATTCAGCAGTACTGCTGATCAAATCAAGAAAAGAAGCACTCGGCCTATGGCTATGGTGCGCCATGGTCGCAGCCTTAATGGCAGGAAGAGGATTTCCTCCTATTAAGCCCTCCATCATATCATTTGCCTCCACCTTCCTGATAGCTTCAGCTGTGTACATATACAACGACATAGTGGACATGGAAGCTGACAGACAGAACACATACAAGTACGATAGACCCCTGGCATCAGGAAAGGTGCCCAGGGCTCACGCCATGATGCTAATATACACCTCCTCCATTCTTGGCTTGGCTATAAGCCTGTTAAATGGCTTGATGAGCTTCCTTTTCAGCGCTCTCTACTTCGTGGTCTTCTCTGTCTACTCATACCCAAAAATACACCTAAAGAAACGGTTCCTAATCAAGGAGACTGT
>CAZLHX010000072.1:0-13932 GCA_964559475.1 uncultured Candidatus Bathyarchaeia archaeon | reverse complement strand
TGGTTGAGGAAGGTGTTTAGGAGGCGGTAGAACCAGCTTCGGCTTATCTGGAAGATGCTGCATATGGTTTCCACGGTTTTCCTGCCGTACCAGCTGATGATCCTGAGCCTCTCCTTGGTTTTATCGGGTAGGCTGCTTTTTCGGATGCTCCCGATCTCCCGTAGCATTTTTCTGAGTTTTTGTGTGTCAAGTCTTGTTCTTGGTTTCTCCATTGTGACTATCTCTCATCCTGTTAAATAAGAGAAGTCTACACATTAATGCTACCTCTCAACTGTAAAGGATAGGTAAAGTTGCCCACTTAGCTTAAATGTGCTATAATAAACTTTCTAGCATGATCATTATAGACTGGCATAACCATTTTTACCCAGATCCATATATCAAAGGTCTTGAAAAAGAGAGTACTTATGCAAAAGTTGAGAAGGACGAAAAAAATAGACTGCTAATTCATTATGAGGGAGATTACAACATAGTAGTTGGTCCTCATATAGATGTGGGAGAGCGATTAAGGGGGATGGACAAAGCAGGTATCGATATGCATGTACTAACCTTAACGACTCCAAGTGTAGAACGAGAGGAACCAGAGATTGGGATAAAATTAGCTAGATTAGCGAATGAAGGATATCGAGATATAATTGAAGATTACCCGGATAGATTCACAGCGTTAGCTGCTTTACCTCTTCAAGATCCAATTGCTGCTGCAGAGGAACTCGAAAGAGCAGTTGAGGAACTTGGTCTAAAGGGAGGAACAATAATGTCGAATGTCAATGGTAAACCTATAGATATTGAAGAAATGGATCCGGTGTATGATAAAGCTGTAAAATTGGATGTACCGTTATATATTCATCCTACCTCCCCGATAAACAGTAAATCAATGGAGGATTTCCGACTAGTTCCTATACTTGGTTTCGGTGTAGATACAAGTTTGGCTGTATTGAGGTTAGTATTCTCAGGAACCTTAGAAAAATATCCCAAACTCAAGCTCGTAGCAAGCCATTTAGGTGGAGTATACCCTTATCTAAGAGGAAGAATAGATACTGGCTTCTACGCATATCCTGAATGTAAAGAAAACATATCAAAACCACCAAGCCATTACTTGAAGAAAATTTTCATGGATTCAATAATATATGACAATGATGTTCTAATGTCGACTTTGAAATTTTGTGGCTCAGAAAAGATAGTTCTAGGAAGTGATGATCCTCACCAAATTGGTGACATTGAACAAGCAGTTGACAGAATCAAAAAACTAGTTATAAGCGAAGATGAGAAACGATTAATATTAAGTGAAAACTCCAGAAAATTATTAAAAATCTAAAAAAATATTCAAAATATTAATTTATACAAGGTTGGATTAAACGGGTTAATCCTGATTTTCCTACTGCTCCAACTGTTTGCCCAATAGCCTTACTATTCTTAAATATAATGAAATTTGGTATACTCATAACACCATATTGACGGGCAGTTCTAGGGTTTTGATCAACATTTAATTTAGCGAAGTAGACTACACTTCCAAATTCTTGAACCATTTGTTCGATTATAGGTGTCATCATCTTGCAGGGACTGCACCATTCAGCCCAAAAATCCACAAGAACTGGTTTATCGGTTTCTTGGAGTACTTTATTGAAGTTGCCGTCTGTTAGTTCGTGTATCTTTCCATGCTTCCAAAAACTAGCAGTGTGCTCAGGAACTTTCAACATTTTTTTTAGCATAGCTTCCTTGATCTTTTCCAGTTCTTTATCGCTCATGATTAAATAACAAAAAAGGGGTTGATTATAAATTATTACTTTTGTAAACTTTCTGTGTAATCTGATCTAGTTGAGTCGTATTTATGAGCGTCTTTTGGATCATCTGTGATTTTTTCTAGATATTTTTCATATCCCTTCCAGTCTCCAGCTTTCTCGTGAGTGTCTATATAGTTCTGTGGCATTGGATGAGTGCCTATAACAACAGGTAATCCAACGTAGTTTTCAATATATTTGATATGATCTTCAATATATGGACATGGCGGATATCCAGCTAAGTAACAGGAAGCTAAGTATATTTTTTCTGCCCCATATTTTTTCATATCAGCAGGAGAGAATTCAAGTCTTTCACCTGGACACCCGCCACATGTTATCCAACCAACTACCTCGATTGGTTCTTCCTTATCGTATTCTTGGAATGCTCCGTCTCTTTCGTTAATCGATCTAAAACATTTATTTCCCGTACAAGTCCTGTTTCGATCGCAGATGATTATACCGACCTTTACCATTTGAATCACTTAATTAGGATGATCTTGCATAAAAGTCATAAGGTTCTACATTTTTTATTCTTCTTGGATTAATGTTAATTATTTGAGAAATCAATACCTAAAAGTACATCTACCTATGGTTTTTATTTAAGGCTGCATAGAAATTGGCATCAAACTTGTTAAAAGAGAATGCATTCTCACAGCTATGCCGTCCAGTTCAAAGATTAATAGATGAAAAAGGGTTCGAGACGCCAACTGAACCTCAACAGCGTCTTATTCCTTTGATCTTAGAGGGTAAAAATGTTTTACTCATTTCAGCCACAGCAACAGGGAAAACAGAAGCGGCAGTACTTCCAGTATTTCATAAATATCTGTTGAAGGGGGGGAGTCAGCCTGGTATAAGCATTCTCTATATTACTCCTCTAAGAGCGTTAAACAGAGATATACTAAACAGGATGACGTATTGGTGCAATAAGCTGGATATGCGTCTAGGAGTTCGACATGGTGATACAAGTCAGAAAGAGAGAACATATCAACGTAGAAGCCCCCCAGACATGCTTATAACCACTCCTGAAACACTTCAAGCCATTCTCCAAGGACGAACTATTAAGAATCATCTAAAGACTGTGAGATGGATAATAATAGATGAAATTCATGAGTTGGCAGATAATAAAAGGGGAAGCCAACTCAGTCTAGCACTTGAGAGAGTAAGATCTCTCGCGGAGGATGACCCACAATTTATTGGACTTAGTGCAACTATAGGTAGTCCGGATAAAGTTGCAAAGTTCCTAGTAGGAGTCGGCAGGAACGCAGAGATCATTCAGGTTTCCGCGTTACGTGATACGAAATTAGATATTATTTACCCTGAGCCCAGTACAGAAGACTATGATCTTGCTAGAAAACTCTATACTCATCCTGAGGTAGCTGTCAGACTCAAAGAGATGAGAAACCTCATTAATGAACATGAAACAACCTTGATCTTTACTAACACTAGAAGTACAACGGAAGCATTAACAAGCCGCTTTAATATATGGGATAAAGAGTTGCCACTAAGTATCCACCATGGATCTTTAGCAAAAACTAGTAGAATTGCAGCAGAAAAAGGTCTTAGAACTGGAGATCTGAAGACGGTAATATGTACGAGCAGCCTTGAATTGGGAATTGATATAGGTAGAATAGATCTTGTAATACAATATAATAGCCCAAGACAGGTTACTAGACTTCTTCAGAGAGTAGGTCGTAGTGGTCACAGTATTGAACAGACAAGTAAAGGTGTAATTATTGCCCTTAACAGCGATGATGCATTAGAATCCATGGTCATTTGTAGAAGAGCACTACATGAGATGATGGAGCCTCTAATTATTCCAGAAAAACCCTATGATGTACTTGTTAACCAATTAATAGCTGAATTAATGCAACGTAATAGGATGTATTTCTTACAGGCACAAAATTTATTTGAAAACGCATACCCTTACCGGGACCTCCAAGAGAAAGAGATTATTGCAGCTGCACGTTATATGCATAATAGATTTCCTAGATTAGCCTGGGTAAGTGAACAGGATGAGGTTATGATTAAGCCCAGAGGCAGTCGTAAGACTATGTACCGATACTTTTTTAATAATCTCTCAATGATTCCTGACGAAAAAGATTACCTTATAGTCGATGTGGAGGAGGATTCCCCTGTCGGTATACTTCAAGAAGCTTTTGTTGCTGAATATGCAAAACCAGGAATAAAGTTTACACTCAGAGGTAGAGCGTGGAAGATACTCAACATACATAACGATAAGATTTACGTACGGTTAGAAGATGACCCCACTGGAGCAATACCGAGCTGGGTTGGAGAGCAAATTCCTGTACCCCTAGAGGTTGCCTTGGAAGTTGGGGAGATTAAAAGCTTTGTTGAGATGAGTTTATCAAATGGAATGTCAACGGAAGAGATTAGCTCAGAACTTCATTACAAGTATCCAGCAAATATCAAAACAATAAGGAGAGCAATAAGAGAGCTAGTTGAACAAAATAATCTAGGGTTCTCAATCCCCACAGATAAAAGAGTAGTAGTTGAAGACTGGGATGAAAACGTAATAATTCACTGTAACTTTGGGACCCTTGTTAATAGAACTTTAGCTAGAATTCTAGGTCACGTTATAAGCGAAACGATTGGATACCCTGTTGGTGTCCAACAAGACACCTACATGATAATATGCCAGACTGTAGGTGAGGTCGACTCGGTATATATAGCGAACATTCTACGTAATCTGGGAAAAGGTGATCTGGAAAAGTATGTTGATGATTCAGTTGCCAAGACAGGTTTGTTTAAGAAGAGAATAATTAATGTAGCGCGAAAGGCAGGAGCTTTAAGTAAATTTGCAAACTTTAGCAACGTCACTTTAGGTCGTCTGATGAAAACCTTCGAAGGAACAATTATCCATGAAGAGGCTATGAAGGATGCACTTAGGCAGGACTTAGATGTACCATCAACTTGTAATTTGCTTAAAAAGATGGCTGAAGGAAAAATAGAAGTAGTTACACTCGAAAAGCAAAGGGAAATTAGTCCTTTGGGCGATCTTGCAATTAACAGCATGAGCATGACAACAGACATCGTTCCACCGGAAAATATTACCAGAATTATCTTAGAATCAGCAAAAGCAAGACTCTATAATGAAACTAGGATCCTAGCCTGTATGGATAAACTAGATTGGTTAGAGGAAACGACTGTTAAGGATTTTCCTAATGAATTTGTATGCCCGATCTGTGGATCCAAAGAAATTGGTGTATTCGATAGAAGTTTCGAAGAAGTAGCTCAACAACAAGCGATCTATCGAGGAGGGTCAAAAAGAGAGCCTGAGTGGTGGTGGGAAAGAGCAAAAGACGCCGCCAAATTGATCTCAATATATGGAAGGAGAGCGGCTATTATCGCCTCTGCAAGAAGGGTAAACTTCACTGAAGCATGGGATATACTGGCGGAGACTGAGGGAGAATCTGATGAATTCTTTACTCAGATTATCGAGGCTGAAAGAGAATCACTGAAAAATCGATTCATGTAGTAAGTTTGATAACAATCATATATGTTCAAGTAATAAGTATTGATGATGAAAAAACTAGGATTATTGACTATTGGACAAAGTCCGAGAGATGATCTAATTCCTGCATTAGTTGAAATCTTGGGTCACGAATATGAAATTATACAAGCAGGAGCACTTGATGATATGACTTACGATGAGATCATGAATATTCCTCTTCGTAAAGAAGATTATATCCTGGTTAGTAGAATGAGAGATGGCAGAGAAATTAAGATAACAAAAAAGTCTATACTACCAAAATTACAGGAAAAAATCCATGAGATCGAGAAAGAAGGGGTGAGGATCACTGTAATAATGTGTACAGGAGGTTTTCCTCAATTCGAGTCAAAAGGCTTGATAGTTACACCACAAGAGATATTAAAAGGAGTATTAAAAGGGTCATTGAGAAGTGGAAAACTGGGTGTAATATATCCAACAAAAGAACAGGAATTTATGGCTGAGAAAGAATTTGGTAGAGAGGGAATAGAAGTTTATCCAGACTCAGTATCTCCCTATGAACCCTATGATGTTAGTGGATTAATTAAAAGATTAAAGGAAAAAGATTTGGATTTAATATTTCTTAATTGTTTTGGATTCCCAAGAAAGCTACAAGATAAAATTAAAAAGGAAATAGGTAAACCAACGATTTTAAGTAATGCCCTTATTGCCAGAGTTTTAAAAGAACTCTATTGATCTTCTTCTTCGAATAATAGTTGATCTCCCGGGATATACTCATCCTCCTCCTCTTCAAATTCTCTATCAAACGAAAGTCTAGGTCTTCGAGCATTTTTTCTAATTCTATTTGCTATGATATATCTTTCAGCACTGCCTTTTCTTGAAGCTTTAGGTTTAAAATTTTTGACATAATGAAATACTTGTTTGACCTGTCTGATATATCTTATATGCTCTCCTCCCTGGAAGATTTTGACAACAAACCACCCATTGGGTTTTAAAATATCATAAGCCATCTGTAGAGCTATGCGTGTAAGATATATTTGTCGGTATTGATCCAGATCCCATTGTCCAGTTACATCTGGAGCCATATCGGATAATAGTATGTCGAATTTTCTATTGTGTATGTTTAAGATCTCATCTCGAATTTCTGGGCTTCTAATGTCTCCTTTAATAGTGACTACATTCTCAGCCAATAAAGGCTCGATTTCTTCCAGATCAACACCTATTACTAGACCTTCAGGATCAATTTTTTCACTCGCTACTTGGAGCCACCCTCCAGGGGCAGCCCCCAGATCCAAAACATATCTAGCATTATCAAATATTCTAAATTTATTATCTATTTGTTTTAGCTTAAACGCAGACCTGCTCCTGTATCCTTCTTCCTTAGCTCGTTGGTGGAAGTGATCATTTTTACGTTCATGAATCCATCTCGACAATATGATATCATATACTCCATTTTTTTGTTACTTATAGAAATTTAGGAAAGTATTGGTTTATTAAAAACCATTTCATTAATAACTTGTTTTGTGATGAAAATGACAGAAACAGAAAAAAATCTAAAAACAGCTTTTGCAGGAGAGAGTCAGGCAAACCGAAAATATTTGGCATTCGCCAAGAAAGCAGACGATGAAGGATATCCACAAATTGCTAAACTATTCAGAGCAGCGGCAGCGGCAGAAACAGTTCATGCCCATAATCATCTTAGGATAATGGGAGGAATTGGTGATACTAGGCAGAATATTCAAGAAGCAATAGATGGGGAGACTTATGAATTTAATAAGATGTACCCCGACTTTCTCGAAATCTCAGCAGAAGAAGGAGAAAATCAGGCAAGCTGGAGTTTCAACATTGCAAATGAAGTAGAGAAAATTCATGCTGAACTTTATAAAAAAGCTGCAGATTCTTTGAAAGAAAATAGGGATTTACCCCATATTGAGTATTATATATGTCCAGTTTGTGGAAATACAGTTGAAACAAGTCCACCTGAGAAGTGCCCTATATGTAATGCTCCAGGAAAAAGTTTCAAAAAAATAAATTAAACACTTAGTATTTTTTTTAATTCAATAATGTTTGCATTAGTCTTAATGCCTCTATGATCAAAATGAGTTAGTGTTACATTATAACCATTTTCAATAATTCTATCAATAGCTAACTGTGTCGAGATAGACTTTATACCCAAAAGACTACAAATTTTGTCTAAATTAAAATATCCAACAGGATAACCTATCTCTTCAATGACTTTAGCAATTATCTCATTGATTTTTGAACCAAATAGATAGTTATTGATAGATAGCTCTTCTTTCATTTTCGCAGTGAACGCTTTATCAGATAATTCTCCTAGCCACAATGGACCAGCTGTTTCAAGCATATTTTGGCAAATTGAACATTTTTCTTTCTTGTTATCAGTAGAAGTTTCTCTGTGAAGACAGCTTGGACAGTACTTTATATAACCAATTTTTAGGAGTTTTTCATCAGCTCGTTTTGCTCCTTTATCCAATTTAGCGTATAACCGAATGTAATGGTCAGAGTAATAACTGAACATTGGTTTAGCAGAAATTTCATTGATAGCAGCTTGCTTGATTAATGAACTTGTTAACAGCCGAAGAGCAATTTCGTGGCAAAACTCTGATTGAATAGGACTACCGCCATATTTCCGAATACAGGCTTTTTTGTTCACCCCGCACAGGGGAGCCATATCTGTAGCTGTTAGTGCTATGATTCCATGATTTTTAACTGAAAGTACTCCATTGTGTATGTATGGAGAAGGGGAACCATATGGATCAATGTCAACGTAATCAAATCTTCCTCCTGGAAAAGCATGTAAACTCAGAAGCAAGTTTGCATCTAAAAGTCTTAGGTTTACTTTGTGAAATACCTTATTGATCTTAACATTTTCCTGTGCTAGTTTTAATGCCTTAGGATTCAAATCCCCCATTACAACGTTTGAAATATTTTCTACCTCAAGTGAAAAACGTACTCCTCTGACGCCTGAACCGCACATGGGTTCACATACATTCAGTTCTTTACTTTTTTTACCTTGAATCACCTTCAAAGTTAAAACTGCAGAATCACGATTTGTCTTCATTAGGGGATTATAAAAAACGGGGGCAAGGCTTCGAAGATGCTGAATTGGCTGTCCGCTTTCTAGATCAAGTTTTGGTACAAATATTCTAGCTTTGCCCTCTGCAATTTCCTTGGTGGGAAACCCTAACTGCATAACAAAGGGTATACAATAAAATAGATTAAATGGATTACTCTACTTTTATGTTCAGGGTCTCGCATAAATCAAGTATCTGATTCCAAGTTTCTGTTGGAAGGGGAATTCCTTGTTCAATTCTTTTAATCTTAGTATCTCTTTCAGGTTCTCCTGGTACTTTTACTTTTTTTCCCGGTTCTGCTGGGACGTTTTTTATCTCTTTTAACAGAATTGCAGTATTTTTTTTGAACTCCGTTATACCTACAAAAGCCTCGGGGTTTAACCCTATCATAAATATCCCATTAGGAGCCGGTGGTTCTTGAATTTCGTCAAACCCTGTTCTAGATCCAGTTAGTACGGCTCCTAGAATCTCACAAGCTAATTGTAAACCATATCCTTTATAATCACCAAACGGCAACAACCACCCTCCCGCACTTAGATCGAAAGGGTCATCTGTTATTCGTCCATATTTATCACGAATCCAGTGTTTCGGTATTTTTTCCTTGTTATGTTTTGCTACTGTAATCTTTCCTGCAGCTACGACGCTAGTAGCATAATCAACTAAAAAAGGAATTTCACCATCTGTGGGAACTGAGATACTATACGGATTTGTTCCAAATGTTTTGCCTTGTCCATTGAATACACTTACGCTAGGGTGGCCCACATTTACATAGAAATTGGTAATAATATCATGTTTTGCAGCCCAACTGGTGTAATATCCTATTCTACCTATATGATTACAATTGTATGCTCCTGCTGCTGCGACCATGTTTTCTTTTGCTTTTTTAGTCACTATCTCTGTTAATTTCATAGCTGTTTTTTGACCAAAAGCCCAGTTTCCATCAATAAGGGCAGTGTTTGGTGTTTCCTTAACGATTCTTGGTTCATTTTTAACTTTAATAAACCCTTGCTGTATTCTCTCACTATATCTTGGATAATATTGAACTCCATGGCTGTCATGACCAGTCAGGTTTGCTTCAATAAGTGTCTCAACTAGAAACTCTGAGTCTGATTCATTTGCACCTTGAGCCATAAAAATACCTATACCAATTTTCCTCAGTTTGTCTACCGGGACTGAAACCATAAAAATTAAAGGGGAGGAGGGATTTTAAAAATTGTTAGATTAGACTTTCAAGACCGTGGAGGAACTCTTTAATATCTTCTTCCTCGATGCCGTAATGGGTTACAAGTCGTGTACTCTTTTCCCCAGCGCGAGTCTTCCACCCTAGTTGGTTACATGCGTTTATCCACTCATCTGGCTTCCATCCGATACTACTAATATCAATGTAAACCATATTGGTCTGAACTTCATAGAGGATCCTTAATCCTAACTCTTCTAATCCCCTAGCTAGGATTTTTGCATTTTTGTGGTCCTCTTCCAGTCTATCAACCATTTTAGTCAGCGCAATTGTACCGGGTGCTGCAATAATTCCTGCCTGCCTCATGCCGCCCCCCAGCATTTTCCTATATTTTCTAGCTTTTTCAACAAGTTCATCCGGTCCTGCAACTACACTTCCGACTGGAGCGGAAAGTCCCTTACTCAGACACACTTGTACAGTATCTGTATATTGTGTAAGTTTCTTAACATCGACGCCCAGCGCTACAGCCGCGTTAAACACGCGTGCACCATCTAAATGAACCCCTAAATCATTTTCCTTTGCTATTTCCCAGTCTACTTTCATCTGATCCACTGTTAGAGCTATTCCTCCAGCGGCGTTGTGTGTATTCTCAATACATAGAAGACTTGTTCTAGGGTGATGGATGTTTTCTCCTCTGATTAGTGGCCTTATTTGAGTTGGGCTCATCCATCCCTTTTCTCCGGGAATTGTTCTTGCCATAAGCTGACCCATAACTGCGAGTCCGCCCACTTCGTTTACATATATGTGACTTTTTTCTTCTAGAATTATTTCGTCTCCCCTTAGTGTATGAGCAAGGATCGAGACAGCGTTACCCTGGGTACCACTTGTAATGAATAATCCTGCTTCTTTACCTAAAATTCTTGCTGCAGTTTCTTCAAGCTCATTGACGGATGGATCTTCACGATATACATCGTCACCAACTCGTGCATTGCAAATTGCATCACGCATTTCAGGGGTTGGCTTAGTAACCGTATCACTTCTAAAGTCTAAGTTCTTCTCAACCAAATTAATCTCTGTAAATAGACGAGATAATACTTAAGTAATTTGAAAAAAATTAGCTCCACTGTGAAGCATTACTGTAAGATCGTTGTATATGTTCATTAGCATTATTTGTGATCGGGTTTCCATGTCCTGCGAGGAGAACTTCAACATCGAGTTTTCTCAGTTTATCAAGACTGTTCAGGATCTTTCGATAATTTCCACTCTCTCCATCGAATCTACCAAAACTACCACCTGGAAAAACTGTATCCCCACTAAAAAGAATTTTATATTCTTGGTTGTATAAACACATCCCTCCTTCAGTGTGACCAGGAGTCCAGTAAACCTCTAAAGGCCAGTTCTCAGTCTTTATAATATCTCCCTCATTTACTTTTACTAGGTTTTCACCAATCTGACTAGCAATGTAGACTGTGTCTTTTTCATGGATGTACACTTTAGGATCCGATTTTTGAAGTACAATGAAAGTACCCATTGCATGGTCGTGGTGAGCGTGAGTTAGAGCAATTTTTTTGATATTCTCTGGAGTTACACCAATCGTGTTTAGCTGAGGCCAGATAGGGTTACTTCTATTTCCAACACCTGTATCAATAAGCGTTACTTCATTTTTACCAATAACGTAAATATTACTGCAAAGACCTTCTCCTATAATTAAGTACACATTTTTCAATGATTGGTGTCGTTCTCCTAAGTCTACAATTCTTGGCATATTTGTTTCAATGGAAGAGTAAATTATAACGCTTAATATTCCTTACTTAATTGAATCTTAAGTACCAAGAAATTACCTTCATAATCTGACTCAACAGACTCTACAAAATGTCCGTCTGGTAAATTGTAAATTCTAACAAAGTTTCTATCCCGACTACTTAGTATTAAAACTCTATCAACTTCGTCTTCAATAAATATGGATTTCTGTAGTTTTTGAGGAATCTCAGTTGTAATGATATATTCAGTGGTATCTTTAGATCCTTTAATCGTTGAATCATGAATGCTATAAATTTCTTCTCCCCAGCTTTTTAGATGGTTTCTTCGTAAAGATAGGTATAAAGGGAGAATAGATGATAATGTGAAAATTCCATAGAAAAAGAGCGTTGTAAGAAATGCTTTAGTAGGATTAATTTTAGTGAAAATAAATGGGAATAATACAAAGTCAGATTCCCCGGAGGGCACAAGAGAATAAGCAATTGTCATTATGCCTAAAAAAATTAAAGTGATACCAGAAAATAGAAAAAGAGGAGCTTTAATTAAACCTCGATAATCATACATATTTTTTGCACATTTGACACAGGAATCATTATCATCATCATAACAATAATCACAAACAAATTTTCCGCATTTTTTACAAAGTATATCAGCAGAGTTGCGCCCACATATATGACATTTACGTTGCATAATTACCACCCAATCAAGTCAGGTCTAATGTTTTTTGTCGCTAAAAAGAACATTATAATAAAGACAATGCTGAGAGCAGTGATAATCCATTTACGGCTCCCACCGATAATTATAGGAATTGGCCCCAAGAAAAATATACCTAATCCTCTAGTTTTAACTTCTTCAGGTTTAGCTCTTAAACTGAGGTATACCATAAAAATACCAACTAGAGTCATAACAATGCCTAATAATAGAAACCCATTCGATACTTCCATTATTCTCCCACCTGTTTGCATATTTCTCTATCTTAAACTTTTCTAGAAGGCCCAAAGAGCGGTTCTGCCAATATATTCATTCACTTCCAATTCCGTAACTCCAACATTATCAACGTCTACAATATATATACTATGCAATCTTGAATTTCTTATCTCCTCTGTACTAACTGGAGGATTACTATAATAGAGATCACAAAGAGACTTCATGTATGAGATCTCCTCATCCGTCCTGAATCGTGGTGGTTTTGTCAAGGAGGAAGGAATTTGCATAATATAATAAGGTGTTGAGGCTAAAACAAACTTGTTTGCAAAAGCGCTATACCGAGTAATTTTACTTGTTATTCGAGCCTTAAGATAGGTAACGGGATCAAGGGCATGATCAGGAGGGACAAAACCAGTCTCGACCTCCACTATTAAGCTTCCAAGACCTTTTTTAGCATAAATGTCGCAACTGATACCATTTAATAAGTATTCAAGATTTACACTAAAACCACTGTGAATAAGATGTTTTGCTATTATGACCTCCATCACACTGTGATTAATTTTTACGATGTTTTTTTGTTGCATTTCATGGAGATCATTCCTTAGTTTATGGATTTTTTCGAGTTCTTCTTCGTTTAATTGGTGATCGAATTTTTGAATTACTTTATCGATGTCATTGATGAACTCGTTACCCATTTTATTACCCTACGCTTTTACATTTGATAAGACATGGCTTCAGTTAAAGCACATGGCAAACCATATAATAACAATGATCATTCATATTAAAATAAATTACTAGAAAAATTTGTAATTATTTAAATTATCTCAAATATTTCGGACAAAATAAGCTATATATGGCTTACTATAAGTAATATTTGGACTAAAATGAATGGTAAAAACGTATGGGAAATATTCAGTCAAGAAACACCCAATGTAGCACAAGCATGGATGAATCTAAGCGAAGCGATAAATATTGATGGAGCCCTTGACGAGAAGACAGTATTTCTCATTAAAATTGGAATCTATTCTACAACTAGAGACCCTATTGCTCTTAGACATTTTATTAAAGAAGCTATGAAATCTGGAATATCCAAAAAAGAGATTCAAGCTGCTGCCTTGATGGGTTGGGGTACCGGCGTAAGCATTGCAGAAATGGCGATACCCTTGATTAAAGAAATAGAGGGAACTGACTAAGATCAAGTTTCCTTAAACCAATTTTTTTCAAAATGTTAAAGTTATCAACTTTGAATAGATGACTGTTGCATTTACAATCACTACTACCAAATTTTGGAATAGGAGACGCTTGATCTGATATTTTTTCAGCTATTGAGCACTCCAAATGTTTGGAGCTAATTTTAACATAAATTTGATTAATTTTAGCAGAAGAACTGGAAAGAAGATAATCAATATGCCAGTGCTGTATCTTATGGAGCCCTTTATTTATTTTTAAATGCCTGATTAATCTAGGCTTTAAGCTGTTTAAAGCGGATCCAACATAAATGTATTTTCCAGACTCAAATTCTATTATTCCAATATTACCTATTTTTAATTTGATTTTATTTGATAAATTAATACATAAACAGTAACTTCCTTGTAAGGGCATGATATTTTACTTGTATTCATGCATTTATGATTTGGCTAAATCACAAACATATTAGATTAGTCTCTGTGAGAATCACCCAGTTCAAAGATTATGTTGTGGAATATACCCTCTATACTCTCATTCAGAGGG
>CAZLHX010000071.1:0-14116 GCA_964559475.1 uncultured Candidatus Bathyarchaeia archaeon | reverse complement strand
TCTCCCCGTTCATTATCAAGGCGTCCATCTCGACTGTACCCTCCTCCGTTAATACGGAGCCTGTGCCAGCGTCGAATATGGGGTCATCCTCCATACTGTTCACCGCGGTATTTACAGCGTCAAGAGCTGAGCCCCCATCAACCATTAAGTCCCATCCTTTCCTTGCAGCCTCCTCCACCCCAGCGATGTTTCCTTCTACTTGATCGTCAGGGATACTCCAGGCGCCCCCATGCACAACAATAACAGGTCCAACCATAAAGTACCCTAGGATCTACCTAAATATAGAACCAGTGAAAACAGAACATGATCAAACCATTAAAGGTGATATTTTTTGAGACTTTTTAAGTAAAAAGATACACCTTTTTTGCGGGAAAATGATTAAAAAAACCGCTTGCATGCATGTATGCAATCCCATTTATATATTAGCCTAGGTAGAGTTTTCACATTTCCGGGTACTGCCAACGGAGGGAAAAATTCAGGGAGCTAGGGCTTCTGAGAATTCTTATAATATCAAGCCTGTCTGGTTTAAATGGGTATGGCATCGGGTGAGATTACTCTTAAGGATAGGGTGAGGGGGATCCTTGAGGAGGTTCTTCAGTCGGGTGATGTCGAGTTAGAGGTTATTAAGGAGGAGGTATGGGAGGACCTCTCTATGCTTTACTACAGGTACGAGGATATGAAGCAGAAGGCAGCTTTCAGGGAGGTCATGTACGATATCTGTGAGAAGATAAGTGAGGGAAAATGGGGTCTGGTCTACCAGAAGATCTATCGTACTGAGCAGAAGGAGAAAGATTTCTAGTCTCAGTTATATTGAGTCGAATTCTCCGAACTGGTAGTTTATCCTCTCGGGAGTGGTCTTTACGAACTTTTCTATATCACTGGAGTTCCTGTAGACTGAGTAGAAGAGCTGGGGGGTCCTTCTGCTATCGGTAAAACCGTGCCTCTTCATCAGACTCATATAAGGGTGTCCTTTGATCACGGTGTAGTAGATGGCGTCAACACCTTGTTCTACGAGATATGACTCAGCTTTCTTCACCAAAGTGCTGGGGACATCAATCCTGTCTTTGGGTGCTAATACTTCCCTGATGTATCCGATTAGGTGATCTGGATCGATCTTGTTTACCTTCACGGCAATGAAGCCGAGGAGCTTATCCCCCTCCGCGGCGATCCAAGTTTTATGGTTTCCCCCACGGCTGTCGCAGTACCTCCAGTTAAGGTAATCCTCTGACTTCTCTGTGATCCAGTCATAACCGTCCTTTATCTCGTTCCAGAGCTGGTTTACCCGGTGATCGAGTCCGCTTATTTCCTTGACAGTAAAGTCCTTTACTGGTCCGTATTGAGTTTTTGTTAAGTTATATATCTTATTCAGGGTACTGAAAAGAGTATATCCCGCTCTTACTAGAAATGCCTCCCGTTCAGTGATCTTTCCCCTGCTTTTAAGGTAATCCAGGAAGCCGTCCATGTCAATAATTTCTATCAGCTGTCTAATCAGGTGGGGAAAAAGTGGTTCCCGATGGTCCGCTTCTCCACGCTTTTTCCTCTTTAATATTACCGGGGTGTTAGTCAGGCTAATACTCATAACTGCGCCCGTCTCTAAACACCTGACGTCTCTATAATCCAGTATGTGGCTGTAGACTCCCATGCGTCTGTAATCTGGATGGACAGCGACCCCAGCCCCTTTACGGATAGGATAGATGTTATCTCCTATTTTTGTCTTCTTCAGAAAAGCCTGAGAACCCCCGATTATCTCTCCGTCATCTGTTTCAGCTACTACTATGTGGGTGTAGCCCACGGGGTTATCTATAAACTTCCATTTCCAGTGATCAATCTTCCTACACGGGATATCGAACCTAGGCCATTCACCGAAGACCGTTTGAAACAACTAAACAAGCTGCTTCTCGTACCCATCCTCGTAATATCTAACGTTATAATCAGATTTCGACATTGAGAACTAAATACCGTGGTCTCAGTATTTAATCTTAGAACCCGGGAAATCATATTTATAGTATGATGAACTGTTTTGGATATTATTTCTTAAAATATTTTATGTCTTGTGAGGTGTTTGTGGATTATCTCGGGTAATTCGAAGAAGGTTCGAGTGAAACTGGTATGTTTCTCTACCTCATTTGACTTACCCCTATTAGCCACCATTTTTTGGATTACCTGGTAGAGGTTTTGGATATCTGTCTCTTTGATTAAATCTCTGGATAAGGCATCCTCAATGTTCATTATGATGCGGTAGAAATCCGCCCAGTTCTCGAATATGCAGTTTACAATGTAGTATTCAGTCTCATTTAGACCCTCCACTAATCTCTGGAAGTCTTCAGGGATCTCGTATGGATCAGTTCTAGGGTGGTCTTCCTTCTGCATTTCTTACTCAGAGCATACTCCAATCTGGAGTATTTTTTATGAGGCTCTTAAAGTTTTAAGGATTATAGAATAAAAACCAGTTTTATTTATATCGTGCATATTGAACATTCATCAACTGGTAGAACTATACGAGTTGGTTTGGAGGGAAAATAATGCGCAGATATATACTTGTACTATATATTTACAGTTAGTAATCCTTAAAATTTTACCGTTGATGCCTTGTTTGATGGGTTATAAGCCGAGCTTCAGGGATGTACTAATGATACTTACAATGATAAAGGATAATGAGTATGATTTTGGGAAGCTCTGCGATATTGTTCAGATGAGCAGGAAAAACCTCAACACCTTGGTAAACCACATGTATAAGTGGGAGTTGATAGACAGGGGGTCCATTGATGAGAAGCTCTCCATATCGCCCAAAGGAGAGAATGTATTGAGTTACAGTTACAGGCAGCATACTGACGTGAAGTTCAGTAGATCCCTGAGTAAAGGACCGAAAATGTCCAGATTAGATTAGATACATCCCAAAGTAATTGAATCATTATCTGGTTGTAAATGGTGAGGAAGATTAAATATAAGCTGGTTTCCAGTATTTCTTCATGTCCTCCATCCCCCTTGATGCAGTCAGAAAGGTCTTTTAGCAACGTGATTGTATCCTCTTAGCATACCTCTTCGGGTCCATAGCCCAAGGTTTGGAGACTGAACTGAGCGATGTGGACCTGGCGGTTCTTCTGGACGATTTACCTGAGGACCTACTAGGGGTTTACCTCAGCCTGGTGGATGATTTATCAGTGATTCTGGGTGATAATGTGGACCTGGTCTTCCTGAATGAGGCCCCCCCCTCCTCAGATACCATGTCATCAAATATGGGATTATACTTTACTGAAGAGGTGAGAAGGAGAGGGTAAGTTTTGAGGTGAAGTCTATGAAGGAGTACTATGATCTGAGGTTTCTTCACCAAAGGTATGACCAGTTTCTCCTTGAGGATTATTAGTGTATTATTTTATTCAGGTTTCTTAGCTTTCGTTGGTCGAGCTTTTTTTTAGCTAAAGGTTAGTGGCTCTAGGAGAGTCTGATTTGTCCAAGGATAATTGTGATACGGTTGAAGGTTCCTGATTGGGTAAATTAGGAGAGGGTGAGGAAGAGTATACGCGTTTTTGTTGAGGAGTTGATCAACTCTGGCGTGCAGACAGCAGATGAGGCTAGGGGGTTCTATGGTGTAAAGGGGAAACGTAGTAGGGTAGACATGTCGCCTGATCTGGAGAGAAAAATCCTGAACACTGGAAAAGAAGTGGACAATACAGATCAAAATCTCCCTGATAACCAAAAATTATACCTTTACCAAACCTTATTTAACCGATTGCGCGCACGCGCACCTTTATCTCTGCAAATTTGTTGAGTAACTCAGCGGTATTGAAGCATCGTATTGCTTCCTCGAGGGCGGAGCTGATGTTCTCTACGTCTCATATGGATATCTCTATATTATCTATATGTATGTTAATCTTTGGGTAGTTCCTCCATAAAGTCTGCCTGAAACGGTGGTTTAAGTTACGGCTTTTTCCAGTTCCTTTATGGCTTTCTCGATGTTTACGCTCTTGAATATATATGATCCTGAGGCGAAGGCATTAGCACCAGCCTCCTTAGCTGCTCTAGCATTAACTGGATTCATGCCGCCATCAACCTCAATGTGAAGCTCTCTACTTATCTCTCTGAGTTTTTTCACTTTTTTCAGTGTATGGGGGAGGAATTTGCTCCCGTATCTTCCTGGTTCGACAGTCATGACGAGGACGCCGTCCACTCTATCTAGGTGGGGGGTGATGGAGTCTATGCTTGTGCGTGGGTTTAATGCCAGGTTGATGGTAAAGTCGTGTTCTCGGGCTTTACTTATCGCCTCATCAATTTTTGGTGTGGACTCTACATGTATACTGATCCTTTTAAGCTTGTTAGAGAGTAGGTCGAGATAGGGGATGGGGTCTTTTACCATAAGGTGGGCTTCATAATTGAAGCTGCTCCGCAGTATGGGGTTAAAGGCTATTGATTTTTGGGGTACGAACACGCCGTCCATGAAGTCTAGCATCACGTTACCAATTTTTCCCTCCAGAAGGGAGAGGTATCCGTCTAATTCTCTCTGACTCGGTGCAATTACCGCGGGTATTATCTTCCAGTCTTCCCTAATCATAATGCTTCCAGCAAATACTTCTAATATTTGGGGCTGACTCTAAAATATTTTGAATTAACAAAACCTTTCATAGCAGCTTGTGATCATGAAGAGGGATGGCGAGCTGATGTTGATTCCTTTTAACTTAGACGATATAGTCCGGAGGCTCGAAGTGGAGCGGTGGCCATGGGACATTGATGAATATCCTTCCGAGGCGTTGAAAGATTTGTGGAAAATAAATCATACTTAGACTTCGATGTATTCAGCCACTGACTTGTAATCTGAGTCGCTAGGGTAGAATTACTTGATGAAGAATCCGAAGTCATAGATGTTCTTCTTGGGCACTCTCTTTCCTCATAGCGTCAAGGAGCTTCTTTATCTCTTTTACGTCTCCCTCGTCTTTGCTTTCCCCGGCAAGGTCGAAGATGCTGGTCTGGCGCCTTACCAAAGTTTTGTCCTCAGCCTCAACTCTATGATTTCTCTATAAGTTTGAGAACATCTACATCGTGAGTTTTTTTGATAGGCTCCAGAGGAAATCTGATGGATTGGAGATTCTTCTTGGTATCTCGATGATGATCATTCCCCCTTCTTCACGTAGCAAGAGTTTGTCTCCTCTCTTTATCCCTAGTTTTTCCCTGGTAGTTTTCGGTATTTTAATTGTGTAGCCCCTGGATATCTCTACTTCGTGCAATACAGTACACTCTTAGATCCAGTATAATACACAAATATATCATTACCTTATGATCTGGATCCATGAATATTCCTTAAAGGGAGTCTTAGGTTGAGTTCTCTGTGGGTCTGTTGGGCGATGGGATCTTATCTCCGGAGGGTTCATGGGGCCAGAACTTGCTTCTATCGAGGTAGTTCTGCTGCCTGTCCTCTGGCCAGTCGTCCATGCGGGTGATATTGCTGAGTCTGTCCGCGAACTTTACAAGTATGGCTTTTCTGGTCTCGAGTCTGGGGAAGTAGAGTCCAGTCTCCCATTCTTCTTCCTTTGTGAGTTCCATGACGAGGTCGGCTATGGGTTTGTTGAACTCTTTTATCAGCTGCTCGTAGGTGGTATCCGTGTCCTCGATGGTGTCATGTAGTATTCCTGCGCAGAGGGTCTCCTCATCGTCGGTTACGTCGTTGAGGATGGCGTAGACCTAGACGATGTGGGCGAAGAAGTATGGTCTGCCCTGGTCGTCGAGTTGTCCCTTGTGCTTCTCGCTCGCGAACTCGAGGGCTTTGTCCACCAGCCGACTCATAGATAATATTACCCTTAAAGGGGTATTAAAACAAGTGTATCAAAAAGTATGGCTCCTTTTATTATTGCCTCAAGGAGACTCAACGGGTACACCGCCGTATATGCATGAATGCAAGCTTCCTTGAGAAGCATTAGCACTTAATATGCCTTAACTTATTTGTTCTATAATTACTTTTTTCAGTGTGTGGGGGCTGTGAAGTCGACTTTTTTGTTTATTTCTATGGAGTCAAATAGGTTAGCCCCCTGGATGATTATCTTGATATGTTTCAGCCGAGGAGGGAGGAGGGGCATAAGGCGGCGGATGTGACTCTGGGTGAGCTGGACCTATCAAAGGGTGATAGACTTTACTATCTTTACGATTATGGGGATGAATGGAGGTTCTACATGATTCTGAAGAAGGTGATGGAAGACGTGGAGTCTGAGTTGGAGCCTGTTGTGTTGAAATAGAAGGGTGAGATATTTGAATATACGTATGATGAGGAGTGGGAGGAGCTTTGACTGAGTCCCTCGATCAGCTAGTGGAGGATTTGTCTCTTATTCTAATCTATCTTACTGCCTGGGAGGAAAAAGTTCTGGATGAGAGGTTTCTGAGGTCGTGGAAGGGGTACCCCTTTGAGGTCCTGGATAAGCTGGCTGCTGAGGGGTACATATTTACTTCGAGGCGTTCAAGATCCGTCCATCTGACTCAGAGTGGCATCGAGAAGGCAGAGACCCTCAAAAGAAGCTACAATTTATAATAGTCCTCAAAATATTGAGTACACATAATTGTACACCATAAATATCTACCTCTCAGAAGAAGTATACGAGAGGCTGGTAGCCTAAAAACTAAGCGAGAGCATGCATTAACTTCATAGATATATTAAACATTATCACAGGGAAACGATCAATATTAGAACTCGCAGACACCCTAAGAGGGTAGGAGATTGAATCTACTTCAAATTATTCAGGGAATGCACTGAAAAAAAGCAATAATAGAATAGAGACTTTTATAATAGACCTGTAACACTTCGAAGAAATTGAAAGTTTAAAATAGAACGGAAATAAAGGAATATAAATAATAGTAAAGTTGATCAAGGTGAGGACATGAGTTCAGATACTTCACTGACGGAACGGTTGAATGAGATTGAGGCTCGTCTCCGAAGGTTGGAATCAGAAGTAAGAGGTGGGAAGGTCCTAGTACCTGATAAGGCTCACCTATGTTTAGCTAGGGAGGCAGCTGAACGTTTTCTAGACCTATCGAAGAGGACTAAGGGGCAATGGAAGGGGACTTTGAGCGCTGTAGAAGAGGTCAGGAAAATGAGAGAGCGTAAACGGGGTTATTGATTGGAAGAAATCCGTTCAATAACCTTTGATTCAAACATATTTATCTCCCAGATCAAGGGAGATGAGACATATAGCAGTGAATGTGAAGAGCTAATTTCACACATCGGCACAGACTTTTACCTGGTTGAGCCCGCTATAATATTTACGGAGGTAGGGAATGCAGTTGGCAGGAACGTGGGCTTGAGGATAGCTGAGGAGCAAGTTGATGAACTAATAAGGTTGATCAACAGTATCATTCCATGCGACAGAGAGTTTTGTGTGAAGGCAGGCTTGACCGGTGCGGGATACGATATATATTCAGCTGACTCACTTTACTTACAAACAGCGATAGATGTCAGATCATCTCTAATCTCATTAGACGAGGAATTTCTAAATAAAGTAAATCTTAAGCCTTCAATTATTGAAGCATATCACATCAAAGAGGCTCCTTATCAATTCTACTAATCAATGGAAAATTAGTTCACCAACCATCTATTCATGTATATTCATTGAAAAATTATCATCATAACATATTATTTTCTAAAGTTATCACTCTATCAGGGTTATTCTAAGACAGCCTTGAGTCTACAGTTATGGGTTGGGCATCTACTACAGTCTTATGGTTTAGCCCCTTCTTCGCCACCGTAGTATCTCTTCCTCGCCGTTCCATTCTCCTGCTTTCGCGGCTATCCTGTCCATGATCTGGGTGGCTTCTCTGGCTTGCATGTGTGCGTCATGGTGAGCCTCGTTCTCTGCGAGCCTTTCTGCTTGCTCTCGGAGCTCCTTGAAGCTCTTCTCTGAGGATAGGGCGCCGCTCAGTGCCTTGAAGGGGTCCTCTGGTATAGAGATGAGTTTCAGATGGTCGCCTGCGTTTACTATGAGTACCTTCTTCATTTCCATGGTTCTGTGTAGCTCCTTGGGAAGGGTTAATCTCCCTCTATCATCAATTTCAACAATACTCAAGCCTATTTTACTCCCTTTTAACTGTTATATGTGGGTATATTTATGCATTCATCTGTGGATGCCGTCAACTAGTCCACCAGGCGCTCGATCTCTTCGCTGAACCTCTCCTCCCCGTATCTATAGACGATATTTCTTCTTCTAAGTTCCAGGAAGAGCTCTCTGTGGCTTAGGCCCGTCATCTCAGCCATTCTCCCGAAGGAGATGCTCCCCTTTACGTACTGCTCTATGGCTAGGCGTAGATTCATCGCATTTATGCCTATGTTGAGGGCCTCCCTCATTATCTCGGATTTCTCTCTCTGAAGTTTATATGAGAGTTCTTCAATGTCTTCTAACATCTCTTCAGGAAGCCTGACAGTCGTATCTTTTAACGCCAAAAAGTTCACCATATTCTCATAGAAAGTTCTTATTAAAGTATATACTCCCCGAAAAGTAGGGGAGCTTTATTGGGAGATCTTAATTCAGATAAGTTAGAAAGAAAGGATTATTCTCACCCATTCATTTAACGTATATACTACGTAATTACCAACTATATTGTTAATATCCTCTGGGTAACATTGACAGTCATGTGTTGACCGGTGGGTCATTTATTACGGCTTATTCGAAGATCTTCGATTCCATGATTGGATACATGTATGAAATATAATTTCTGTTTTAGCTATGTTACTGGGTCAACTATTTTTGTGTTCTGCTGCTCTTTTAAGGACATCATCGTGGGTGAAGAGGGTGTCTACATTATTCTTTAGCAGGGAGGCTATTATTGTGGAGTCCCGTCCTCCTAGTCCCATGGATCCCCCAAACTTTTCCAAGAGAACCAGGGAGGCGTTCATTGTTTCTCTGTCAAAGTCTAGGATTTTGAGGGCTCTGAGGTTGAGTAGGGCTTTGATTTTCTCTCTAGCGGAGGTCGTGTTGAGGTTCCTGGTCAGGTAGTGGGCTACTTCCATCACGGTTACTGTGTTTACGTATATTTGTCCTTTCATGAGGGTCTCTCGTATGGGGGCTTTTACTTGGGGGTGCTCTGGGAGTCGTGAGTCCATGTAGTAGCACCAGATGTTGCTGTCGATGTAAGCCATGTTCCTAGGCGTCCTTTTCTCGGTGCCATAGGTCTTTTAGTCTGAGGGGGTCGGTGGAGGGTTCTCCTTCATTTATGCAGCCTTCTACCTCCTCTATGAACTCCTCAGGGGAGAGGGGCGGGCTGATTACCAGTTTGTCGTCTTTAACTTCCATCCTGGCGGCGTATCCTGGTTTTAGTCCCAGCTCGTCCCTTACCTTTTTGGGTATGAGTATTCGTCCCCGGTCGTCAACCACGACCTCATCCATAATTATTCCCATTTCCCATTCTCCCATAAGGCTATAAAAACATTTACAGCATAATGCATGGGGTGATGGTATACTTTAATGAGAAATTAACAGTATCATCTGGGTAACCCTGACCGTCATAGGGCGACTGATTGATCAGTTAATACGGCTATTTGAAGATGTTTGATTTAGTGATCATTTCTTGGAGGTACGGGTGGAGGTCCCTGGTCGGCTGGTTTATCCACTTGTAGTCCGATTGCTCCTGGTTCATGAATACTTCTCGGATGTCTAGTCCTAGTTGATCTGGTCGATGGCTTTTTGAGGGTCTGATTCAATGTTTACGGCGTTGAGTTTCTCTTTTAGGGCCGCTTGGATCAATTTCCGGTCTGCTCCTAGGAATAGGGAGCAGTTTGATTCTTTTGAGGAGGATATTTGTATTGCGTCTGCTGCGTATATTTGGTGCTTTAGTACTAGTAGCCAGGATTCAACTAGTGATGTCGAGGTTATGGGGAGTATTTCTAATGAGTCGAGTCTGCTCATCTTTAAGGATTCAGTGATGAGGCTCTTGATGGCGGTCTCGAAATCTTCCTCCATTAAGTATTTTCTCCTACGGTATCTATCCAGTACCCCGAGAGCTTCTCCTACGTTCCATACAGAGAAGACCACCTTAGTGTTGCCTGCCTCTGATTCTCTGTAGAGTTTATCGATGACGTGGGAGCCTTTTTCGTCTATGTACCTCTTTAGGAGGCTACTGGTGTCCAAGTATACCTGCTTCCCGTTCATCCCTCATCTCTCTGACTGCTTTTCCTGTAGATGTATCAAGTTTGGGTCGCCTCTCCTCGATCTCCCTGATGGAGGGAAAGGTGCCGATGTCTAGCCCTTTTAGTTCTGCGAATTTGCTGAGCAGCTCAGGAGTATTGAAGCATAGTATTGCCTCCTCGACGGCAGAGCTGAGGTTCCTTATGCTGCCGTATCGTGAGGCGACGTTTCTCTTGAACTCGTTCCAGGTCTCCTCGTCTACGTTAATGGTGGTCTTAACATCAGCCATATTGTTCACCATATTTACGGTATACCTTCCAAAATTTCAACATTTTGATTAAGCAAGGACGAAGTCCTGATAGACACGACCAAGAACACTCAAAGTATCATCCTAGTAAAACTGACTGTAGGTCTTTGCACTTATAATTCCACACATGTTCATGTTTTGACTCGTTTTATGTCGAGTTGGTCAAAGTGCTTGTCGAAGGAGTATATCTCGGCTATATTATTTTCCATCATTGAGGTGTAGGCTATGGCGTCGTTGATGCTGATGCCCTTCTCGCTTGCGATTGATAGGGAAGTCTCATAGTTCTCCCTGGTGGTTGGGTAGATCTGAATGTTCTCGGTGGTTATGGCCCAGGCTAGGAATCCCAGTGATTTTCTTAGCCCGATGCCTGACTCGACTATATTTACCACCTCTGATAGGTGGACAGCCGTCATGGAGACTTCTTCGCCTTCCTCTATCCTTTCCACGATCTTCTTTGATGCTTCCTTGGTTTTCTTCTCCTCTTCGTTGAGTTTTCTTCGGGGTGTGAGTAAGGCGTGGAGGAATACGTTGGAGTCTACGAACCTCAACTTTTCTGCTCCATGAGTGCTTCCTTCAGTGAGTGGGGATCTGTGAAGTCGACTTTTTCGCTTATCTCTATGGAGTCGAATAGGCTTGAGGGGGGTATGGGTTTCACCGGGGTGAGCTCGATGGATTCTCCTCGTTTTCTCATGATTACTTTATCAGACTTCCAGTCTCTACGCCACTCTACTGGTATAGAGACCCTGCCCTGCCGGTCGATCTTCTTGACCACACTTTCATCCATCTTAACTATTTTCACCAAAACATAGTATATTTACCTGGTATATATACTTCACCAATTATTGTACATTTGGCTATTATTGACAAAACACCATAAACTCATGCACGATAAGGTAATACTCAATTACGAAATAATTCAAGGCATTCACTGGGAAATTCTGACCGTCGTGAAATGTGACTGGGTGGTCAGTTGATACAAGGTAATCTAAATTTATGCGTCAAATGATTTTAATTTTGCTAAAGGTTAGTGGCTCTGGGAGGGTCTGGTTTGTCTAAAGATATTTTGTTACTTTTGAGGGTTCCCGATTCACATCAACTAGGTCACTGAAGTAAGATCTTTCTTATGGTTTTCTCAGTCCGTCTAATGCTTCATGGAAGATGTGGATGATTTTCGGTGAGAGCCAGAATCCTTCTTCAAGCATCTGACTTAGGGATTCCTTTGCCTCTTTACTGCTCAGGTGTCCTTCTTTCACGGCCTCTAGAAGCACATATAGGATGCCTTTTGGCTCCAGGCCGAGGGATTTCCCTGTTTGGTAGGCGTCTTCGTCGTTCGTCAGGAAGAGGTCGACTTCCCTCTCTATTGCTAGTGCTATCGCTTCACGTTCTCCTTTGCCTAGTTGGATGCCGAGCTTTTTCTCTGCCTCCTCCACTCGATCTATGAATTTTTCCCCTGGCTTGTAGACCCTTATCCATCCCTCTTCCATGGTTTTCTTGATTATTTGGGCGTCCTCGTGACCCTTTTCAAGCCCGCGTGTTACAGCCTCTATGTAAACCGTCTCCGGGATCTCTATCTCGTGGTAAAGCTTCTTCAAGAGGTGTAGTGCACCGCATTTTCCAAGCCATATGAGGGGGCCGGCGTCTATGGATGCCGGCGACTAGCCCACCAGCCTCTCGACCTCTTCGCTGAAACGTTCTTCCCCGTATCTGTAGACGATGTTTCTTCGTCTAAGTTCCAGGAAGAGCTCTCTGTGGCTTAGGCCCGTCAGCTCAGCCATTCTCCCGAAGGAGACGCTGCCCTTTACGTACTGCTCTATGGCTAGGCGTAGCTTCATCTCATCGATGCCTATGTTGAGAGCCTCCCTCATGATCTCGGATTTCTCTCTCTGAAGTTTATCTGTGAGTTCTTCAATAACTTCTAACATCTCCTCGGGAAGCCTGACGGTTGTAACTTTGAACGCCAAAAAGTTCACCGTATTCTCATAGAATACGTTCTTATTAAAGGTATACCCTACCCGAAAAGCAGGGTAGCTTTACTGCCTAAGAGATCTCTGGTTAAGATAAGTTTGAAAGGAAAAATTCTTCTTATCCACTCATTTAACGTCAATAGTACGTAATTACGAACAATATTCGCAGTATCCTCTGGGTAACACTGACCGTCGTGAAAGGTGGCTTGTATTTCAGTTGATACGGGTTTAGGGAAAGTTCTTTGATTCCTTGATCATCTCTTTGAGGCATGCTCTCTAATTTCCCCGGTAACTGTCAGTAATATGATAAGGGCTGGTAGGCAGGAACATTAAATATTAAGAGATTCTTTCTATTCCTGTTATGTCTTCACTGGCTTTTGAGGATCTTCACAGAGTATTTGAGAAATTCGAGAGAATACTGCTAGTATATCTATTCGGATCTCTGGCCAGGGGTCAAGAGACCAGTTTGAGTGATGTGGATATTGCGGTTCTCCTAGACGATCTTCCAGATGATCTGCTGGGTTTTACCCTCAGGTTGATGGATGAGTTATCTGTGATCCTTGGAGATAGGGTTGACCTGGTTTTTCTTAACGAAGCCCCGCCACTGCTCAGGCATCAAGTCATAAAGCATGGGCGGGTGATTTACTCGAGAAGTGAGGAGGAGAGGGTTAGGTTTGAGGTTAAGTCTGAGAGGGAGTACCTTGACTTGAGGTTTCTTTACCATAGGTACAACCAGGTACTTCTCGAGGAGGCTTAGTTGTGGACCTGCTTTTAGCTGAAAAAATATCTAGGCTTGGGGAATACCTCGAGTACCTTGAAGAACTGAAAAATTGCAGTCTGGAGGACTATGTGAGTGATTACAAGATCCGCGGAGCCTCAGAGAGGTTTATGCAGCTTGCTATAGAATCCATTATAGATGTGGGAAACGAGATAATCTCAGTCTTAAAGCTGAAAAGAGCTGAAAGGTACCGGGATATACCTGTGATCTTGGCAAAGAACAGGATAATCACCGAGGACCTCGCTGAAGAGATCTCTCAAATGATAGGGTTCAGGAACATACTTGTTCACGACTATGCTTCCATAGACATACGTCTCGAGCACAGGTTCCTACAAACAAGGCTCGTTGACTTTTATGAATTTAAAGAGCAGATCATAGAGTGGCTTAAAACTAGGCCTTTGATAGAGGAAGGTTAAAGTCTCAAGAGCCTGCGTGAATGTTCCAGTTATCTGTATTGGTCTGGTTCTATTAGCTGCAGCCCAGGTACTCTGGAGTATGCTTTGTCGGTGGAGAGTATTTTTCCGTCGCCATATAGTGCGGTAGCTGCGTAGTGGCTATCGAAAAATGATAGCCCGTGTTCTTTTCTTATACCCGTGCCTGTTAGAACTATGTCTACGGTTAAAGGAAAGTAGTCCACGTTGGGAAGGGCGGACAAGATAGCTAAATGGGTTTGAAGCAGATCCTGGTACCCACCGCTCTTGTATATCAGTTCAACGAGACTCAGGGTGCCAATGAAGACCCTTGAGCCCCTCTTTATCTTGCTGAATACCCCTGTGGAGACCTCGGGTATGCATCCTTCTCGTTCAGGTACGCAAAGATCAGGTCAGTCTCAAGGAGCGTCATGAAGGTTGACTGCTGGATCAGTTGGTACGTTTAGCTGAGGATCTTTGAATCTTTGGCTGGATACTTGCATGCAATACTATTTTCAGTTTGCGTCAAGAGTATTTTAGCTATGGTACGGGGTCAACTATTT
>CAZLHX010000070.1:0-14453 GCA_964559475.1 uncultured Candidatus Bathyarchaeia archaeon | reverse complement strand
TTAATTGGTGGAAGGCTTAAGCTTTTTTCTCTTTAACGAATTTACTGAAGTCACTGGGATCTTTAAATTCTTTATAAACTGATGCAAATCTTACATAACTTACATAGTCGATCTCCTTTAAATGATCCATCACCCTGTCTCCAATTTCACTGGATGAAACCTGTTCTTTTCCCTCTGCAATTATTTCTTGGCGGATTTCTTCAGCGATACTTCTCATTTGGTCAATGCTAACAGGACGTTTCTCACAAGCTTTCTGAAGACCTTTAATGATTTTATCGTTATCAAATCTTTCAAGCCTTCCATCCTTTTTCTTAACCATAAGCTCAATTTCTTCAATATATTCATAGGTTGTAAATCTTTTCTCACAAACTATACACTCTTTTCTCCTTCTTGTCATATTATTTGGACTATCTCTTGTCTCAAGAGTACGAAGATCATTTGATCCACAGAAAGGACATCTCAAATAATTACACCAGGTACTTGTTCGCCTTATTTACTTAATGTTATATATCTTTTTTCGCATAATAAACGATAAAACCCCTTAAAATTTATAGAAACATATCTATCTAGTTTAATATAGATTTAAAAACTAGTTTATGCCTCCAGAATTCCTTTTTATATTGATGATAATCTATGGTTGGGCTGCGTGGATTTGGCTAGACAATTACAAATTGAAAACGGGAAGAGGAAAAGCGAATTAATGAAGGATGAGTTGGAACTTCTCCCAGTATATACCCAATCAACTAATCGAGCCAGTCTAACTCAAGAAGCAATTGATCATATACAAGCACTTAAAAATATTGATCAAGCTTTAAGTAAATTCAAACTTAGCAAAAATGAGACTAGAGTATATCTCTATCTAGCAAGATTTGGGGCTCATAAAGCACAAAGTATTGCTGAGAGTTTAGGAGTACATAGAACGGAGGCATATAAGATTTTAAAGAGGCTTGAATCTCAAGGACTCATCACTAAGATAATGGAAAGACCCATGAAATTTGTAGCTGTCCCCTTCGAGCAAGTCTTAGAAAACTTGATCGAGGAAAGGAGACAGAGAATACGTCAAATGGAGCAACGTAAAACTGAGCTTTTACATATATGGAAGAGTCTACCTGAACCTGTAAACGTAAACAAAGTCAAGGAAACTTTCCAGGTACTAGAGGGAAAGAGACATATAAGTGTAAGAATTAATGAACTTCTTTCAGGCTGTACCGAAAAATTTGATCTAATCTTAAGTGACCAGAACATAATTTGGATGTACAATACCTCTTTCTTCGATGAACTGGATGAGATGGCAAAAAGAGATGACATTGAGATTAGGTTATTAACAAATTATTCTCCTACCAGTAATTATGTCCTTGAAAGATTAAACATGGAAAAAGGAGATTTTGCATATCTTAAGAAATATGCTATGCCTGGTTTTCTGATATGTGATGGAAAAGAAATGATCCTATTGATGGATGACCAAACAGGACTCAATGGAATGTGGACAAACTATCAGACGATAATACAAAGTTATAGAATATTATTCAATCTATTGTGGAAAGAAAAATAATAGTTCATTTTCCGTCTTTGATTCAATGATTTTTTAACTCCGCAAAACCATAAGGGAGGGATTAAAAATGACTGAGATTCTCCTCAAAGATGGTTTTATTGTAACTATGGACAATGAAAACCACATTTTAAGTGATGGGGACATCTATATTGTTGATGATAAAATAAAAGAAATCGGTAAAAATCTCAAGATAAGAGATCCTGAGTACTTTATAGATGCAAGACATCACCTTATATTACCAGGATTTGTGAATGCGCACAGTCATCTTCAGCAGTATTTCAGGGGCGTCTATGAGTTAATGGGAGATTTTTTTGAGACTAATCTCCCTCTTGAGGGATATAGAAAACCCGAGCAGATGAGTACTTTAGGGTTAGCTTCGTGCGCTGAGTTCATCTATGGTGGCTGCACTACCAGTATGGTAGTTTATACCTATCCTGATGGATACGCGGAAGAAGTTGAAAAAGCTGGAAATAGGTGTTATCTTGCGGGGGATATTGAACACGTAGATCTTGAGAAGCTGATTCATGGAGAATATGTTTATCTCCCAGATAAAAGAGATAAAGCAATCAAGAGAGCTAAAGATCTATATTTTAAATGGCATGACAAGGCAAATGGAAAAATAAAGACCTTAATGTGCCCGAAAGCACCCGACATGGCTATGCCTGAAGTCTATGAGGAATGTAAGGAATTTGCTTCAGAACATAATTTATGGATGACTACTCATCTCTCACAGAGTCAGAGAGAGTTTAAACAAGTAAAGAAACTCTTTGGGAAAACTCCACCTCAGCACTTGTACGATCTTCAAATGATGAACCATAAACTTAGTGGTGCTCATTTAACCTATGCCACCTCAGAAGATATTTCTTTAGTAAAAAAGACGGGGATGGCAATATTACACTGTCATAGTATTGAATCTCCTCTTATAGACTGGATAGACTTAGGAATTCCAATAGGACTAGGTACTGATGACTACTATCACAATATGAATGATCTATTAAGAGAGCAAAGAAACGGTCAGATAGTAAGAGGGAATAAAATTGGGGGATATCTGGGTATGGTAAATAGTAGTAGACGCACAATTCGACCAAGTTTCTACAAGATGTTAAAATTAGCCACTATCGGAGGAGCTAAGGCACTCGCCTTAGATAATGAAGTTGGAAGTTTAGAAGTAGGAAAAAAAGCAGATCTAATTACATTCAATCTAATGAATCCGTATATAAAGCCAACAAGAGACCCAATTACAAGTATATTCCTGTATGGAGCACCAGGAGATATTGATAATGTAATATGTGATGGAAAATTCTTGAAAAAAGAAAATAAACTAACAACCATTGATCTAAATAAAGCCCTTTCTGAAGCTCAGACAACATGTAACGAAATAATAGACAAGTTTTTTGAGGAACATCCTGAACAAAAGAAAATTTGGGAAGAAAAAGCTAAACAAAATATTTCTCATTGATTTATTCATCAGCATATTTCCGATAATATTAAACCATATGCTCACATTCATTTAGACTGAATCATAATGAGTTTTAAAGACAGATTCCAAGGAAAAGACTTCCTGACTCTAATGGATTGGAAGAAGGAAGAAATAACATATATGCTTGATGTTGCTGCGGACTTCAAAAGACAAAGAATGATGAAACAACCACATGAATATCTTCGAGGTAGAACCGTGGCAATGGTTTTCGAGAAGCATAGCACTCGAACAAGATTTAGCTTCCAGGCAGCAATTGCACACCTTGGTATGCAATCCTTCTATAGCACACCAGAAACAATGCAATTGGCGAGAGGAGAACCCATTAAAGATACTGCTAGAATCTTAGACAGATACTGTGACGCCCTTGTACTAAGAACCTATGGACAGGATATTGCTGAAGAGTATGCAGAATATATGGATAGCCCCGTCATTAATGCATTAACTGATCTAACACACCCATGTCAAGGGCTTGCTGATATGCTAACAATACGTGAACACAAAGGCAAACTCAAGGGAAATAAACTCGTATACGTTGGCGATCCATGGAATGTTTGTCAGAGCTTAATGGTCTCAAGCAGTATACTTGGATTAGATATGTACGTTGCATTACCAAAAGGCTGGAAACCAAATGAGGTTATCACCAAGTTCGCCAAGGAGCACGCTGAAGAAGAAGGAACTGAGATGGTTATAACTGAAGATTTAGAGGAAGCTTTTACTAGTGCAGATGTTGTGTATGCCAATACCTTCCATAGTATGGGACACAAAGATATAGAGGAAAGAAAGAAGGCGTTTGCCAAATATCAGGTAAATGGTGAGACAATGGGTATGGCTAAAAACAATGCTATATTTATGCACTGTCTGCCAGGTTACCGGGGTGAAGAAATGACTAGCGAAGTGATTGAAGGGCCCCAGAGCGCGGTTTTCGACGAGGGAGAGAACCGTATGCATACAGAAAAAGCTGTTTTAGCTCTTTTTATTTCCTAATTATTTTTACACTATTACTATTATTTATGGTTGGATTAAGAAATTTTTTTAACTAAGTATCTCAATTTATGCCAGATATTAATATATCAGGTAGTATAACGTGGCAACACTATTTCGGGAAGTATTTTCTAATAGAAATATTCTAACAATTGGTACCACTAATATGTTGTACCAGGTGTTTAACACCTTATGGGAAGTCTGGTGGAGTGTCTACCTAATAGAGGTTTTAAAGACGCCAGTTGAAATCGTGGGAATATTAGCTACCATCCAGAGTACAAGCCAAATCCTATTTTAATTACCCGGGGGAATTATAGCCGACAGGATAGGAAGAAAGAAAGTTATAGTAATTGGAACGGGTCTGAGAACAATAGCTCCCTTTATTCTTTATCTGGCTAGAACTTGGCATATGGTAATACCAGGATTGATTCTTATTTCCATGGCAAGTTTATATGGGCCTGCATTTAACGCAATAATAAGTGAGAGCCTACCAAAAGAGAGAAGGGGCTCCGCATTTGGGGCATATAGAATGTTAACGAGTATTCCTCAAATCTTCATGCCTCTTGTAAATGGGTACTATATTAGTATTTTTGGATATGAGAAAGCAGTGAGATATGGTCTTTTAATGTTTACAGGAGCAATGATAATCGTAACTTTAGTGAGGGCTATTGTACTAAAAGAAACATTAAAAGAAGAGACTGAGAAAACAGAGAAATTATTCAGCTGGGATCTAATTACTACTTTCAGAAGCCAACCACCAACAATATATGCACTATTAGTAGTCGCAGTAATTGGGGGGTTTGCAATGAGGATAACATGGGCATTCCTTGCTCCATATGCTGTATATCAAGTTGGACTAAGCCCCGATCAATATGGAATGCTACAAAGTATTGCCATGGGAATATCCGTCCCCCTCTATATGATAAGTGGGATAATCGCAGATAAAGTAGGAAAAAAACCGTGTATATTATTAGCCAGAGGTCTTGGCCCCTTTGACAGTCTGAGTCTTTACTTATTCAAAGATTTTAGACAACTAATCTATGCTTATGGCATAATTGGGTTTGCAGGAGGAATAGGGGGCGGCCGTCTTAGAGGAGGTGGCTACATGGGGGGGGCCGGCTTGGCAGGCTCTCATAAGTGATATTGTACCTAGCAAGGATCGAGCTAAAGTCATGGGTTTAATGGGTACAGTATCGGGTATTATAGGTTTACCCGGTCCCATTTTAGGAGGTTGGCTATATAATAGAAATCCAGATATTTTACTGTTAGCAGGCAGTGTTTTTGAAGCTTTAAGTATTCCAATAATCTTGTTTTTTGTGAGAGAGCCAAAGAAAAGTGTCCATAAGATATCTCCTGATTAACGTTAGGGTTAAAAGGGGGGTTCTATAATGATAGGCGATGGTATATGCCTAAAGTACCGATTATCAAGACTCAGATTCCAGGACCCAAGTCCAAGGAATTGATTGATCAAAGGAACGACTACGTTCCACCGGGGGTTTATCTTGTACAGCCCGTTACAATTTGCGAATCTGAAGGAGCTCTCGTAAAAGATGTTGATGGAAATACTTTAATAGACTTCACCTCAGGTATCGGAGTCACAAGTTTGGGGCACTCAAAAAAAGAGATTGTTGATACAATCTGTTATCAAGCAGGAAAACTAATTCATAGTTGTATCCATGTTGCAAACTATGAACCCTATGTCATGCTAGCAAAAAAATTAACAGAAATCACGCCAGGTAACTTTAAGAAACGTAGCCTAATGCTCAATAGTGGATCAGAAGCAATAGAGAACGCTATCAAGATAGTTCGCCAGGCTACTGGAAGATCTAACATTATCAGTTTTGAAAACAGCTTCCATGGACGTACTTATATGGCAATGACTCTTACAGGCAAATGGGATCCTTACAAAGTCGGATTAGGTCCATTTGTACCGGGAGTATTCTTCAGTCCTTTCCCTTATGCATATCGATGTCCCTGGGGAACAAAAGATCCTGAAGAATGTGGTAAAGCAGCTATACATCATCTTGAAAAAAGTGTATTTAAAACTCAAGTAGATCCAGAGACGGTTGGTGCTGTTATTACAGAACCTGTACAGGGTGAAGGTGGATTTATAGATCCTCCAAAAAACTTCCTTCCCATGTTAAAAGAGTTATGTGAAGAGCATGGTATTCAGCTGATTATCGATGAGGTTCAAACTGGGTTTGCACGTACAGGAAAAATGTGGGCGATCGAACACTTCGGAGTAGAACCTGATGTAATAACAATGGCGAAAGCGATAGCTTCAGGACTTCCATTAAGCGCAGTTGTTGCTAAAGAAGAACTCACTGTAGATATTTATCCAGGAAGTCTAGGTGGCACTTACGGTGGAAATCCAATCGCTTGCGCCACTGCTCTTAAGGTTATTGAAATCATTGAAAGAGAAAATATAGTTAAAAGATCTGCAGAGATGGGAAAGAAATTAAGAAAAAGACTAGAGGGATTAGAATCCAAACATGATAAGATAGGTGATGTTCGAGGATTAGGTCCAATGTTAGCTATGGAATTCGTCAAAGATAAAAAATCCAAGAAACCAGATCCAGAGACTAGTAGTAATATAATGAAAGAATGTTTAAAAAATGGTCTAATGACTTTGAAAGCAGGACTCTATAATAACGCCATAAGATTACATCCACCGCTAACTATAGAAGATGAGTATTTAGAAACCGGAATGAGTATTCTAGAGAAAGCTATCAATAAATACGCTTAACCATTTTTATATTTTTTTTTCTTGATGGGAGATTCTAAGTCTTTATGAAAATAGGTTTCCATGTATCAATCGCTGGGAGAATAGACAATTCAATACATCGCGCTAGGGAACTAGGTATCAATACCTTCCAGATATTCACTCGAAATCCAAGAATGTGGAAGGCGAGAGAGATAACAGTAGAAGAAATTGATAAGTTCAAAAAGAAAAGAAGAGAATATGACATGGAACCAGTTTTCAGTCACATGCCCTATTTACCTAACTTTGCTACTCCTAGAGAAGAGGTATATAAAAAATCATTGAAAACTCTAGATAAAGAGATAAAAAACTGTAACTCCCTCGGTATACCTTTTATTGTAACACACTTAGGAAGTCATCTAGGATCAGGAAAAAAAGAAGGAAAAAGAAGGATAATAAATGCCATTAATAATATTACAAATAAATTTCAAGAGACACCAGTAATACTATTGGAAAACTCTTCTGGAAAAACCAACGAAATCGGCTCAAATTTCCAGGAAATCGCAAGCATAATGGATGAAGTTGATAATAAAACCGGTTTATGTTTAGACACCTGTCATGCATTTGCTGAAGGATATGACATAAAATCAATCAAAGGTCTCGAGAGAGTGATAACCAGTATAGAAGATATCATTGGGTGGAAAAACCTACGGTTGATTCATTTAAATGACTCCAAGGGAGAGTTAGGTAGTAAAATAGACCGTCATGAACATATTGGATTAGGAAAGATAGGCGAAGATGGCTTTACCAATATTTTGAATAGCCGACTTGCATCGAAACCAATCATTATGGAAACTCCAATTGATAACATTCGGGATGATAAGGGAAATCTTAGAAAAGTCTATGAACTCTTAGATATGAGCTAAGAGTGTTGTTTGTTGTATATGGGAATTTTCTTCAGAGAGAATTACTCTTAGAGCCGTCCTACAATAATCTAATAGTTCATCGCGACTCATCATAGGATATAAATTTCTTCCTTTTTTTAAGATAGGGTCTATGGTATCAATTTTTTTATTCTTTTTAGCGGCTTCTCTTCTAACTTCTTTAATTAACCGATTGATCTCTGATCGCCGCTTATCAAGGATCATCATTTCTTTTTAGACCAAGAAATTATATAATTTTGGTATATATAAGTATTTAGTCATTTACCCCAAATTACTTTTGGGGGAGGTAACTGAAAGTGGAAAATTTATACCATAAATCAAATAAAGATATTTAATCAAATAAAAATAATAATACTATTACCAACAATTTTACAGTATTAAGGCAATTTATCATATATTTTAATTGATTAATTATTTTAATCATCTAGAACTAATCTAATTTTGATATGATCTGATTATACTTATTAGCAAGATTTTAAAATAAGGTATATTATCATAGGTTGCTACTGCCCCGGTAGCTCTAGCCTGGTTAAAGCGCTTGCTTGGTAAGCAAGAGACCGCGGGTTCAAATCCCGCCCGGGGCTCTCTTTGAAAAGATATCATATATTCTATAAGTAGCCATAACGTAACAAAATTGATTTGAAACTCTCGAATATTGATGGAGTAATATTTGATTTAGATGGAACATTAGTAGATCTTGGAGCTCATGTTGATTGGGATAAAGTCAAGCAAGAAATCATAGAGCTATATACCTCATATGGGCTAGATCTTCACCAAATTGAAAGAGTGGGCAATTCAGGGTTTCTAACTTTATTAGAGAGAATCTATGAATTACTTTCATTTCAAGGGGAAGAAAAAGCCAATAAAATTGAAGATGAAGCATATAGCTTGGTTTGCGACCATGAGACAGAGGCCTGCTACAGCTGTGTTCTTATGGATGGAAGTTTAGAAATTTTAAACTGGTTAGATGAACGTGACTTAAAAATTGGACTATGTACCAGTAATTCCCAAAGATCAGCTGAGAACGTCTTGAAATATCATAATATTTACCATTTTTTCGGCGCTATTGTTGGTCGGACAACGAAGTACAAGATGAAACCCAGCCCTGATCAACTAAGAGAATGTTTAAGACAATTAAATTTGAGACCCAAGAGAAGTGTGATGATAGGGGATAGCCATAAGGATGTACTCGCAGGAAAAGCTTTAGGTACATATACTATTGCAATACCAATGTATTTTTCAAGAGTAGACAAAATAATTGAAGCAAAGGTGGATAAAATTATTGAAAATCTCCACGAATTACCTGATGCACTAATTTCTCTTTAAATTGAGATACCTTGAATTTGGAAACCTATTATATATATTACTAGTAAAACTACTACAGCTATAATTAGCCCTCTTAAAGCCCTATCATAATCTATGATGAAAGCACAAAGACTTCCAACAATAAACCCGTATAAATGAATGTCGTGAGCTATTCCTACAGACTCTTTTGATATTAAAGCCATCATCTCAACTGTCAAAAGAAATAATCCTAGAACCACTCCAGGTACAGGAACTATTAGAGCTGTTGTAAGTGTAAAAGGCATAAATAAAAATAAGACCGCTATTATTCCAAAAATCGCTCCTGAAGCACCAACAACAGGGATTGTGCTATCTGGATTGAAAATACTATGAAAAAATCCAGAAAATATCCCTGATAGGAGGAAAATAATAGAGAAATTAGTAGTTCCGATATTCCTCTCTAATGTTATACCTACACTATAAAGAGCAAACATGTTGGTAACTAGATGAGTTAAATCTATATGAATAAACATATACGCAAACGCTGAAAAATAATTAATACCTGCCATAAATGTAAGAGGAATTAGACCAAATCTGTTCACAAAATCAATAATGACGGATTTAGTCATAAAGATAGAAACCAGAAAAACAAAACAACAAGAAAGGATTATTAAACCAGTAAATCTTGATTTATTTCCTTCCTGGCGCATACAAGCTATTATTCTTACATATCTAAAAATCCATTGACCTACTGAAAACAACTATTTTTTTAATGATTATAACAATAAGATGGACAGTCGAGGCAAGATAAAATTGAGTAGATTAAGCCCAATCGATAATCCGGATATCATTGGTAGAGGAACTTGGTATGATAAAGCAGCTAGTGAGTTAATAGAACGTGAGAAAAAATTAGGTAGGAGCCTTGACAATATAAAGACAGAAAGTGGACTGGGAGCAAGTGGCTTCCCCCATATAGGAAGTCTTGCAGACGCATTACGCAATTACGCAATTACATTATCATTAAGAAATATGGGATTTAATAGTGAATACATCGCATTCGCAGACGATAAAGATGGATTAAGAAAAGTTCCCGGAGGTATGCCTGATGAGCTTGAAAATTACCTCGGCTATTCGGTAGCTTCAATCCCTGATATTTTTGGCGAGTGCCACTTTAGTTTCGGAGAACATATGAGTAGTTTACTGAAAGAAGCCCTTGACTTAAATAATGTTGATTATAAACCGATGTCTGGTTATGAAGTATATCAAGATGGTCTATTGAATAATGAGATCATCACTATTATGGATAATCACAAGAAAGTAGGAAGGATAATAGAAGAAGAAATTGGGCAAGAAAAATATACGGAAGTTCTACCCTATTTTGCTGTATGTGAAAAATGTGGACGAATTTACACAACACATGCATATGATTATGACTCTGATAACAGAACTGTAAAATATGAATGCAGGGGAATGGAAGTAAAAAATAGATGGCTTGAAGGGTGCGATCATTCAGGGGAAATTAAAGTTACCAGTGGTAATGGAAAACTTTCTTGGAAAGTTGAATTTGCGGCTCGTTGGCATGCTCTTGATATTAGATTTGAAGCATATGGTAAGGATATTGCAGACTCGGTAAGGGTGAATGATAGAATCTGTAGAGATATATTCGATTGGGAACCACCGATGCATGTACAGTATGAGATGTTCTTAGATAGGGGTGGGAGAAAAATCAGTAAATCAGCAGGGAATGTATTCACTCCTCAAGTATGGTATAGATATGGAAGCAAAGAAAGCTTGAATTTACTAATTTTTAAAAGATTTGTAGGAACAAAAAGCGGGAGCGTAGAAGATATACCAGTTCATATGGATGAATTGGATGACTTGGAGAAAATTTACTTTGGACAAGTTAAGATTGGAGATGATATAGAAAAATACAAACTGAGAGGGCTCTATGAATATAGCCATCTGCTTGCTCCTCCATGTGAACCAAATATTCATGTTCCCTATAATTTAATGATAAGATTAGCAAGGGTTGCGCCTCCTGGAAATGAGTTTGAGTTCATAAAGACTAAACTAGATGAATATAGTTATCTAAGAAAAACGACAAAAGGACTGAAAGAAAGGATCCAGTACGCCTTAAACTGGGTAGAAGATTTTGAGGAAGATACTCATACATCAATTGATTTAGATCCATCTCAGAAAAAAGCAGTTAGATCCATAATCAATGAACTCAGAGCATCTGAAAATGAAGAGGAGTATCAATCAGTAATATTTAATGTTGCAAGATCCCTGGACATAAAACCTCGGGAATTATTCCCTATCGTATACAAGATTCTTATTGGTAGATCCCAAGGACCCAGATTCGGTCCTTATGTTGCATTAGTCGGAAAAGAACAAGTGATAAAGGAGCTTAATGCAGCTTTATAGATTTATTTTTCACTATAAATGAACCCAACTTTCCCCCAATCCCTTCTATCTATATCTTCGAAGACCACAGATACATCTTCAGGCTTACAGCCACATTCCTCAACTACTGCTCTGGTTACTAATTTCATGACCTTTTTTCTTAGTCTCGTAACTTCTCCCTACAAATCATCTTATAGTTACCCACGGCATATAAATCACAAAGAAGGTGCAGAGCAAAGATAAGAAACCTTCGAAGATATTGGCGGGCTCCAAACTCAAGATCCTCATCACAAATCAGAGGGGCAAACATATCATCGCCCGCCATTATAAAGATTGTATCTTGAATCAAAAAGCTTCCGTCAGGAAGTAATTATAACTAGGTCGTTCTATGTAATGAGATATGGAACGCCCAGATAAAACAATGTACTTTTTAAGAATAGCCCTCAGTGTTGCTGAGAGAAGCACTTGTCTTAGGAGAAAATTTGGAGCAGTTATTGTTAAAAATAATACCATAGTTGGAACAGGTTATAATGGGAGTGCTAGAGGCGTTGTTAACTGTGATGAAATAGGCTGTATAAAGAATATCATGGATCTCCCTCAAGGAAGATCTTATGATTACTGCCCGGCCGTGCATGCTGAGGAAAATGCAATTATTAATAGTAATCGTGCAGACCGTATTGGTTCAACTTTATACATCGCAGGCTTAGATGATAAGGGTAATTACACTATGGCATTACCCTGTCAGCGATGCCAACGGAAGATAATCAACAGTCAAATTGATGAAGTTGTAATTTTAAAAGATAATGGGACTCCTCTTACTATAAAAGTTGAAGAATATATAATGAATGATACAGTTTGGTACAAGGATCTTTTAGATAAAGCTTCTAAAGAAAACTCGACAAATTTATAAAGCAACCCACCTGATTCAGGTAACGATAATAAAAATGAGCGTTGACCAAAAAATCCTAGATATCGAGAAAGAGATCCAAGGACTTATGGATAAGATCGAATCCCTTGAGGAAAAGATGGAGGAAATTCTCGAGAGATTGGATGAGTTTGAAGAAAAACTTGAAGAAAGATAATTTTAGACCATTCTTCTTATACCGTAAGTTAATTATTATATCATAATCTAAGTTCAGTGTATAAAATGTCATTCGGAGAACACACATCCAAAAGCATAATCGGATCAAAAAGTACAGAACTTTGTAATAAAAAAATTATTTTGTGCATTACTGGAAGCGTTGCAGCAATAAAAAGTACCGAGATTGCGCGAGAACTGATGCGTCGAGGAGCAGACGTATATGCTATAATGACTAAAAGCGCTCAGCAAATTGTTCATCCGGATATGGTGCAATGGGCTACAGGAAATCCAGTAGTAACAGAATTAACGGGAAAAACTGAGCATGTTACCTATGCTGGAGAACATGAAAAAAAAGCTGATCTAATATTAGTAGCACCCTCTACTGCAAACACAATTGGGAAAGTTGCATCAGGTATAGATGATACTCCTGTAACAACAACTTTAACAACAGGAATCGGAGCTGGGATACCTGTAATTATTGCGCCAGCTATGCATGCCTCAATGTATAAACACCCAATAATAAATGAAAATATAAAAAAACTCAATGGACTAGGTATTGAAGTCCTTTTACCCAGAATAGAAGAAGGAAAAGCTAAGATTCCCTCAACATCTGAAATTGTAGAAGCTGTAATACAAAAACTCGCGATAAAACAAGATCTTAATAAGAAAATCTTGATAACAGCTGGTCCAACGAGAGCATTTCTTGATGCATTTAGATTTATTACAAACCCTAGTTCAGGTAAAATGGGAGTGGCGCTTGCAGAAAACGCTCTTTATAGAGGAGCACAGGTAACTCTAATTTACGGTCCAGGGACATATCAACCCCCATCAGAAGTTAAACTAATCCGGGTTCAAACGACTGAAGATATGCTAAAAGCTGTAATTAAAGAACTAAATGAAATCCAATATGATTCTATAATTCTTGCTGCAGCAGCAACTGATTATGGTTTATTAGATAGGAAAAATGAGAAAACCTCATCAGGGAAAGACGAATGGATATTAAGACTAAAACCGTTACCAAAAATTATTGAAAATGTAAAAAACATACGACCAGATATTTTTTTGATTGGATTTAAAGCAGAATATAATACCAGCAATGATGAATTAATAAATAGAGCTTATCAAAGATTATTGGAAGTTGGTATGGACTTAATTGTGGCAAATGACGTTTCAAGAAAAGGTTCAGGCTTTGGAACTGATACAAATGAGGTATTTATAATTGATTCCAAAAGAAATATTGAGCACTATTCTACGACAAAATATGAAATAGCAGAAAAAATATTGAATTATTTAAAATGATTATAAACTTGATATTTTTTTCATAATTTCTGTTAATATATATATAAACATGCCAGTAAAGACTATTTCATTTGCTTTTTAAATAGTTATTCTAATAATTAGAAAGTAACTTTATTAAACTGAAACGCAATATTCAATCCATGAGATTACATAAAAAACATTTAATAATACTACTTCTCGCAACAATAATATTTTCAGCCATGACCTCAACATTCTTTGTAAAAGCCTACGAAATTTTAGACTCAGCGACATGTTATGGTTACAGAGCCGACACATATTCACCTAAAGGAAGAGGAAGCGCTTATTTCACTCATAACGAAAAAGTTGGTTTTTGGGTAAAGATAGCTAATCCCCCTTCCGACCTTGAAATGAGAGTTATCTGGATTGATCCTGACGGTGATCAATTTGACTCAAATGCAGTTGAAGCAAAAGATATGGAAGGAGAAAACTGGGGAATTATTTTTGATTCTATTAATATTGCTAACGCTATTCCTGAAAATAAACCTGGAAAATGGAGAGTTGAATTAAGCATAGATCATAATGTTGAGCTGGCAAGAGAATTTAACATAATTAATTACGAAGAGTTCACATCCAGTATAGATGATATTAAAGATCAGATTGATGAAATTATTACAGAAAATAACAATTTAGAAAATGAGTTACAAGTTTTAACAGCAAGATACACAGCATTACAAGCGAACTATACTCGATTACAAGCACAAACAGGG
>CAZLHX010000069.1:0-15116 GCA_964559475.1 uncultured Candidatus Bathyarchaeia archaeon | reverse complement strand
GAGTGGGATACACCACTAAGCCTTAGAACCCCGATAAATGCTACTGGTAAGCTGCACAGCGCCCCTTTCCCAGTAGAAGGTTCAGGACCCGCACCCACTACCGGTGATGATGACCCTTACAGTGTTTCTGAAACCTTATACATGGAGGTACCTGACGGTGATTCAAAAAATATCCACTATTTTCTTCACTACGGTGGGAGAACCGAGGTAATCCTCAGGGATACTCGGAGTGGCAGCCAAGTCGGCGATGTAACAATATCTGAGATAGTTGAGGCTTACAGGAGCAACCTCACCTTGACGATCACTGGCTTCGGGTTCAAGACCTATAGGTACAATCGGACCTATAACCTTCTTCATGTAGAACATGTTGAGATCCACGATAGGGAGAAGCTACCACTAATACTCTACAAGGCTGAGGAACAAGAGGACACCTGGATATCCTTTCCCGAACCAGTTGATACGCCATTATCCTTCAAGGTCTATCATGACGAGGAAAAAAACAGGTCAAACACCATTAAGATATTAACCTTGGCTTATCCGGGTCAATATTACCATTTTAACTATAATGCAACTGGGAAAGTAGGTGTATCCCTAAGGGTCCATCAAACCCTGGATATATTGGATCTTAGTGACGATTTCAGCTCTGGGTTCACTGAGGTAATCCAGACTTACAATGAGTCATTAAAAGCCGATTTTTACTCTCCTGAACCAAGGGTATACCAGTTCCTCTTTAAGGCCTTCGAAGACGGCGAGTATCTTGTAGATTTTAACTGCGAGAAAACAGGGAACCCAGACTCTCCTATGCTGTTCATGCGTTACGGGTACCACAGCGCCAATGGTGGCATGGGAAGCCAGAGCTTTTACCCCTTACCTCTCCCAGGAAACGTCACTGTTGGTAGAACCTGGTCGGAGCATGAGGCCTGGACGGCCCACGAGTACCACTACGAGGTCTATCTGGCTAAGGGGGTGATAATAGAGTATGGCTATAATGCTACTGAGCTAGTTAATTTCCAGTTGAGTGGTCTGAATAACACATATGATAAACATTCTGGTACCGGCTACGGGAACATCTTCAGGGTCCCGGAAACCGGGAAGTATAGGTTTAAGTTTAGTATAGATCCTCCTGGTACGGCACAGGTCTCAGCGGTATGCAGAAGAGAGAACCCGGAGCTTGATCCATTCAAGGATAAAAAGTACAGAGATGATCTGCCTTATGACTCTGCGAGCACGCTCGGCGTATTGTCGAACTATACTCTGGTTATCAACTGCTCCCTAAATACCCCAGTTGAGAAGGCTTCAATAATGGGGTACACGCCCCAGAAGGCATCTAAAGAGGAAGCATACAAGATAGCCCAAAAAGTATTCGGGTTCACCTATGACGCCCAGCATGTCGTCGAGGATGACGTATTCGAGTTTGAGGAAGATGAGAAAGTACTGGACGTTTATGGGTTTGATAGAATAATCTATAGAGGTAAATTAGATAGAGGCATAATTGAGGATTGGAACAGTACTAGGGTAGAGGAGATAGCAGAGGCCCTCTTATCAGAAATATCCATGTATTGGGATTACCCTACTGAAGCCACATACACTCTGGATAAGATAAAGCCCAGCCACACCACGGGAAACGGCAGCTGTCTAGAAGTTGGAGCCTTCTACAGGTTAGAGATGGGGAACACCACGCTTTTCGGCCCCCTAGCCGATTTCACCATTGGCGTAAAAGATGATACCATTACAAGTGCTGAGCTCAACATGCCAAAGGTAACCAGAGAAGAAGAGGTTAACGTCACATTACCCATGGCTGAAGCCTTAAAGCTGCTAATCAGAGGTGTAAGCGATACTAGGAAGCTGGGGTATGAGACGATGTATGGGACCATCCCTTCGACTGGGGTATGCATAATAGATGATATTAAGATAGCTTACTATATAGGACATGAAAGGTCAAAACTTCTTGAACCATATTACCAGGTTCAAGGAAGGCTAAGGTTCTACCACCCCGGATATGGTGCAGTAGAAGAAGTACCTTTCCGTGAACATCTATCTGTTCAACGTACACCGGGGTTTGACTCTTACATAATAGATTACAGTATCCACAACAAGACTTTGGTTTACATGGAGAACTTTGACTCAACTGAAGAAGCCCTCCCACCACGCTGGAGCCAGATTCGGGGCTCTTCAGAAGATAAGGCTATGGTTCAAGGAGAGGAATATCATTCACCTCCCAGTAGTCTGAGGATCCATGAGGAGGGAGCCGATGGGGATAACTGTAAGGCTTCCCTGGATCTTAACCTGACTGGTAGCTTCATGTTCGAGATGATGTATAAGGTCGGTGGTGGTGCTGCCGGTCGTGGAGTCTTCCAGTTCTTGAACGAGGGCGGAGAGGAGTGCGTCTCTGTAAACTGCTTGATAGGGTACAGGTGGGGAAACAGGCAGCCTGACCACTGGAGGGCCTTCAGGTATCTACCTGTTCCAGAGGCTGATGAGTGGTACAATGTTAGTATCATCGGGCTTAAGGAGGAGGGTAAGGTGGGAGTCATAGTGAATGGGTTGTCCTCGGAGTGGCTGGATGCTCAGAGAGAATGGGAGAAGATAACCGCTGTGAATCTCAGGGGGAACTATAATTATCCCGCTGATTCATGGTATGATGATATAAAAGTTTCAATGGTTGAAGCAGAGAAGCAGGTTAAGGTATCAGTTCAGGAAGTTTCAATGTACGTGGAGCCGTCTGAGATCATGGATGAGCTGGAAGCCGGGCTGGTGATAGTTAACCATGGTAAGGATATCATGCTTTTTGGGACGCCGTATACCTTTGAGAAGTATCTGAATGGCTCCTGGGTAAGGGTGCCCTCTGAGCATATCTGGTTAAGTGTCTTTATGATATTGCCGCCAGGTGATTCGTTTGAGGATACCTTGAACGTTAAGGGATTGGATTCAGGTAGGTACCGATTACTGAAGGAGGTCGAGGTTGAAGGAACAGGAAAGGAGATTATTTTAATCACAGAGTTTAACGTGGATAGACCTGATGAGCCTGAGGACGAGATCCCTGTTTACGGTCACAGGTACTCTCTGGGGTTATCTGAGGTATCAAGGGAAAGCCCTGATAGGCCAATGCTTGAGGTATACAACCTGGGAGCCCGAAGCCTGTTCTTCGATTCATCCTATGTGCTTGAACAGGAGCAAGAGGGAATATGGGTAAAGGTATATGAAGGTGAACTCGATAATGTAACTATGGTTGAGATAGGGGAGACTTATAAGCTAAAGATCGGGGAGCCAGATATGCCTTCCGGTGATTACAGGGTTTCCTTATCCTTTGGGATAGAGGGAACAACCGCTAAAGATGTGATCGAGTTAGAGTTCCCCAAATAGAAAGATGTTTTATCTAAGAATAGTTTAGAAGATATATACTATTCACTAATTATATTGATAACATGCATAGTATTTCTAGTGCGACACAATTCCCAGAAGACAAACAGGTAGAGTACGTTCACCTACAAGTATAGGAGGAGGCTTGCGTAGATGAGAAAAGAAGATAGATGGAAAGAAGTTTACGACTACTTGGCTGAGGAAAAGGCACTCCTCCTTTTATCCCTGGTCCTGGTCTTTTCCTTTTTTGGTGGTTCACTATATGTGCAACGTGTAAATGATACTAACTATGAAAGATGCCTTGACTCAGCTAGAAATACTGTACTAGAGGGTTTTGTTAAAAACAATTTAGTAGTTAATACCGGTGAACCGGATTTTGGACCTGAGTTCACTCTCATGGAGACGGATTCTTTCGGCGTATTCCTGAATAAATGCAATTTAATGAATGCTAGTTGCGTGTACGACTCAGGGAGACACAGCTTCTATGTTATGTTACCAAGGTATCATCAGATATGGGAGTATGGGATAAAGATCAGAAAAACAAGGGAATCACCGAACCCATTTTTCGAATATGTATGGGTTAACTCTATACAAGGGTGATCTTTTATTTACTTCTTTATTCTCTGGTGATTGGGTTAAATTAGAGTTGAAAATCTAGCTTTTAAATAAAAAAGTAAAAGTTATTTGTTTCTAGTTTTATTATCCACGGAAAAGGGGAGGTAAAGTTTTAATACTTTACGGTTTATTGTAGGCTGTAATGGATCTGAAAGCAGCAATCCTGCGATATTTTAGTTGGTGTCCAGGGGTCGAATCAGCCGCTAACTTCAAACCAGATCATAATGTGGATCTGAGAGCTGTTTTCTTCTCCAATACTCATATACTCTACCTTGGGCTATTCTTAATTCTCTTATCGAATGTTGGCTCTACTGAGATAGCGAATGAAGCCCTCACGATTCCACCCGAGGATTATATGGATTACACTATTGATGTTTACCCTGGACAGAAAATACGGGTAGATGCAGGCGTATATACCGATGACGTATCTGATAATGAGAGGAGAGTCCTTGAGGTGCTCATAATGGATGACGAGAACTTTAACCACTTTCAATTAGAGGAGTACGATAAAATTTCTAAGAGGTACGCCTTGAGGATAGGAGAAAACTTCGGGGAGATCATCGAAGTAAACGCGAACTGGTTCGGAGAGGCTCATGTGGTACTGAATAACAATATAAGAGTCAATAAGAGAGAAATGCCAAAAGAAACTCATGTAACTGTAACCCTGCTTAAGCCCCTGGGCTACCTGGGATTACCCGGCTTTCTCATAGCTGTATTAAGTGGATACAAGGTAATAAAAGAGAAAATAACCACCCAAAGAAACTCCAACAAAAACGTGCAGTATTCCAGACAATGACTTGAATACATGCATGTGTATACAACTCAGGTTAACTGGAACAATCTACCAAAGAGGGATAGTATGGCAAGTATTATCAGAATATTTACAACTTAAAATTCATGAACTAACTACTATCCCTACAGGTAATGTAAATAAAACTTATTTTCCCAGTAACTAATTAAAATATGAAAAATATTAGACTTAGGGAATCTAAGAAGCCTTTATAGATTCCTCATAAAACATTCCACCCATTAATAATTTAGATGTGACAAAACATGAAAACCTAGCAGGCTCAAAACCTTCAACCTTTTCCAAAATTTTTACACAAAAATCCGTAAAATTTATTAAAACTTGCATGAATGCCCCTCCAATATATAATAATTAACCTGAACTAGTCTTGGATCCTTGACCAAAAGTCAACAACTCAGGAATTAAATACCCGCTAAACTTGAATAAAATAGAATGATGTGATAGCTTAGTAATGAAAGGAGGTATCAGCGAACTAGATAAAGACATAGTAATCGCGGAGCTTTTCGAAGCCATCTCACACCCATCAAGAATAAACATATTAAAACTGTTGGAGAAAAAACCATATAGTTTCTCAGAACTAAAACAAGCACTCCGAATATAGAGCAGCTGAAACCTAAACCATCACCTAAAAAAAACTCAAACCATTAATAGATACAGACCACCACGGAGACTATATCTTAACTGACCCAGGACTAGAAGCCCTACGTGATTAAGATAACAGAATCTATGAACCAACCCGGCAGATATACTACATTTATAATAATAATCAGTACACTGATCTTTTACTCCATCTACACAACAGCGTCGCTGATACTTGGTAGATTCGAGTTAAACACATTACTATTTGGTGTTCTCCTCGTTGTATTATTTCCACTAATATTCAGTTATGTTAACAAATGCATAATCAACCAAGGTAAAACATAGCCCAGTGAATGCAAATAAAACTATTAAAACTGAAAAGGTATGAATTGAGATGTCAGACCCATCTTAGATCAGATAAGAATGCAATAATTTATGAAATCCCTCCTCCCTGGCAGTAAGGTAATTTCTCGGGAATTGGAACATTGGAGTTGTCTAGTAGATATTCTCCAGATCACTATGTGAGGAATAAATTCTGTCCCTGAAATATCAAGTCATTTGGATAAAAGTTTTCATCCAGTTACGTTTTCCACTAAACTACTTCTAAGCACTAAAATTACCCAGAATATTACAACAACTGATGCAGCAACTCCAAGAATTATATATGGGTACGGAACATTAGACACGTAACGTAGAACTACGTTTTTTGCTACAGGAACTGTAACGGATACCAAGAGAATAAGCACTGCTGAAAAAAGCCCTAAGAGAAAAGACAAAATCGTCTGATTAGCAATCACTTCTTTCAACTGTTCAAAATCTACCCCTTTTTCCAGGTACTCACGCATATTCAACCTGTACTGGGCCGTAAAAGCCATGATTGAGTACCCCGTCATTATGATGATGCCAGAGACGAAGACTTGATAATACCCTCTAAGGGGCCGTAGAACGTATCCAGCGTCTAGAAGGTTAAACCAGTTAAGTCTCGAGAAGCTGAGCGCCTCTGGGAGAAATAGCATGAAGTTTATCTGGTAAATATTTATAACATTCTTCTCCTCACCGAGGATGAACTCGTAAGCTATTGCGACGAATACAACAAAGGTAAGAATAAGGGGCATATACCTTGAGGCGTTGAGACTCGTTTTCAGTATAACTCCCATTTCCTCAAAAACAAGCCTAGTCATCTTGCTAATAAAGTCATAAATTGATGAAGAGAAGAAGGACTGCAAAGCGAGGTAAGTTGTTACAACTGCGATAAATGCTTCCACACCTCTAACGACCAGGTACCTTTCCCTCATCTCTGCCTCACCGTACTCAGCATCGCCTGTACTATATCCTGCTTCGTTGGATCCCAGTTAATCACCAGGACACCCGGCGATGATATCTCACCAGAAAGCTCCACCTCCTCGAAATGCAGGGCACTAACTGCAATCCTCTCGCAATCTGTCCATGAGGCAAGCCGATACCCGGAGACGTTTATAATCAAAATGTTTGTTCTCTGGCTTCGAAGCCTAGAGGTGTATCTGAGAAGTTCCTTTACTGAAAGCCTCAGAGCTTTGATGCTCCCCTGGTTAATATTGGTTATTATGATGAATAACGGGTTTGTTCCATGGATATGACGTTTTGCCTGTCTCAATACCTGAACAAGATCCATTCCACTCTGCTCCGTCTCAACAGCGAGAAGTCTTCTCTGTATCTTATAGAGCTGCATTGAACCAGCTTCAGGGAAGATAACATTACCCTTCGATACATCTTCCTCTTCATCTGACATAGTCAAAGTTGAGGGTTTGAACCAGGGAGAGTCATCATCCTTTTTTGGGTGAGTCACGTACTCCGCTAATCCCACCATGCACTGTCTTGAGATGTAATACTCAGCTAGGCTGGTAGCTGCCTGTACAGCGTACTCGAAGCTGTTTTTTATGCTGTTACCAAGGTTTAATCTGGTTGATTTATCAAGAAATATCCAGGTCATCCTTCTCCCCTCACGCTCGTACTCGTTTACCGTGGGCTTTCCACCGGGTATGGTGTTAAGCCTTGCTGTGGCTTTCCAGTTGATACTCTTGTAAGGATCCCCGTAGTTGTACTCCCTTATCTCCTTAAAATCCGAGGTCTGTACCCCTAATTTTATCTTTGATTCTGAGGGGATAGGGAATAGACTATACTGTCTCCTCCTCCTGACCCTCTTCACTTTTGAGGGTTTAGGTTTCACAACCAGCTCCTGATCAAGGGGATGACCCCTCTTCTTTGGTGCTCGAAGATCAAAGGGGTGAAAACTCCTGGTCTGGACATTCCCCATCTCAAATATACCTCTACGGGTGCATTCAAACTGGTGAGAGTTATTAATAGTAAGCGTACTCGGTCCCTTCCAGTAAAGGTTAAGATTACTGCCTGCAGTTAGTGAGAATTCAGGAGGCAAGCCCTCATATACAGCCACCGACCCCACTCCGTTTTCTACGGTTATAGTCCTATCGAGTTGAATCTGGTCGTCAACAAAAGCCTCTGACTCCCCTATCTTTCCCTCTACTTGTATGTCACCGGGCGTCTGGATGTAGAGACCCGCAGCCACGTAGATAACCGGGATGAATCCTAGATATATTAGCATCATGTTTCCCATGACCATACCCAGCACTATGAGCCCAATGGTGCTGATCATGATCTTCAAAGGAAGTCTTGTAATCAGGTCTACTCACCTACGGGTGACTTGTTTAGGGGCCTCTACCTTCTCGAGTATCTCATTAACAATAGTATCGGGAGATATCTTATCATCGAAAGCGTACTCAAGCTTCAATATCATCCGGTGAGACAGAGCGGAGAGCGAGTACTCCTTGATATCATCGGGTATAACGTAGTCCCTGCCATTAATAGCCGCATGGGCTCTAGACACCTTGAATAAACTTATTCCACCTCGGGGACTCGAGCCAACCTCCACGTACCGGTTCTCACGGGTCTTACGTACAAGTTCTGAGATATAGGTAAAGATCTGGTCGTCAACGTAAACATCCTCCTCCACTACCTGCTGCATATCCCTGAAACTAGTCGAGTCTGTAACTTTGGGCACTAGCTCTGTCGGATCATCTTGCTTCCATCTTGAGCGACGCCTCATGATCTCAGCCTCCTGCTCCACAGACTTGACGTAACCGGTCTCAAGTTTCAGTAGAAAACGGTCCATCTGTGCCTCGGGTAGCGGGTAGGTTCCCTCAAGCTCGATGGGGTTCTGGGTAGCTAGGACAAAGAAGGGCGTGTTTAATCTATGTGTATCTCCCTCAATGGTTACCTGCCTTTCTTCCATGCACTCCAGCAGGGCTGATTGTACCTTGGGAGGTGAACGGTTGATCTCGTCCGCTAATAGTATGTTCGTGAATACAGGTCCCCTTTCCAGCCGGAACGACGAGTCCTCCATAACCCATACCTTTGTGCCGACTATATCGCTGGGCATCAAGTCTGGGGTGAACTGTATGCGCCTATAGTCACAGCCCATGGTCTTTGCGAAGACCTTAACCAGAAGAGTCTTCCCTAATCCGGGGTAATCCTCAAATAAAACATGCCCGTTGGCGAGAGCGGACGCCAGGACCTTTACCAGCATGCTTCTATCTCCAACGAAGTACTGTCCTACTGTTTCTAATATGTTGTTGCACTTTTTCTGTAGCTCTGATATATTCATTGTTCCAATACCTCAATGTCCTCCATTGCATCTGGTGGCTCTCCCCTTGATATCAGCCCCCTGGCTTCGAGGTTTTCTAGTGTAGACGCTATGGTGTCTCTCCTGTTCTTTCTGTTCTTATTTTTTATGTAATCAATCTGCCAGTTAAAGGCGATGGGACCCGGTTCAAGATCCTCGTACTCTAAGAGATCTTTGAGGGCAACGTGGATCCTTTCAGGAGTGTAACCAAGATTGGACATCATGCTTGATAAGGTTAAACTGAGGAAGTTTTTATCTCCGTTCTCTACGAAGTGCTCTACGAGCTTGGATAGCTGTTCTAGTTTCTGATCCTTCGTATACTTTATGTCCTGTGTGTGCTTTGTCCACTTTAAGGCAAGCTCCTGTTTATCCACGAAGATCTCTCCGTAAGTGTTAGCAGATCGGTACCCATGGTAGAAGAATAGGCAGACAACTGCCCACTCCATCAACGCCAGAAAACGCCATTGTTCACCCATCACCCCTGTCAACATACCTCGGATGAAACTAAAGTAAGAACCAAGTAAAACCAGGGCAAGAAATTTTCTGAAAAGATCCTGGCTAAGGTAACTTCCCAGATATGAGATGTAAGGATTAGTGTGGTCCCTCAAAACACCTGTAAATGATGCTAACATCGTCAGTATTACTGAGAATTTGAAGATGTTGCCAAGAGAATCAGCGACGGGGCTGAATAACGCTGTATCTAAAATGGGTCCAATTTCCCCTCCTATCCTCGCTGATCTAAGTTCAGTCAAGGTCATCATATAGGCCTTGGATACAAGTAAGCCTGTGATCGCTATCTTTAAACCTCTGATAATTGGTCCTGAGAGGTCTCTATAGTTCCGGAGAAAAACTCCTAGTATCCTGAGGAACGTTGATGTTAATGTAACAAGGAAAGGGAGCGTGAGGACTCCGACTAGATATTCTGGCATATGGGGCCACTGAGAAACCAGAAATAGAGCTACCGTGAGCCCGTTATCCTTCAATCCATCGGAGACTGGCTTGCTTAATCTGCCTTCAGTGAGCTTATCCACAAGCTCAGAGGCGTAAAGAAGAGTAGAAGCTGAAACAAGGGGTAATAATAGCATACTTAACTCGAATCCCGGGATCAATCCTCCCAGTAGTGGCGGTAGCTCGATTGTCTGGAAGTAGAAGAGCCAGAGCAGGATCGCTACTGAGAGTCCGTATATTATTGTTGGTCTGAGTATCCGTCTCGTCCTATCCTGCGTTTTCTCTTACCTCCAAGGTATTTCTTGACTGGATATACTCTCGGTAATTCTCAGCGGTTATGGGGTGGTGACTATAGGTTGCCTCCTCAAAATTAATTACCATCAGGTTCAAGGCTTCCAAGCATATGGAGTCAGGCTCAGTGGATAGTACTTGGAGCATCTCCCTGGCTGTGAGTTTCTCGTTAAGACTCTTGCGTTTCTCTACCTGAGCCTTAAAGTCTCTTTTGAACTGCTCAGCTATCTCTTCCCTATAATCCACTACTCGCATGACTAGAAGGGTCTCTGCGTAGATCTTCTCCTCAATATCCTCGTAGATGAAGGTGATGTTTTTCAATCCCTTAGATTGGTACGCTACTATCTCGGATGCGATGCCATCCTCTACTCTAAGTCTCCCTATATCCTCTAATCCATCTACATCAATATAAAAAAGGGAGTTAGGTTTCTCGGATGTTACCTCTATTCTCAAAGTGAAGGGTTCATGCGCCCCCCAGACCAGTGGCAGGGCTTCCTCAATCTCTATGATCTCAACACTTATTCTCGCTTTATCACTCCTAATTATGAATACCCCTGTCTCGATCTCCTCTCTCTCCTCTTTAGTCTCCTTGGCATCTATAACCGCATTTAATCCAACTATTCCAGGATACCGTCTTCTAGCTAAGATATAGATACCATAGACCATACCAAAGACAGCAGACACCTTGAACAACCATAAAAACCAACCAAGATAATTTATTACAGCATTCAACTGTATGGTGCCCTGTACTTTAACGGGGATAATGTATTTTGTTCCTGTAAACTCGATCTGAAACTCGTAAAGGTCTTCATCCGGTCTGGATTCGAGAGAAACATCGAAAAATACTCGCCCATCTTCATCCGTTGATAGGGTTTGACTCGTGTTACCTGATGTAAGACTCAGATCCACGTTTCTCATGGCCTCGCCATGATCATTTTGAATAACAGCTTCTATCTGGAAGGGCTTCTTCCATGTACCTACTCCACGGGGTAGATAGTTCAAGGTAGGACGGGCGGCTACTATGCTAAGCTGAGAAGTAGCATGCCCGCGCAGCGCGTCATCAAAAAGATAGTATGATAGTTGGACCTCGCCAACAGCCGTCGAGTCAGGGATCGCGTACGAGTGCCTAAAAAAGCCGTTTTCACCGGTTGCTGCTGTACCAATAAACTCATCGTCTAAATAGATTTCAACCTGCTCACCTGGGTCAGGGATGAGCTCCTCCGCATGTACTTTTCCAGTTATATGATTGGTCTCTCCCCGAACCAAGTATTCAATGGGATCAGGATCAAGGCTCAATGGGATAGAAGTAACGTTGAGGATCTTTCTTGTTCCATTATAGTAAGGTGTCCCCTCCCAGTACAAGATAATTTTATGGGTGCCTGGCTCAAAAACGTGATTATATCTGAATATGCCCTCAACATTTGCGAATAGACTGCTATAGGGTCCTTCCTCCGGTATGACGTCAAGATTATGGACGCTCAAAGGGATCCCGGTCTGCTCCTCCAGAAGTTTTCCTTCAATGGTGAAGCTTTTCCAAGATATTACCCGGATACTGGTATTGCACTCTATGGTTGAACGTGCGAGGACATCAAGGGGAGGATCAGTATTTGACCCCTCATATATTGAATTTCCTAGTGTTATTGCCTTAACTCCGTACTCACCTGGCTGGGTGTTCAGAGGGATAGTACAGTTTACAGTAAACTGGTCATCTATTGATACAGTTTTACCACATAGGATGCCATCCAGAAAAAGTTCTTCGTCTGCTTCATCCCAGGTATCAATTTCTGTGTCATCCCAGATGACAGTCCCTGTGTTATTCTGGATTACAACCCATGTGTTATCCGAGAGGACAATCTCTGGGGCTTTAGTAACCAGGTATATTAGCGTTGTTAAGCCGTTGACAGGTTTCCCATCCGGATCTGTTACCCTCCCAGTTACAATGAATTTAGTATTTTTATAGCAGCTAGAATCCTGGTAAATTATGCTAGTATTCGTCGATATTAACTCACCATGGTCTTCGCCAATCTCCTCTGTATCCTCCTCCCGACCCGTGGCGTCGAAAGTGACCCATCCAAGGTCCTCAAAGTTGGCCTCCACCCATGCATGAGCCTGTTGAGAAGTAACTGTTTGAACATGCTTACCGGGATCGATCCTGTAACCTGTGACGAGCCTCATGGGAAGCCCGATGCTCCTAGCCATTAAGACCAGGGCAGAGTTATAGTGGATACAAACTCCTTCCTTGCTCTCGAATAAGAACCAGAGGACAGGGTCCATGTCATCGGGGGAGCGTGTATAATTAAGGGTGTATACATAATTATCCCTAAGATAAGACTCTATGGCCTTTATCTTCAAATAACTAGAATCAATCCCGGTGACTATATCCCTGGTCATGTTCTCTACCGCCACCTGAACATCATAAGGAACTTGCAGATAACCCGCGTTGTAAGATAGGTACTCTTTCATCAATTCGTCTGGGTTAAAAGCTTCGATGTTGTAAGATATTTCGTACTCGCATTCGACCTCTTTATCTGAGTGAAATATCATCTTCTCAGGGAAATACTCTAGGTTACTGGTTCCTGCCAACTGCTGAGTGTTTTTCATAGCTGGGATGTATCCTTCAAAGGAGCCCTCAGGAGATATATAGATCTTCCTAGCTTCACCTATCTTGGCGTTAATAGCCTCTCCAGCGTAAGGATAGCTTGTTGAATTGTACATTAGCCACTCACCGCTGTAACTCTCTCCCAGCTTTACACGGAGATACTGTGTCCCAGTCACCCCTGTTATGTTAAATAAGGGAATACTATCACAGCCACAGCTTGCATCAATCTGTGTCACATCCTCTTCCACCAGTGTCGGGGATTCATCCCACCCTATGGGTATATCCCCGTCGATGACTCCTGGTCTGAAGTCGCCAGACTGGTTTACGAAAGGCGGTCGTGGAAGTGGAATGTATTTAGGGACTTCTCCCAGAGAGTCGATTGCGATGGACAAAAGGAGAAATGATATTATCAGTATGGTTAGTAAAGAAATGTTTCTAAGCGTGTCCCTCAAGGCAGCCCCAACTCCCTTACTCTAACTCGTTCCTCAGGCTCAGATACATCTCTTACATATTCTTGACCTGGCTTTGCCCTTTCTGTAATAGTTTTAGTAGTTAACGCTATAAGTAATATGGATACCAAGAAAAGTGCCCCTAATAGAAGTTGATTAAGTAGACTCAACATTGGGGTTTCTCCATTAAGAGCCATGAAGAAGTTAAAGTATTTTTCAAGTATCTGAAAATCATGATCCTTTAAGCACCAGTTAAATTAAAAGAACCAGGCTCCCTCTTATAATACCACACATTAGAACACCAATTGCTACCAAGAAAGTATTAACTAATCAGTAGCTTAATACTTAATGAAATCTAATGGATGAAGAAGAGGTTAATTGTGTTAAGTGTGGAGCTTCTATGAAAAAGGGCATATTAAATGTGCACGATCCTCGTGAGTTATTAATAACAGGGCTCCGGTCATACTGGAAACCAGTGTTAAGAGGAAAGGCGGCTGAGCTTGTCGCATATGCATATCCCAACTGCGGCTATGTAGAACACTATGTTAAAGACTTAAAGAGTAAAGTTGAAGAAGCCTGTTCTAATTAAGCTTAACCTCAGTCTTCTCATATTACTCCGCCCAGTCATGCCGAAATAAATCAAGCCACCTATATGTTCGGGTTAATAGACATATAAAAGATAAAAGCTCAAGCTAATCATGAAGACATGTTTATTTATCTTGTGTTTTAATGACCTTAAATGCCTCACTTATTTCCACCATCTCTCCGATTTAAATGTCCATGTCCAGTTATCTGATGGGTGATCCTCTGTTAGTATCATTGGTTCAAGGTACGCTGTTTGTTTATAGTAGGTACCTTCCATTGTTCACCAGCCTCGGTCCATCCAGTTAGTATATCTCCTAGAAAATCTCCCAGAATACCGTCAATAGCGTCATTACCGTCACAGAGCAGGGAAAACTGGACTGCTATGACGCTAATGACGACATTTCCAAAAGTTTTAGAGGATACAAAAATCAGTCTTATTTCTCTTAGAAGTGGCTCTAGAGGGTCTAAGAGTCAGATCGGAACCACTACCTAAACTTTGAAATACTGTACGTAATTACATACGAAATAATCTATGAGTTTTCCGAAATAATAGGTGGCTTATTATTTCGCGTCACGTCAACAAGAAGACTAGTAGACTAACCTAATTATAATTAATACGCTTACATGAAAGAGCCAAAGTCTATTACGACTACAGTAGTCGTATCCACTTTTTGGCTGGAAAATGTCTGCCAGTTAAAACAGGAAGTATAAAGGCTGGAAAGAGAGATGCTGTGTCTATGAAAGCCAAATTACCTCTTCCTGATGAGGTTTTCCTCCATCTGCTTGAACTCTCTTAACCCTTCCTCAAAGGAGATGGGTTTGGTCATGATGTTTTTTAGTCTACTAATCTTGTCCTCGGGCCACCCCTATATCTGGGCAAAGTCAAGAAGAGTCTGAAGCCTCATAGCTTCCTCATCAGACCTCCTACTGGGAAGCAGGTAGAACTGGGCCTTCTCGTACTGCTGCCTCATATCCTCAATGATAACACCTAGTATCTCATCCTTGTATAGGTCATAGATGTCAGCTGTCTTGGCCCTCTGACCTGCCCAGTAGATCCTGTAACCCTCATCACAAGCCCTACGTGCAACAGCAAGCTTCATCCAGGTGAGAAAAAAGTGCCTGAAGTCATAGGGTCGCCAGTTACCCAGTCCACCAATAGCTTCCCTGATATCAGAGCTGATGGTCTTGCTGCGGACATGCCTGTTA
>CAZLHX010000068.1:0-15190 GCA_964559475.1 uncultured Candidatus Bathyarchaeia archaeon | reverse complement strand
TACCCTGACCTGCCCAGAATTCTTTTTAAGGATAAATAATGTCCTATTGCCTGCAAAGAAGGTGTTATCAATGCGCCAATTTCATTAACGCAGACGCAACTTGAAGACCTAAGAAAACTGGTTCTTCGTAATATTTCCAAGGATCAAGTTCTTATCCTTACGAATATCCCAAGAGTGCCTGCATCGATAACCTCAGTTCTGAGAGAAATATCCAAAAGATATAACGTCCCCCTAGAGAGACTGAGAGATCATGCCAAGAACCTAAGGGATTTAAAATTAGTAGACTATGGTGAACCTCCTGAATTCAGAGGAGTTACACTAACTACTCTTGGAGAGTTCATGACCAGCTTCACCATAGAAGACGAACTTAGTGTAACAGGTAACCTTGTTCACACAAGTACGGGACCCAGGCCTTTTGGAGAACTCCTTAAGGATCTCCGAAAAAAAGTCTTAAAAATGGTAGCCGATGCAGGCTCCGGACACCTAGGAGCAAGCTTAAGCGTGATAGAGATCCTTGCCACCTTATATTTTAAGAAAATGCAACATGATCCAAAAAACCCTGACTGGGAAGAAAGAGATAGAATTATTCTCAGTAAAGGACATGCTGTCCCTGCCTTATACGCTGTGCTATGTGAAGCAGGATATATCCCACCTGAAGAACTAACAACTCTTAGAGAGATAGGGAGCAGGCTTCAAGGACACTGTGATACTGTTACTCCTGGGGTCGATGCAAAAACAGGTAGTCTAGGACAGGGCTTGAGTATGGCAGTAGGCATGGGTATAGCGGCAAAACTGGATAAGAGTAGCTTCAGGATTTACGTGATTATTGGTGATGGGGAGCTTCAAGAGGGCCAGGTATGGGAAGCAGCAATGACGGCAGCTCACCATAGACTAGATAATATTGTCGCGATTGTAGACAGAAACCAGTACCAACTCACAGGCAATACAGAGAACGTCAAGGCAGTTGAACCTCTCGTGGAAAAATGGGAAAGCTTTGGTTGGAACACATTAAGGGTTAACGGGCATGATCAGTTCAACCTTCTGGATGCTCTTGAAGTATGTGAAAACACCCATGGGAAGCCCAGTGTACTGATCGCAGACACCACAAAGGGCAGAGGCATCAGCTTCTTAGAAGGAAACAAGTACGCTAAGAGCCTTCCAAGTAAAACTGATTTCCAAAAAGCCCTAGCTGAGTTAGGAAGCGAATAAGCATGCAAACGATGTCACAGGTAGAGACTTTCGGACACACATTACTGGAATTAGGCGAAAATAAGGATATAATAGTCTTAGATCTTGACGTATCTGATAGTACAAAAACCAGCTACTTCGAGGAGACTTATCCTGATAGATTTATCGAATTAGGAATCAGTGAACAAGATGGGGTAGGAGTAGCAGCTGGACTAGCTATGTCTGGCAAGATACCATTAATCTGCGGTTTTGCCTTCTTCCTAGCAGGGAGAGCATGGGAACAGATAGTAAACTCAGTAGCCAGTCAAGCTCTAAATGTTAAAATTGTGGCCACTCACAGTGGTTTAAGTCCTTACGCCGATGGAGGTAGCCACCAAATGCTCTCTGACTTAGCTTTAATGCGTGTTATCCCCAATATGACTGTTGAAGTCCCTGCTGATGCCCCCTCTACAAAGGTGCTACTAAATCAATCAGTCAGTCACTTTGGTCCTGTTTACCTACGTTTAGTAAGAGGAAGTTCTCCCGTGCTTTACTCTGATGAACCTGATCTTCAGATTGGGAAGATCAATACTGTTCGTGAGGGCTCCGATATCACCATTGCGGGAGCGGGAGTACCACTAACTTTCGCAGTAGAGGCTGCCAAATTATTAAAGGAAAGACAGATAGAGGCAAACATTCTAGATTTGCACACCATCAAGCCTATAGATGAGGCGGCTCTAATTAAATCGGTTCATAAGACAGGAGCAATTGTAACTGTAGAAGAACATAATATTATTGGGGGAGTCGGCGGAGCAGTAGCAGAGGTTCTAGGTGAAAATTATCCTGTACCACTCAAACGTGTTGGAGTAAACGATCTTTTCGGAGAATCAAGTCGAAACCTCCAGAGCCTATATGAAAAACACAACTTAACCCCTGAAGCAATAGAGAAAGCCGTTATTGACGTGATGGAGAAAAAAATAAAATGAAAGTTTCAGAAAAAATAAAATTAGCAGTAAAGAAAGAAAAAGACGAAAAGACGCTGATCAAAGTAGGTGAAAATACTTTCGGAAGTAAAAAACTCGTAATCATTGCAGGACCATGCAGCGTAGAATCGAGAGAACAAGTACTACAAGCAGCACATGAAGTAAAGAATGCTGGAGCACATATTCTTAGAGGAGGCGCCTTCAAACCCCGAACCCTGCCTTACAGCTTCCAAGGACATGGACTGGAAGGGCTGAAGATGCTGGATGAGGCTAGAAAAGAAACAGGTTTACCAATAATAACAGAGGCTCTTTCCCCTGAGGATGTGGAAATCGTGGAGAGTTACACCGATATTATTCAAATAGGAGCCAGGAACATGCAGAATTACCCTCTACTTAAGAAAGTTGGCAGAGCCAAAAAGCCTGTATTACTGAAAAGGGGATTCGCGGCAACCATAGAGGAATGGCTCGGCTGCGCTGAATATATTCTGAACGAGGGAAACCAAGAAGTCATTCTGTGTGAACGAGGGATACGAACATTTGAGACCATTACAAGAAACACTCTGGATCTTTCAACCATCCCAATTATCAAGCAAATAAGTCACTTACCGATAGTCGTGGATCCAAGCCATGGAACTGGTGTGAGAAGTCTTGTAAACCCTATGTCCAGAGCCGCGGTTGCAGCAGGAGCCGATGGACTTATGATAGAAGTACACCCAAACCCTGAGGAAGCCCTGAGCGACGGGGCTCAGAGCTTACATCCATACGAGTTCGAATCCTTAATGAGAGATATCGAAAAAGTAGCAGCCTCAGTTGGAAAGAGTATTAGATGAAACCTTTAACTACAGTCAATCTTGGAAAAAAAAGCTATCCAATATTTGCAGAAAGATACGCTTTAGAAAATCTTAAAGAGGTAATAGAAAGAAATATTGAAAATATTTCCAGTATAACCCTAGTAACTGATCCAATAATCTACTCTTTATATGGCGATAAGGTGCTCGAAACTGTAAAAACTAGAAGTAAGATTCTTGTCCCAGATGGCGAAGAAGCCAAAACCTGGGACAATGCCAGCGAAATAATTGGAAAACTACTGGACGAAAATGTTGATAGAAAAGGATTATTGATAGCCCTTGGAGGAGGGGCGGTTGGAGACGTTGCAGGATTCGTCTCAAGCATCTACTTAAGAGGCATAAAAGTAATTCAAATCCCAACAACACTACTGGCGATGGTCGACAGCAGTATAGGGGGAAAAACAGCGGTAAACCATCCTAAAGGAAAGAACCTAATAGGAAGCTTTCATCAACCAGCCGCCGTAGTGATAGATCCAAATCTCCTACAGAGCCTTCCACTGGTCGAGGTAACCGCTGGTCTGGGAGAAATAATCAAGTACGGAGTGATAGCAGATAAGGAAATTCTGGACATCCTTGAAAACAGTCAAGAGGAGATCATCTCAAGTCAATCTGATAAAATATCACAGCTAATTGGACGTTGCGCAGTCATAAAAGCACGTTACGTTGAAAAAGATGAACATGATAATCTCGGCATCCGAGCTTCTCTAAACTATGGACATACACTCGGTCACGTAGTCGAAAAATTATCAGGGATAAGACACGGAGAAGCAGTATCGATAGGCATGGAGTATGCAGCAAGAATAGCAGTAAATAGAGGCTTATTCAATGAAAGTGAACACCATAGACAACTTCAAATATGTAAAAATTTGGAGCTTCCAATTAAATATCCTAAACTGAACCCAAAAAAAATTCTAGAAGTTATGAAAAAGGATAAAAAAGCAGAGCAAGGTAAAATCAGGTTTGTTTTACCTACTGGACTGGGGAGTGAGCCAGTCTTAGAGGTAGTCTCTGAGAATGAGATCCGAAAAGTGTTGGAGGAGCCTCCTTGAAAATATGTGGGGTAGTTCAAGCAAAGACTATGGATCAGATCTTCTCTGACATCGATATATTGAATGATTTAGTCGACTTAATTGAGATTAGACTAGACTACAGGCAAGAAGAACTCGATCTAGGTGAGATCCTTGTAGCGAGTACTAAACCCCTGATTGCTACAAATCGTAGTTATGAACAGGGAGGGGAAATGAAGGTTACTTCTTCTGATAGACTGAGAGTTCTCGTACAAGCTAGTGAATTTGGATATGATTTTATTGATATAGAATTAGACAGCCCCAACCTCAATTCTATAATTAAGTCAGTTAAAGAAAATGGTAGCAAAGTAATTGGGTCTCACCATGACTTCAATGGAACCCCCTCCCTCAAAGAAATAGAAAATCTACTCGAACAAGGCAAGAAAGTAAGTGCAGATCTAGTCAAAATAATTGGAACAGCCAACACAGACTCAGATAACATGATATATCTTAATTTTAACCTCAGGCATCCAGGTAATATCTCGTTTGGGATGGGTGAAAAAGGGGTAATCTCAAGAGTGATCAGCCCTCTTCTCGGTGCTGCTTTCACATACGCCTCGTTGGAAGATAAGAAAAGTGCACCAGGTCAGCTATCAGTCTCCAGTTTAAAGAAGATCTATAGCTTGATGGGGGTTTATGATTGAAACAATGTTACCTGATAGGATATCCCGTCAAACACAGCATGAGCCCCCTAATGCATAACTATGCTTTCAAAGAACAAGGTCTGGATTATAAGTACAGTCTAAAAGATGTCCCGCCTGAGAAACTAAAGGATGCAGTTGATAGTTTAAGGGACCCAGACGTTATTGGAGCAAACGTCACAATCCCACATAAGAGTAAAATAATTGGATACCTAGATGAGGTTACAGCCGAAGCAGATAATATTGGTGCTGTAAATACGATTATTAAAAAGAAAGACACCTTGATAGGAACCAATACCGATGCCTCTGGTGGGGTAAGAGCTCTAAAAGAAGTCTATGAAAAACTAGATAGAGCTAAAGTATTAATTCTGGGAGCCGGGGGTGCTTCAAGAGCGCTGTCCTATAAACTTGCTCCAAAAGTCTCAAGGCTAACGATCTTAAACAGGACTAGAAGAAAAGCTTTAGACTTGGCAGAATATCTGAGTGAGAAAACAGGCGTCCAAGTAAAAGGTGGGGGACTTGAGGAACTAGAAAAAAGGATTAAGGAAGCAGATATTCTTATCAATGCAACTTCAGTTGGAATGAGTCCAAATACCCAGAGGTCACCGCTTCCAACTGAATTTTTACATTCAGACCTGCTAGTATATGACCTAGTTTACAACCCAATGGAGACTAGACTCTTGAGGGAGGCAAAAGAGAAGGGTTGTAAGGTTCTAAGTGGCGTGAAAATGCTGGTCTATCAGGGTGCTATATCCTATGAGATGTGGACGGGGAGACAGCCACCAGTCGAACAAATGATTGAAATTGTGGAGGAAGCCCTTGGAGGTAAAACGGTTTGAACCTTGTATTATTTGGGTTCATGGCGACGGGTAAAACTACAGTAGGAAAAATACTCGCAGAAAAAATGAGCTATGGGTTTGTTGACACAGATCAAATTATTGAAGACGAGACAGGGATGAAGATAACCCGAATCTTCAAAGAAAAAGGTGAAGAATATTTCAGGAATTTAGAGAAAGAAACTATTCAGAAAGTAAGCAAGCTTGATGAAAACGTAATTGCTTGTGGCGGAGGAGTTGTATTGGAACCAGTAAATGTTGAGGCTCTAAAGATGAACGGTGAACTTGTACTTCTTGAAGCCAGCATTGAAGAGATCATCAGAAGAACAAGAAAGGATACTTCAAGACCTCTTCTCTGGGGTAAAGACTCTAGGGAGAAAGCAATCAAACTCCTCGAGAGTAGAAACCAGACTTACCACAAAGTAGCAGATCTGGTGATCGATACAACAGGGAAAACCCCAGAGAACATCTCAAAAGAAATACTCGAAAGACTGGGGATGAAAAATGAACATAAAAGTAGAAAAGAGTAAGATAGAAGGAAAAATTGATGCCCCCAGCAGCAAGAGTATGACTCATAGAGCCCTTATTTTAAGCAGTTTAGCACATGGAAAATCGAAAATAAGTGCACCCTTAGAATCCGATGACACTCAGACTACAAGTAAAGTATTAGAACAGCTAGGGATCGAGCAGGTTAAGGAGGAAAACTGGATAATTGATGGTGGAACCTTCAGGGAGCCGGAATGTGAACTATTTTGTGGAGAATCTGGGACTACAATGAGGTTCATGACTGCCGTCTCCGCTCTCGTAAATGGGAAATGTGTTTTAACAGGTGGACCCGGTCTTTCAAAAAGACCCATAGGTCCCTTAGTGGATTCCCTAAGTAAGCTTGGAGTTGATATAAAGTCAACAGGTGGAACTCCTCCTGTAGTTGTTAGGGGTAGAGGTCTTATACCTGGTGGGGAGACTACCTTGAGAGGAGATATTAGCAGTCAGTTTATCTCCGCCTTATTACTCATCTCCCCTCTAGCAGAAAAACAGACTGTAATCAATATTTCGACACGTTTAGAATCCAAACCTTACGTTAATATGACTATGGAAGCCATGAAGGCTTTTGGGGTCAAGCCTCAACGAGATGAAGATTATTCAAGCTTTACATCTCCTCGGGAATCGTATAAACCAACATCCTTCGATGTGGAGGGGGATTGGTCCAGCGCAGCTTTTCTCCTAGCTGCAGGGGTATTAACGGGAGAAGTGATCGCTGGTAACTTGAATATGGATAGCCCTCAAGCAGACCGTCAAATTATTAACTTGCTTGAAAAAATGGGGGGAAATCTTGAGAAGGGTAAAAACGCCGTCAAGGCTTCAAAATCTGAATTAAAGGCTACCAGATTTGATGTGAGAGATTGTCCTGACCTCTTTCCCATTGCGTCAGTACTTTGCAGTACAGCAAGAGGGGAGAGTATATTAACAGGCTTGAAAAGGCTCAGGATCAAGGAATCAGATCGTTTGAAGTCAATGTTAACCGGTCTAGAAGGAATGGGCGTTGAGACTGCTTTAGAGGGAGACTTTCTAAGGATTAAAGGTGGTAAAGCGGTGGGTTCGGTTATTGATCCTTTTGATGATCACAGGATAGCCATGAGCTTTGGAGTGCTAGGGCTAGTTGCAGAGGGAAAAACAATTATTAAGAATTCAGAGTGCGTAGAGAAGTCTTATCCAGAGTTCTGGAGCCATCTTGAAAGCTTGGGAGCAGAGATAGGAGTATACAGTAATGAGTAATAGTATAGGAAAGAAACTCGTCGTAACAAGCTTCGGGGAGAGCCACGGAAAATGTATAGGCGTCGTTTTAGATGGTTTTCCAGCAGGATACAAAATTGATTTGGACCAAATCCAGAAAGAAATGGACAGGAGACGCCCCGGTCAGAGTAACATAACAACAACTCGCAAGGAAGAAGATAAAGTAGAGGTCATCTCCGGGTTGCTTAACGGTGTATCCACAGGCGCACCCATTTGCATGCTGGTATGGAATAAAGACGTTGACTCAAGCAAGTACGATGAACTGAGATGGACTCCAAGACCAGGGCATGCAGATTATACAGCAGAGATAAGATTTGGAGGCTACCAGGACTACAGGGGTGGCGGAAGGTTCAGTGGCAGAAACACAGCGGGATTAGTTATGGCAGGATCCTTAGCCAAAGAGCTCCTGAAAGAATTGGATATAGAAGTACTCGCGTATGCCAGCAAAATTGGCGATGTTGAAGCCCCAGAGATTACATTTGACGAGATAAGAGATTTTACAGAATCAAATGTGGTCCGTTGTCCTCACAAAGATACAGCTGAGATTACGCTGAACCTGTTAGAGAAAATTAGAGATGAAGGGGATAGCATCGGAGGACAGGTCAGGGCTATTGCTCTAAACGTTCCACCGGGTATTGGTAACCCTGTTTTTGGAAATCTTGAAGGAGAACTCTCGAAGATGTTCTATAGTATCCCAGCAGTGAAGGCAGTAGAGTTCGGTGCCGGTGTAGGACATGCCGAAATGAGGGGTTCAGAGAGTAATGACGAGTTCCTTCTTGAGAAGGGAAAGATTATAACCAAATCCAATAATTGCGGAGGAATTCAAGGTGGAATCACTAATGGTATGCCCATAACATGCATCATCACATTCAAGGCAACTCCAAGCATCAGTAAACCTCAACAAACAGTTAATATCGAGGGGATGAAGCCCTGCACAGTCGAGATTAAGGGGAGACACGATCCCTGTATCGTACCAAGGGCAGTACCAGTTGTAGAATCAGCAATGGCACTCGTCTTAGCAGATTATCTTCTAGAAGCAGGGCATATCAAACAATTCAAGGAAGCAGATAAATGAACTATCAAGAAGAAATAGAAGAATATCGAACTGAGATCAACAGGCTCAATGAGGAGATACTGGATAAGATAGAGGAAAGAGTTCAAGTTGCAAAAAATATCGGTGAAATAAAACAAAGATATGGAAAGCCCATAATTGATAGAAAACGTGAAGATAAAGTAATCGAACAGGTACGAAAACTTGCAGTAGAACGGGATCTAGACCCTGAAAAAGTGTCTGCGATATTCAGGAAGATAATCGATCTCTGTGTGGAGGCAGAAGAGAGACTATGAAAGTAGCTTACCAGGGCGAACCAGGCGCTTATAGCGAGGAAGCAATAATAAATCACTGGGGAGACAAAGCCCAGGCAGTACCCCTGCCTTATCTTCAAGATGTATTCACAAAAGTAGAGAATGGCGAATTGGAACTGGGATTAGTCCCAGTGGAAAACACAATTCAAGGAAGCATACATCTTACCTTTGACCTACTCCAAGAAAGAGCCGTCTTAATTCAGGGAGAGACTATCTTAAGGATCACCCATTCTCTCATAATAAACCCAGAGACCAAGTTCGAGGATATAAAGAAGGTTTACAGTCATCCTCAGGCTCTTGGACAGAGCAGGACTTTCATTGAAAAACACGGCTTCGAAGCAGTAAATACCTACGATACAGCTGGAAGTGTGAAGCTGATCAAAGAAGAAGGTCTGACTGATGCTGCTGCAATCGCCAGTAGCAGGGCTGCAGAAGTTTATAACATGAAAGTCTTGGCAAAAGGCATTGAGACTCATAAAGAAAACTGGACTAGGTTCCTTATCATTGGTAAAGAAAAAATGCAACCTACAGGTAGAGATAAAACAACACTACTATTTATAGTAGAACATAAACCAGGGTCATTACTAAAAGCCTTACATGCCATAAGCGATCAAGGAATCAACCTTCTCAAGATCGAGTCAAGGCCCCTCATCGGTAAACCCTGGGAGTATATCTTCTACATCGAATTCGAGGGACATGAAAGAGACCCAGAAGTCCAGCTAAGCTTAGAGGACCTAGAAAAGGTAACAACCTCAATTAAAATACTCGGGTCTTACCCAAGAGCCTGAAAAAACTATTATCAGAAGTAGTATGCCTAAAGTCTTTTACCAATGCTGAATATTTTTACTCAATGAATAATATAGCCATAATATATCACGACGAGCTGCAGAAATACGATTTTGGGTCAGGTCACCCTTTCAGGGGAGAGAGATTTCCACGATACATGGAGCTTCTAAAAAGTAAAGGGGTTCTAGATGATCCAGAGATTGATCAGATACAACAGGATCCAGCAGATGATGAAGACCTCCTTCTAGTCCATGAACGAGGTTATATCGAAAAGGTTCAGAGACTGGCAGAAACAGGTTATAGGTTAACAAGAGACACTCCATTATCCCAAGATATTATTGAGGGCGCCAGACTCATAGTTGGTGGCGCTAAGAAAGCCGTTGAACTTGTTTCCCAGGGCTATAAATTAATAGACTGTGTCGGAGGGGGGCTTCACCATGCGGGCTCTGATTACGGCGGTGGATTCTGCGTCTTCAATGATGTGGCCTTCTGCGCAAAGGCGTTTCTTGAGAGACCTGAATATGATCGGGTTATGATATTGGATACTGACGTTCATGCTGGTAATGGCACCATGGATATCTTCTATGATGACTCTAATGTACTTTTTATCGACGTTCATCAAGATCCACTCAGTATATACCCGGGACGAGGTTTCACCGAGGAAATCGGAAAGGGAGAAGGGGAAGGGTATACTGTTAACATCCCCTTACCACCCTACACTGATAACGAAGGCATGGACCTCGTTCTTGAGAAAGTTTTCAAACCCCTGGTTGAACAGTACAAACCTCAGGTTATTATCAGGAATGGAGGAGCAGATCCTCACTTTAGTGATGCACTGGGAAGTCTCAGACTCACCTATGATGGGTTTCACAGTATCGGAAATCTGGTACGCGAGGTATCGGATCACAGTAAAATTCCTGTGGTTAATATGAGTTGCAGCGGTTATAATCCGAAGACGGTGGCAGAGGGAATGTACGCAATATTTGTCGGACTACTAGGTAGAGAACTGGACATCTCGGAGTATACAGAACCTGAGTCTTATGAGTCTCAGATAGAAGCTGTAAAGGATATTATTACAGAGTTAAGCAATTTACTCAGAGAGTACTGGATAATATAACAGTAACCGGCCGTTTCTCTTAGCTTATATCTGATTTCCAATGGATTCGATTTATTCAACTCTTATATGGTTATAGAACCATTGAAATCTATGCGTGATTCCAAACCATTTCCAGTTCTACTTACGTTTGATCTTGATGGAGAGACTGCGTTCGAGGAGATCCATCCGGGGATTCCTTACTGGATCACTCAGGGGGCGTATGGCCCCCGGAAAGGTGTTTACCGGATCATGGACCTTCTTGATGAGTACGAGATTAAGGGTACTTTCTGTGTAGTGGGACTAACTGCAGAGAGGTACCCTGAGGCAGTTGAGGAAATCGTAAGCAGGGGACATGAAGTAGCATGTCACGGCTATACCCATAGAGGATATAATGCAATGGACCCCGATGAGGAAAAAGAAGGGATTATTAAGAGCAGGGAAATCCTCGAAGAATTTACAGGAAAGAAAATTCTAGGGCACAGAACACCCCGGTGGAGACCCAGTGAGAGAACCCATGAATTTCTAGAAGAACTAGGCTTCATGTGGAACAGCGATTATATGGGAGCCGAAGAAAGTTTCTACAATATAATTAACGGCAAAAAATCAAGTCTTCTAGAGATCCCAGTTGCCTATAATCTTGATGACTGGACTTTCTACTATGACTGGGGGTCCACCATAAAGGAGACAGTCGATGCCTGGTCAATAGAATTTGATGCCAGGTATCAAGAAAATTCAGTCTTTTGCTTAACTAATCACCCTCAAGTTACAGGCAGGCCCAGTAGACTACTATGCCTAAACGGGATAATTGATTACATCCAAAAATATCCAGATGTAGAATTCATGACTGCAACAGATTATGTAAAAAAATACTGGAGCAGAGGATGATTTACATCTCAAATTCTATACAAGGTAGATCTTCAGAGTGTTTCCGAGTGCATCCTCATATTTTTGCTTAATATCTGATTTGAAGGTCTCAACTTTTCCCTCTTCCACGATATTAACCGTACAGCCACCAAATCCTGCCCCTGTCATCCTTGCACCAATAACATAATCCATATCCATTGTGGCTTCAACAAGGGTATCTAATTCTAAGCATGAGACTTGATAGTCATATCGAAGGCTCTCATGACTGTTATACATTAATTGGCCAAATTCCTCTACATCGCCTCTCTTGAGAAATTCTACCGATTCTAGGACTCTTTTATTCTCAGTTACGACGTGCTTGGCTCGTTGAGCTACAACTTTGGGTAGAGCCTCCCAGGGATCTTTTAGCATCTCGATATTTACATCTCTAAGAGCCTCGACACCAGGATAGAATTCTTTCAAAATGCTAACAGCTTTCTGGCATTCAGATTTCCTCTCATTATAAGCACTTGAGGCAAGTTCCCTCTTCTTGAGGGCATCAGCTATAACGATTGTATAATCGTCAAAAAGGGGTATACTCGAATAACTATTATGTCTACAGTCTATAAAGAGCGCCTCTCCATGCTTTCCCAGGCTGGCGACAAACTGATCCATGATGCCAGTTTGTACCCCTACGAACTCGTTCTCAGCTCGTTTCCCAATATAAGCCATCTTAACAATATCAAGATCTAGATCATTGAGTTCATCCAAGGCTCTAATAATGGAAATTTCCAGGGCTGCGGAACTTGCTAGCCCAGAGCCAATGGGAACATCCCCGGTTATTGCAATATCTGCACCAGAAAAACTATGACCATCATCATGGAGGGAATTTATGACTCCTTTTATATAATTACTCCAGGGCTTTTTAGAGTCGTATACAATATTTTCTAATTTAAAGCTCGTCTCTTCATCGAGATCAAATGCATATACGTTAAACAAGTCGTCACTGCGCCGTCTAACAGCAGCGTATACGCAGAGACTCAGTGGGGTGGGTAATACAAATCCTTCATTGTAATCTGTGTGTTCTCCTATCAAGTTAACTCTGCCCGGTGCGGAGAAAACTTCTGGCTTAGTTCCAAATTTTTTCTTAAAGATGTTCTTAGCATGAGACTCCATTAAATGAAAAGTGATAAAATGTGTATATAATATGATTCAAAGCTATTATTTTTTCGAAGTTTATACTGGATAGATCTAGGTTATTCTGAAATCTTCTTTACGAAGTTATCTATAGCCTTAAGGGCTTCTTGATCATCGTTGTATTTCACCATCTTGAGGTTCTTGTTACCGTTTAGCATTGCGGAGGGTTTTCGCTCAGGTCTTTCTTTGTAGAGTAACAAGATTGGTTTTCCCCATTCTTCAGCTTTGGCTATCTCGTAGCCTACGCCCAAGCTGGGTGCAGTAACCTCTGCTATTAGGGCGTCTGCGTCCCTTAACCATCCGATGTCAGTCTCATAAATCCTATGGTCATCAAACTTGATTTCTTCGTCGTAGGGAAAGCCGAAGCTGTGCGCTGTTAGGACTTTCCCATATCGAGAAATGTGATTGATTAGAACATGGAACCACTCTGTGTTTGGGGCTTCGCCTCTTATACTTCCTGCGAAATAGACCTTCATTATTGTACCTCATATTGTTCGTAGAACTATGATAGTATTCGTCTTCTCTACGCCTTTTATCTTTCTGATATCCTCTATCACCCTGTTTATGCTTTCAATATTGCTTCCCGTGGATACCATGATTATGTCATACTCCCCTGTGACTTCGTAGATTCGCTCAACCCCCCTCAGTTCATCCACTTTCTGACTGATCTCGAAGGTGGGGGTGCCAGGATTTACGGCTATCATCGTGAGTGCCCTGACTCCCACCTGAGTGCTTTTCTCGATGGTAAACCTCTGTATGACATCGTTCTCAACTAGACTCTGGACCCTGTTCCGGATGGCACCTTCACTCAGGCCTACCTCTCTGCCAATATCAACATAAGTCATCCGGGCATTCTTCTCAAGGAGCCTTAAGATTTTTTCATCGATCTCATCTACCATGGTAATGTAATCGCAGAAAAATGATATAAAATATGAGGAAATCAGACTCAGCCCAGTAGGTCCATGAACATATGAGCGTATATTTTGGCAAAATTTACGAGCATCTCTATGTCCACCCACTCATCCGGACCGTGAGCGTTTCCACCACCGGGTCCAAAGGCCATTGCAGGTATTCCAGCGATGTTTGTGAGATAGCTGGTATCATTGCTTCCAGAGGCCCCAACTGGCTCGAGGACATAATTCATTACTTTACGGGTGGCACGGTCAGCTGCCTTATACAGGGGATCAGTCACTAGTATTTCGCTGGGTGGTTTATTGAGAGGAGAATCGACTGTCGCGTTTAGGTCCGGGTCACTGCTCCGGAGATCAGCGACTATTCCCCGAATATCATCGATAACTCCCTCGGGCTTCATTCCGGGAACCGTACGGACATCTGTGATGGTCTCACAGTCCTCCGGTATTATGTTATCCTTGGTTCCTCCCTTAATCATGGTCCCTGGTGCGATGGTGGGGTCAGGTAGTATTTTGTGCCTGGGAAAACTGAACTCAGTCTCCTCGATAGCGAGCAGGATCTTGCTCATCTTAAGAACAGCATTAACCCCATTTTGGGGTCGACTGCTATGAGCGGATTTTCCTTTCACATGGATCTTAACAAGGGTCCTTCCACGAACTGCTGGTCTTGCCATAATCTTTCCCTGGCTAGTGGACCCCTCCCCTACTATGCCCATATTTATGTTTTTGACGTATCCTTTTTCACAGAGATACTTCGACCCATATCTACCGAAATACTCTTCATCAGCAACGGCGTGAATGTGAAGATCACCCTTTAGCTTTACACCGACCGCCTGTATGGCCTGAGCAGCAACCATCGCGGAAGCTATAGCTCCCTTCATATCGCCACTTCCCCTACCATAAATACGGCCTTCCTTAATCTCCCCTCCAAGAGGCTCCACCGTCCAATAATCAGGGTTGCCGATTGGGACAGTATCTACATGACCGTTCCATACCAGCCCTGGTTCTTCACTTATGCCCTTGAGACTAGCCAGAGTATTTACCCTGTTAGGCTGTGATTCTACTTGTTCTGTGGTGAAACCTATCTTATTTAGTTGTTCTACTAGGTAGTTTGAGATTTCCACCTCGTTACCAGGTGGATTGGGAGAGGGTATTGATATCATCTCCCGGGTTAGTTTAATGATCCTAGGTCTCAGCTTCTTGACTTCATCAAATACTTCGGAAATTAGCTCCATGACACATAAAAGGGAAAACTAGTATATAGAAAAAACGTTAATCATTCAACTTTCTCAGGCACTGGCTCAAGCAGGACCTTTTCTATTAAAGCGGGTTCACGGTTAAACACGAACCCTATCTGGCGCCAATTATAACCAGCTTTATCAAGATCATGGATAAGGATCTTCTCATAGTCACTTATCTCTAGAGGTCAGCGACCTGTAACGGATATAAGCCAAGCTATCCGGTAATAGACTGAGATCTTTTCTTTATCCAAGTAATCGGCTTTTTCTTCCAGATCTTCCTCAAGCCATTCTTGAACAAGTTTCAGGGTGCTCCGAGCTATCTTCTTTTCCTCGGAGTTTAACTCACTCTTAAGCTCCAGAGCCTTCCTTGGTATATTTTCAGATATCTTCTCCACCACATTGAAAAGAGAGGGGG